>NZ_JBFRCK010000018.1:0-161386 GCF_040965775.1 Paraburkholderia sp. BR10954
CCATCCAGACCTCGACAGAATTTGCAGGAAACTACCCATAATCTGCCAGGTTCCTGCAAATGCATCAACAACTTTCCGCTTCAAACCCTTGCTGCAAAAGGCTCTCCGGATTGTTCAGGTTCGACTAGGTATTACATTAGCAGCTTATGACGTTATAAGGATCGCCGCCTCATCTGTCATGCACTACAATAGACTGGTAAAAAACGAGGATCGTATAAATGATGCCACCACCGGAAGTTTCGGCTGAGCTGGAGGAATTCTTGCGGGAGAAAATCGGAATTCCGCCAAAAATAGCAATAAAGCCATCCAGTTCTTTAGAAGACGATTTTGGCGTCACGGGCGACGATGCGAGCAAGCTCATTAACACGTTCGCAATAACATTTAACGTTCAACCCGGCGATTTCGAATTTCTTAGATATTTTAATATGGAAGGATTCAGCGTTTGGCCATTTTCGATTCTTACCCGGTATCTTCTAAAACTCAGAGGCGTGAAAGACTACAAAAATAAGGAGCCAATTACAGTCGGAATGCTGCAGCGTGCGATTGAGCTAGGCGTGTGGGACAGCCAACGCGTATCCGAAGCGCGAAGCGCGTCGCCCGGGGAGTGACCGCCAATGTGAGTCATTGCGGCCTGCGGTCGATAAGGTCTCACCTCGTGCCATGCAGTAAGAATGCCGTACAAAACTCGCCCGAAGGCAGTGCCTTGCCCTAGGGTTTGCACGGCTCGACGCACCCCGGGTTCGCGATTCTCACAACAGTACACACGGGGACATCTTGATTAGGAAATGATCATTTCCTATAATCGCGCCATGACCACACGCCACCATCCTGCCAGACAGCCTCGAGCTCCAGGTCGTCCTCGCGAATTCGATATGGACATCGCACTGGACGGCGCAATCCAGATTTTTCGCGAACGCGGCTATCAAGGGACGTCTCTTGGCGACCTCGGTGTCGCGATGGGCCTCACGGCCGGCAGTATCTACAAGGCGTTCACCGATAAGCGAGCGGTGTTCCTTGCCGCACTGGAGCGCTACATCCATCTACGGAATGGCCAGTTGCAAAGCCTGCTCGACGCGGAGCAAACCGGCCGCGACAAGGTACGGGCCGTTCTGCGGTTTTATGCCGAGTCTGCAATTGGCGACGAGGGCAAGCGGGGCTGTCTCGTAGTCGGAAGCGCAATCGATCTGCTCGCTTTTGATGATGAGGTCGCCGGTCATGTCGCCGCTTCTTTGCAGCGAACGGAGCGTCTGTTGTGCCGTCTGATCCGGCTGGGCCAGACAGACGGTTCGATCGCGTCCGCCGTGGATGCGGACGCTACCGGCCGCGCCCTGCTGAGTTTGACGCAAGGTTTGAGGGTCGTCGGCAAAGTTGGGCGGCCCCGGGCGCACATAGTGGCGGCTGCGGAGCAGGCCATGCGTCTGCTGGACTAAGCACAGCAAGATATAGCATCGCACCAGTTACCAGTGTTCCTCGCCAAATTAGGAAATGACTATTTCCTAACTTAAACCGCCGATGAGAAACAGCCGTTCAACGATGTAATCACTCAACCCAAAGGAGTCTCGTTCGTGAAAGCACTTCACTCGCCCATGCTATCTGGGCGTTCCGAAATCGTAAGCACGCTGCCAGCATCAAGGCCCGTTCCGGGGTTGGAAGGATTCGAGCACAAGTTCGCGACCGTAGACGGCTTGAGACTTCACTACGTCACCGGTGGAAACCCACAGGGCGATGTGGTCGTGTTGCTCGCGGGCTTTCCGCAGAGCTGGTTCGCGTGGCGCAACGTGATGGCGCTGCTTGCAAAGACCTATCGAATCGTCGCACCGGATCTTCCCGGACAAGGTGATTCGGATCGTCCGATGGACGGCTACGACACACAGACCCTTGCGAGCCATGTCCACGGTTTGCTCCGGCAACTCGGAGTGACCCAGTACTTTCTCGCCGGACACGACATTGGAGCGTGGGTGGCTTTTCCGTACGCCGTGATGTTCGCCGACGAGGTCCGTCGCCTCGCGCTGCTGGATGCGGGGATCCCCGGCGTGACGTTGCCCGATGCGTTGCCGACCGCACCCGAGCGTGCATGGCGTACCTGGCATTTTGCGTTTCACGTCCTACCTGACCTGCCGGAACTGCTGCTGGCCGGCAAGGAACGCGAATACCTCGACTGGTTTTTGCGGCGAAAGACGGCCAATCCCGATACTTTCACTGAAGCCGATATCGATGAATATCTGCGCATTCTGAAGAAAGACGGCGGCTTACGCGCCGGCCTTGCGTATTACCGCGCCGCGCACGTGTCCGCCCGACAGAACGCGGAATTGAAGCAGCGAGGCATGCTCGATTTGCCACTGCTGACGCTCGGCTCCGATCAAGGGTCCATCGCCGATATGGCGACCCCTCTGCGAGCGTTTTTCACCGACGTCCAAGGCCGCACCATTAGTCACTGCGGGCACTTCATTCCAGAAGAACAACCGCGCGCGGTCGCCGACGAACTCACGGCATTCTTTGGCAGCGCATAGGGATAACGGGGCAGGTGGACGCGGGCCGCCGGGCACGGCTCAGGCGATGCGGGCGTGCTGTACGACGATCCACGCGGACCACGCAAGCAACGCAACACCGAGCGGCTTGCCGATGGACCTGCCCCAGCGGAAGTTCTTCTCGGCCGACATGATCCCGCCCAGCGCCAGCATCCAGCCGACGCTGCCGGTGCCGACCGCGAACATCAGCAACATCAGCGCCCAACAGCAGCCGACGCAGAACGCGCCGTGACTGATGCCGAGCACGAAGCTCTCGCGGCGCGCGCTTTTGCCCCGCCAATGCCCGGTGATGAACATCAGCGGCGAGCGGCATTTGTCGAGACATCGATGTTTGAGGCTGCTGAACTGATAGAGGCCCGCGAGCGCGACGATCGCGGCGCCGATCAGCCAGCTGTTGGCAAGCAAGCTCGGAATTTGCTCGGCGACCAGATGGAGCGCCGCGTCGAAGCCGTGCGCGACTACGCCGAACAGCGCCCACGTCGTCGCATAACCGACGATCAGAAGCGCTATCAGCGTGCGCCGGTTTTCGCGCGCGACGGTCATCCGCCGGAAGGTGTCGAACAGCGGGAAGGCGCTCGGCAGCATCATCGCCGCGATCATCAGCAGCCATGCGGCGCTGTGCAGCAGCGCCGCGATGGTGACGCTAGCACCGGGCACGTCGCGGCATATCGGGCCGACGAGCGGCAGGTCGGCCCAGCTCGCGTGACGCAGGTAGCGCGCATAGGGCCCCGCGTCCCACACCCATAACGCGATCCACGCGCTGCTCGTCAATGCGACGAAGAGCGGCGCGAACAGCCGCGAGCGTGCTTGCATCTTCACGACGCGAAGTTGAACGATCCCTGAATGGCGTTATGTCCGCTCAAGGCCAGGTCGAGATCGAGCTTTTCGTGCCGCAGGCGGAAAGAGTTCGCCTTGCCGACGAAAGCAGGGGAGCCCGGTATCGTCGAAAAGATGCTTTCGACCAGCTTGGTCGGCTCG
Source organism: Paraburkholderia sp. BR10954 (assembly GCF_040965775.1). NCBI lineage: Bacteria > Pseudomonadati > Pseudomonadota > Betaproteobacteria > Burkholderiales > Burkholderiaceae > Paraburkholderia > Paraburkholderia sp. BR10954. The sequence goes on from NZ_JBFRCK010000018.1 coordinate 3,507, forward strand.
CCGGTCGGGCCGCGATAGGGCTCCAACTCGGCATCGATTGCTTCGCCGACTTTCATCCGGCCCTTGCCGTCGACGACCGTGTATTCGATCGGCACGCGTTCCACGCACACGACTTCGCCGATCAACTGCACGAGATCCGCGAGGGGGCCGCCGCGCTCGCCACGGTGCACGCTCACCAGAGCGTCGAATTGCGCGTCGCTCGCGCGCTCGTCGACGAACATTGCGACGCGCCAGCCACCTTTGAGCACATTGCCGGGAATGAATGCCGCGAACGCGATAGTCAGGCCCGACACATCGACGCCGTCGATCGTGCCTCGCTCGTAGTGGTATGCAAGCGCGCTGCGGCAAACGCCGTTGTCGGGATCTTCTCCGATCCAGCACGGACACAGCACCTTGCATTCGCACACTTCGAGGATGCTGCCCATCAGTTGATAGCTCATTTGCACCTCCGCTGCCGGTTGAATCCGGCCGGGAAGAACATCGCCGGACATCCTCTGTTGTAGGCGTTAAGCGCGCAGTAATCAAAGCATTCGAGCGACGGCGAATGATTGAAACGGCTTACACAGTCGGTGCTTTTGCGGTAGCGGGCAGGCGCGCGCACAGCACCAGAAGCGCATCGCGCATCGCCGGTTTCGCCACGGCAACTCTTATATAAGACATAAGACATTTGACCGTGAGGGGTATTGCAATTAAAATCGCGATCGAAGCAGTGCCCGGCACAGCTTGGAGTGCCTAAAAAGCCTTTCCCTGAAACGCAAATACCAGCAGGTCCCCCATGCTTGAAAACTTTCGTGCTCACGTGGCCGCACGCGCCGCGCTCGGCATTCCTCCCCTGCCGCTGACGGCTCAGCAGACCGCCGAGCTGGTCGAACTCCTGACCAACCCGCCCGCTGGCGAAGAGCAGACGCTGCTCGACCTGATCACCAATCGCGTGCCCGCCGGCGTGGACGAGGCCGCCCGCGTGAAGGCAGGCTTCCTCGCCGCCGTGGCCAAAGGCGAGACCGCCTGCGCGCTGATCCCGCGCGAGCGCGCCACCGAACTGCTCGGCACGATGCTGGGCGGCTACAACATCCAGCCGCTGATCGAACTGCTGTCCGACGCCGAAGTGGGCACCGTGGCCGCCGACGCGCTGAAGAAGACCCTGCTGATGTTCGACCAGTTCCACGACGTCAAGGAACTGGCCGACAAGGGCAACGCCAACGCGAAGGCCGTGATGCAAAGCTGGGCCGACGCCGAATGGTTCACGAGCCGTCCCGAAGTGCCGCAAAGCCTGACCATCACCGTGTTCAAGGTGACGGGCGAAACCAATACCGACGACCTGTCCCCGGCCCCGGACGCGACCACCCGCCCGGACATCCCGCTGCACGCGCTGGCGATGCTGAAGAACGCGCGCCCCGGCATCACGCCGGAAGAAGACGGCAAGCGCGGCCCGGTCAAGTTCATCGAGTCGCTGAAGGAAAAGGGCCACCTGGTCGCGTACGTGGGCGACGTGGTCGGCACCGGCTCCTCGCGCAAGTCGGCCACCAACTCGGTGCTGTGGTTCACGGGCGAAGACATCCCCTTCATCCCGAACAAGCGCTTCGGTGGCGTGTGCCTCGGCGGCAAGATCGCCCCGATCTTCTACAACACGATGGAAGACGCCGGCGCGCTGCCGATCGAACTCGACGTGTCGAAGATGGAAATGGGCGACGTGGTCGAACTGCGCCCGTACGAAGGCCGTGCGCTGAAGAACGGTGAAGTGATCGCCGAATTCCAGGTCAAGTCCGACGTGCTGTTCGACGAAGTGCGCGCCGGCGGCCGCATTCCGCTGATCGTCGGCCGCGGCCTGACCGCCAAGGCGCGTGAAGCGCTGGGTCTCGCTCCGTCGACGCTGTTCCGCCTGCCGCAGCAGCCGGCCAACAGCGGCAAGGGCTTCTCGCTGGCGCAGAAGATGGTCGGCCGTGCTTGCGGTCTGCCGGAAGGCCAAGGCGTCCGCCCGGGCACGTACTGCGAACCGAAGATGACCTCGGTCGGCTCGCAGGACACCACGGGCCCGATGACCCGCGACGAACTGAAGGACCTGGCGTGCCTCGGCTTCTCGGCCGATCTCGTGATGCAGTCGTTCTGCCACACCGCCGCTTATCCGAAGCCGGTGGACGTGAAGACCCACCAGACGCTGCCGAACTTCATCAGCAACCGTGGCGGCATCGCGCTGCGCCCGGGCGACGGCGTGATCCACTCGTGGCTGAATCGCATGCTGCTGCCCGACACCGTCGGCACCGGCGGCGACTCGCACACACGCTTCCCGATCGGTATCAGCTTCCCGGCAGGTTCGGGTCTGGTCGCCTTCGCGGCCGCCACCGGCACGATGCCGCTGGACATGCCTGAATCGGTGCTGGTCCGCTTCAAGGGCAAGATGCAGCCGGGCGTGACGCTGCGTGATCTCGTCAACGCGATTCCGCTGTACGCGATCAAGCAAGGCACGCTGACGGTTGCCAAGCAAGGCAAGAAGAACATCTTCTCCGGCCGCATTCTCGAAATCGAAGGCCTGCCCGATCTTAAGGTCGAGCAAGCGTTCGAACTGTCGGATGCTTCCGCCGAGCGTTCGGCCGCCGGTTGCACGGTGCACCTGAACAAGGAACCGATCATCGAATACCTGAACAGCAACGTCACGCTGCTGAAGTGGATGATCGCCCAGGGCTACCAGGACCCGCGCAGCCTGCAGCGCCGCATCAAGGCGATGGAGCAGTGGCTGGCCGACCCTCAACTGCTGTCGCCGGATGCCGACGCCGAGTACGCAGCCGTCATCGAGATCGATCTCGCCGACATCCACGAGCCGATCGTGGCTTGCCCGAACGATCCGGACGACGTGAAGACGCTGTCGGACGTGGCGGGTGCCAAGATCGACGAAGTGTTCATCGGCTCGTGCATGACCAACATCGGTCACTTCCGCGCCGCGTCGAAGCTGCTCGAAGGCAAGCGCGACATTCCGGTCAAGCTGTGGGTGGCTCCGCCGACCAAGATGGATCAGAAGCAGCTGACCGAGGAAGGCCACTACGGCGTGTTCGGCACGGCAGGTGCGCGTACCGAAATGCCGGGCTGCTCGCTGTGCATGGGTAACCAGGCCCAGGTGCGCGAAGGTGCGACGGTCATGTCGACCTCGACCCGCAACTTCCCGAACCGCCTCGGCAAGAATACGAACGTGTACCTCGGCTCGGCGGAACTGGCGGCGATCTGCTCGCGTCTGGGCAAGATCCCGACCAGGGAAGAGTACATGGCCGACATGGGCGTGCTCAATGCCAACGGCGACAAGATCTATCAATACATGAACTTCGACCAGATCGAGGACTTCAAGGAAGTCGCAGACGGCGTGACGATGTAAGTGTGCTGTCGGGCTACGGCGTGTTGTTCGCGTCGTAGCGCCACGAAATGGCGCCGCGGGCTGAATGCCCGCGGCGCCATTTTTTTGTGCGTCGCTATGGGAATCAATAGAACTCGCGCATGGGTTGAGACTCTCTCAAAATTCTCCAAACCATCTCCTCGCAGATTTTCCTTCGGTCTGCTTGACATAGCCTTTCGTGGTGTTTACGATTCGTCCGTTTTCAACGATTGGGGCTAATGCCTTGGAACCCTGTAGTAGTCGATCTTCGAGCAGTTTGACCGCCTGACCGGCAGGACGTCCGCCCCATCAAGCCGCCGTCCCGCCATCAGGCGGGACGGTGCGCGTCGCAGTATTCGTCGCAGTACCCCCCTCGCACCTTCAAATAGCTACGCACAAACCGGCGCGATTGCGCTCGTTCGTGCTTCCCGCGTTGTGCACTTCGATTCGCGCAGCGTTGTCCGTTCACGTCCGTACGGTCCTTGTAATCAGTACGGGACTTGATTGAATAAACGCGCTCGTGCATCTGGCACGAGGAAGGAGCCCCTATGCCCGACGGTGACTCTTGTCCCTTACCGCCATCCAGTTTTTCTTCCGCCTGAGCGGAGGCTGCACCGTTTCCCGTCACTCGAGCATTGAGCATTGACGTCATGGTTCAGGCCTTCGGGCAGGCAAACCAGAACGACGCTCCGGGCCATAGCCCGGACGGAGAAACATCATGCACTTCGCTCTTCTTGTATCGAACCTGCCTCATATTCAAGAGGCACGCCCGTACTATGACTCGCTGCTCACTCTGCGTACCGGCGAGCATCAAAACATCACATTGATCGGAAAGTGTTGGGCCGCAGTCCGCGCCCGGTTCCGCTGACTTTCTGCATTAAATATCAACTTCTTGAGGCCGCGACAGGGGTCGGCTAGCGCTCGCCCCTGCCCGGGATAATCCATGCAAAAACAACCCTCGCATCATCACGAATCTCGTCTCAGACAGAAGGGATTTCTAACTGCATCCTCGTCCCGGGATCGCAACAGGATTTCCGCGCAGATTGCCAGCGAAGCCGGAAACAGCATCGAAGCCACCTTGCTGCATACGCAAAGCTCCGTTGACGGCCTGGTCGACGCCGACGCCGAACAGCGCCTGCGCAGCACGGGTCCGAACGAGGTCGCGCACGACAAGCCGCCACACGCGCTGATCCAGGTGCTGCATGCTTTCTACAACCCGTTTGTGATCGTGCTGCTCGTGCTCGCCGGCATCAGCTATTGCACAGACGTCTACCTTGCCGCGGCAGGAGATCGCGACTGGACCGGCGTGAGCATCCTGCTCACGATGGTCACGGTGAGCAGCCTGCTGCGCTTCTTCCAGGAATACCGGTCGAACAAGGCAGCGGAACGGCTCAAGTCGATGGTGCGGACCACGGCTACCGTCGTGCGCCGTGCGTCGAAGGCCGGGAAGTCGGTGAAGCGCGAGATTCCGATGTCCAATCTCGTGGTCGGCGATATCGTTACGCTGCAAGCGGGCGACATGATTCCCGCCGATATTCGCCTCATCAAGTCGCGCGATCTGTTCATCAGCCAGGCCGCGCTTACGGGCGAAGCACTGCCGGTCGAGAAGTACGACACGCTCGGCGCCGTGATGCAGAAGTCGGCCGATGTCGCCGATGCGGGCCCGGCCGATCCGCTCGAACTGGCGAACGTCTGTTTCATGGGCACCAATGTGGTCAGCGGCACGGCAACGGCAGTTGTCGTCGCGACCGGTGCCGATACTTACTTCGGCGCACTCGCGAAGAACGTGACTAGCCGGAAGCGGATCGAAACGAGCTTCGATCGCGGCGTGAACAGCGTTTCGTGGCTACTGATCCGCTTCATGCTCGTCATGGTGCCCGTCGTATTCCTGATCAACGGGCTGCTCAAAGGTGACTGGCTTTCCGCTCTGACGTTCGCGCTTGCCGTCGCGGTTGGCCTTACGCCGGAAATGCTGCCGATGATCGTTTCGGCGAATCTTGCGAAAGGCGCTGTGGCTATGGCACGACGCAAGGTGGTGGTGAAGCGCCTGAACTCTGTCCAGAACTTCGGCGCGATGGACGTGTTGTGCACGGACAAGACCGGCACTCTCACGCAGGACCGGATCATCCTCGAACATCATCTGGACATCGAGGGCCGCCGCGACGACCATATCCTCGAGTTGGCATGGCTAAACAGCTTCCATCAGAGCGGGCAGAAGAATCTGATTGACATTGCGATCGTGAGCCATGCGGAGGCGGCCGGCGTGCCACCCACGCAGGCCCACTTCGCGAAGGTCGACGAACTGCCGTTCGACTTCGTGCGCCGACGTCTGTCCGTGGTCGTCGAGCGCGCCGACGGCAGCCAACTGATGGTATCCAAAGGCGCAGTGGAGGAGATGCTTGCGGCCTGCACGCAGGTGCAGCAGGGCGATGTCGTTTGCGAGCTCGACGAGGTCGCGCGCACTGCGATGATTGCCAGATCGCAGGAATACAACGCGGAAGGCTACCGCGTACTGGTCGTCGCCACGCGCGAAATCTCGCGAGCCGAAGCGAAACCGCAGTACCGGAACGCCGACGAAGAGCGCCTCGTGGTTCGCGGTTTCCTGACCTTTTTCGATCCACCGAAGGACTCGGCCGCACAAGCGATCCGCGCGCTGAACGAACATGGCGTGACGATCAAGGTGCTCACGGGCGACAACCCGATCGTGACGGCGAAGGTCTGCCGGGACGTCGGCCTTGATCCGGGCATCCCGGTGCTGGGGCGCGACGTCGAGCAGATGAACGACGACGAACTCTGTGCGGCGGTCGAGTGCACGACAGTCTTCGCGAAGCTCACGCCGTTGCAGAAGGCCCGCGTGGTCAAGTCTTTGCAGACCAACGACCATACGGTGGGCTTCCTCGGCGACGGCATCAACGACGCGCCCGCGCTACGCGACGCGGACGTGGGCATTTCGGTCGACACGGGCACCGACATCGCCAAGGAAACCGCCGACATCATCCTGCTCGAAAAGAGCCTGATGGTGCTCGAAGAAGGGGTCATCAAGGGCCGGGAAACGTTCGGCAATATCCTCAAGTACCTGAACATGACTGCCAGCTCGAACTTCGGCAATGTGTTCTCGTTGCTGGTGGCGAGTGCGTTCCTGCCATGGGAGCCGATGCTCGCGATGCAGTTGCTGGTCCAGAACCTGATCTACGACCTGTCGCAAATGTTCCTGCCTTGGGACAGGATGGACCCTGAATTCCTCAGGAAGCCCCGCAAGTGGGATGCCGGCAACATCAAACGTTTCATGATCTGGCTCGGGCCGACGTCGTCCGTATTCGACATCACGACCTTTTGGCTGATGTGGACGGTGTTCGGCGCCGGCGCCGCTTATCACGCCGATGGCGGCGGCCAGATCATCATGAATTCCGGCTGGTTCATCGAAGGTCTCGTGTCGCAGACGCTGGTCGTGCACATGCTGCGCACGCATCGGATTCCGTTCCTGCAGAGCATGGCAGCACTGCCGGTCACGCTGTCGACGACCATTGCGATTCTCGTTGGCTGCTGGCTGCCGTTCTCGCCATTCGCATCGGCGCTTGGCTTCCAGGCGCTGGATCACCGCTACTGGGGATGGCTCGTCGCGACCATCGCCAGCTACATGCTGCTTACCCAACTCGTCAAGACCGTCTATATCCGGCGCTATGGCCGGTGGTACTGACACGGCGATTCCGCTGACGTCCGGGCGCGTCAGCGGTTGACGCAGGGCGCGGCGGCACCCGCCTGCCGGCCCGTTCCATTCATAACTTTCTGGAAGATGGTTGCATGTCGACAACAACAAAAGCAGTCCTGGACGGTTTCACAGCTGGCGCAATGGCGCTTGCGGCTTTGACAACCAACGCACAAGCCCAGAGCAGCGTGACGATGTACGGTGAACTCGACACTGGCCTCGCATGGCTGAACAACGTGGGCGGTCATGCGCAGTACAAGGCAACGAGCGGTCTGATCGACGGCAGCTTCTGGGCACTCCAGGGCAGCGAAGATCTCGGCGGCGGCAACAAGGCCATTTTTATGCTCGAACGCGGCTTCTCGATCACAACAGGGGAGATATTCGATGATCACCCGTCCTACGTCGGGCTGAGCGGCGACGCGTGGGGGACGGTAACGCTCGGCCATCAGTACGATTCGGTCCACGACTTCTTCGCTCCGGTAACACTGACGGGCGGAGCGGGCGGCACCGCGTTCGCTCATCCGTTCGACAACGACAACGCCAACAACTCGTACTTAGCACGCAACTCGGTGAAGTACACGAGCCCGTCATTCGGCGGTTTGACCGTTGGCGGTATCTACGCACTATCGAATGCTGCCGGTCAGTTCGCAAACAACCGCGCGTATAGCCTGGGCATCAGCTACCAGAATGGTCCGTTCAACGCCGGGGCAGCGTGGCTGCATGCGAGCGGGCGTGGTGCCACCAGCACTGGTGCGTACGATGCGGTCATTGTGCCAGGCGGTGCTCGCCGCACGTTTGACGCGTTCGCGCAGACGCAGAATACATATGGTGCGGGGGCGAACTACGCGATCGGCGACCTTACGCTCGGAGCAGCGTGGTCGCGCTCCACATTCAGCGGTCTGGTCGATGCGGACACCGGCAACCCTGCTCCTTCGGCGCAGTTCAACAACTACGAGGTCAACGCACAATATCAGCTCATGCCGACGCTGTCGCTTGCCGGCATGTACAACTATACGAACGGTTCGAACCAGCACTGGCACCAGGCCGGCTTGCAGGCGGCTTACCTGCTATCGAGGCGTACCGATGCATACGTCGAGACGGTCTACCAGCGGGCCTCGACGGACGCGCCGGCAGTGATCAACAGCGCGGAGCCGTCATCCGGCCGTAACCAGCTGCTCATTGGCGCGGGAATCCGGCATCGGTTCTGATTGAACTGTCCACCCAGGATCGATACCCGGCCGAGGTCCGTCAACAGGGAGAACTGCGTGAATCAAACAGGCGAGACGAATCGGAGTGGCAATGTCATGCGACATGCGTTCATGATGCATGAGATACCGCGCTTGCATACGGTGCTTCACCTGATCCACGACATCGCAGACGGACCGGGCCGGCCTGATGCCCTGGCGGAGATCGCCCGGTTGGCGCGCTGCGCGCTGGTCGTTTCAGTGCCGCCTGATCCCCGGATTGTCGAACGCGACGATGCATGCAGGAGTACGCTCAATCCGTGATGATCGAACGGCAAGGGACAGCGGTTCCACATCGCTGCGCCGCAAGCGAATCCCGAGTCGACAACGCGCGTCGAGCGCCCGACCATGTTTCACGAAACACGGTCGAACGGGCTGCAATCCAGTCGTTTGTTCCCACCGCAGCGCGGCTGCTGGCGCCGACGCGCGAGTATTTGATGCACGTTGTCCATCAGCATGCGGCCTGCGCGTCATTGTGATGGCGGCCGATGCAATTCATCCGCCTCAACCCCATGACGGAGGCTCAAATGGAATACCTGTTGATGATCTACTCGGAAGAAAACAGCTGGAACAAGATGACCGACAGCGAGCGGCAGCAAGGCGTTGCCGCCTATCACGCGTACACCGAATCGTTGAAGAAATCGGGCGCTCTGGTGGGCGCCAACCGGCTGCAGCACTCGAACACGGCCACCACGGTGCGGCTCGTCGACGGCAAGCCGCAGGTGCTCGATGGCCCGTTTTCCGATTCGAAGGAGCAACTCGCCGGCTACTACCTGATCGACGTGCCTAACCTCGACGCGGCGATGACGTGGGCGTCGCGCTGCCCCGGCGCGGCGCACGGCGTGATGGAGGTGCGCCCGGTCTGGACCGCTCCGTACGAAGCGCCGTCTGCATGAGCTCGTCCCGCGACGCCCGAGGCGATGACGGCGTCGCGCGGTCGATCGCCGAGGCGGTCGCTCGCCGCAGCTACGGCAAGCTCGTCGCGCTGCTGGCAATGCGCACGCGCGACGTCGCCGCGGCCGAGGACGCGCTCGCCGACGCATTCGCGGCGGCGCTCGCGGACTGGCCGGCGCACGGCTGTCCCGCGAGTCCTGAAGGGTGGCTGATGACGGTTGCGCGCCGCCGGGCGATCGACGGCGCGCGTCATCGCCAGGTCGGCGACGACGTGGCGAACCAGCTGCTGATTCTCGCCGACGAAATCGACGAGTGCTCGACAGACGCGTTGCCCGACCGGCGGCTGGCGCTGCTGTTCGCGTGCACGCACCCTGCGCTCGAGGCCCCGATTCGCACGCCGCTGATGCTGCAAGTGGTGTTGGGGCTGGAAGCGAAGACGATTGCGTCGGCGTTCCTGATGTCGCCCGCCGCGATGAGCAAGCGCCTCGTGCGGGCGAAGACCAAGATCCGCGAAGCGGGCATTCCGTTCAGCGTGCCCGAGCGCGAGGAGCTGCCCGGCCGGCTCGACGCGGTGCTCGAAGCGGTCTATGCGGCGTACGCGGAAGGGTGGACGGATCCGATCGGCGGCGATACCGAGCGGCGCGAGCTCGCCGACGAGGCGCTGTATCTCGCGCAACTGCTCGTCGAGCTGCTTCCGGAAGAACCTGAGACGCTGGGCCTGCTCGCGCTGATGCTGTTTGCACAGGCCCGGCGTGATGCGCGACGCGATGCGGCTGGCGACTACGTGCCGCTGTCGGCACAAGACCCTGCAACCTGGAACGCGTCGATGATCGAAACGGCGAACGCACTGCTGCGGCGCGCGAACGCGTTCAACGCAATCGGCCGCTTTCAGCTCGAGGCCGCGCTGCAATCGGCGCATGTGGATCGCTGCCGGACGGGGCGCCCGAACTGGGACGAGATCGTGCAGCTCTACGATGGGCTGCTTTCGATTGCGGCGTCGCCGGTAGTCGCAGTGAACCGCGCCCTCGCGGTGGCGGAGCGTGACGGCCCGCAGGCGGCGCTCGATGCGCTGGCGCCGTATGCGGACGATCCGAGGCTCACCGACTACCAGCCCTACTGGGCTGCACGCGCCAATCTGCTCGCGCGTGCCGGCGCGACGGCACAAGCCCTCAGTGCGTACGATCTGGCGATCGGTCTCGAGCGTGACCCGGCCGTGCGCCGGTTCCTGCAGCGCAAGCGGATGGAGCTTGCATCAGCGGGGAGTTAGCGGAGCGCGGTGCGCCGGCAACGACCCGCCGCGCCCGCGCCTGAACCTCATCGCTCCGGCTGCAACAGCCCCCAGTTGACCAGAATCGCCTGAATGCTGCGCGCGTAGCTGTCGCGCTCGCGCGGCGATTCCGAGTGATACGCGCCGATCGCGCGCCATGTGTTGCCGTAGCGCACCATCTTCTGCTTGAGCAGCCAGGCGGCCACGAAGATATTCACGCATGGGTCGGTGAGCGCGCGGTGCGGAATGCCCTGGCTCGCCAGTTCCGGAAAGTGGATCGAATTGATCTGCAATTGGCCCACGTCGATCGACCCGTTGGCATTGCGGTTGATGGCGGTCGCGTCGCCTTTCGATTCGCGCCATGCCACGGCGCGCAGCACGTGCGGATTGACGCCCTGGTAGGCGCCAGCCTTGTCGAAGCAATCATCGGCGCTCGCGGCGGCGTGCGCGGACGAACTGCCGAGGACCACCAGCGCCGCCCAGGCGCAGATGGCCCACGATCGCAAAGGGCGGAAGGCGTTGGGCTTGGGCTGGTCCATGGGTCGGGGCTCCGGGTCCTGCTTTACTGCGCCAGCGCGGAATCGAGCTGCCGCTCGACGTCCTTCAGATAGGCGCGTGATTCATCGGAGACGACGAGGCGCGGCGTCGGCATCGCGCAGTGGCAATCGCGCTTTTGCGTCTTCTTCTTGTTGCGCGAGCTCGAGCGCGGCGCGGGGAGGTCGTCATCGTCGCCGGTGGAGGGCGGCAGCATCGCGAGCGTGGGCAGCGGCGGGTAGACCTTGTCCGCGGAGGCCAGGGTGGCAGGCGGGGCGGCGGTTGCGGGCGCGCTGGCGGCGGGCTGGCCTGCCCACGCGGCCGAACTCAAGCATAGCGATGCCGCGGCGAAAGCGATCAGGCGCATCGTGTCAGCTCCCATCACGTAGCGGCTGGATCGACACGCTGTACGTCTGGTTCGCGCCGGTCGTCAGGTTTTCGAGCGCGGGTTTGAGCCCCTGCTGTGGCACGCCCCGCCAGATCGCCTCGTTGATGTACTTGAAGTCCTGGCCCAGCGCCGTCACGCGGATCACCGTGGGCCGCTTCTGCGCGGCGGCGAGCGCGCCTGCCTTGGCGAGCACCGTAGCCAGTTGCGGATCGCGCGCGCCGAGTGCATCGGCGGGAATGTCGAACTTCATGATGACGTTCGACACCGCAGGTTTCTCGGCTTGAGCCGTAGTGGGCTGTTGCACTTGTGCGCAGCCTGTCATGAACATTACGGCAAGTAAGAGCACAACGCGCGTCACATCGGGTCTCCAAAGTTTCGAGGCGATGTACGCGTTTTCGGCTTCGGAAGCTGAGACTTGATACCTCAAAGCAAACGTTTGCGAAAAAGGAGGAGTTCACTCTCCCGGTGCTGCTTCGTGGAAGGTCGCTGCGCGCACCGCCGTCTTCCAGCAAAGAACTTCTTGCCTCGGCGGGGACGCCAAAGCAAACCCGACCCGGCAAACCGACTCACGCATAACGCGCGAGAAACATATCCGCCGCTGCCTCCGCGATCCGCTTCTGCTCGCCGGCATCGAGCGGCACTTGACCCATCGCCACTTGCGGCCAGAAGGCAAAGGCCTTCACGAGCCCCTGCAACTGCAGTGCGGCGAAGACGGGGTCGCCGGTCTTGATGCGGCCGTCCGCGGCAGCCGCCCGGACCCACGCGGTCAGATCCTCCTCGCGCTCCCCCATGCGTGCGACCATATCGCGCGCGCGCTCCGGCGAATGGATGCCAGCCGCGATCGCCACCCGTGCCAGCGACAAGAAAGACTCGTCGTTAAGCAGGCTCAGCTTGCGCTCCAGCAGATCGAGCAACTGCGCGCGCAACGGTCGATCGGCGCGGTAGCAGGGCGCATCGCCATCGTGGCTCGCGTCCCACAGTTGCTGGAGAATCGCCGCGAAAAGCGCTTCCTTGCCCGGGAAATGGTTATAGACCGTGCGCTTCGAGACGCTCGCGCGGGCGGCGATGCGGTCCATGCTGGTTGCGTCGTATCCGGCCGCGAGGAATTCCTCGATCGCGGCGGTGACGATCGCGACGCGCTTTCGGTCAGTCAGACGTTGGGGGCGGGCAGGCGATTCCATCCCCTAATTTTACACTGGTCAGTTTACTTTTCTTGAAAATAAACTACACTGCCGGGTGTACATTTTCTTCGGAAGGTCACCTTCATGACGTCGCTTCCCGCCTATGTCCGCCAAATGCTCGGCGTGAACGCCGCGCAACGCAGCCGCGCGAAGTTCGGCCTGTCGCCGCAGCATGACGGCGAGCGCTTTCGCAACGTCAAGCCGCGTCCGGCGCAAAGCCTGCGCAAAACGCTCGGGCTCGCGTGGACGGTGCTGTTCAACAAGCCGCGCGGCACCGTGCCGGCCGACGCGTTGCCCGTCGAAACGCTGACACGCGCGCAACTCGATGCGGCGCCCGATCGCAGCCTGTACCGGCTCGGTCACTCGACGATGCTGCTGAAGTTGCGCGGCAAGTTCTGGCTTACCGATCCCGTCTTCGCCGAGCGGGCGTCGCCGTTCCGCAATCTCGGTCCGAAGCGCTTTCATGCGCCGCCGATCTCGCTCGACGATTTGCCGCCGCTGCATGGCGTGATCCTGTCGCACGATCACTACGACCATCTGGACCGCGAGACCGTCCTGATCCTGGCGCAGCGTACCGAGGTGTTCCTGACGCCGCTCGGGGTCGGCGACCGGCTCATCGAATGGGGTATCGACGCGGCGAAGGTCCGGCAGTTCGACTGGTGGCAGGGCACGGTGATCGAGGGCATCGAGTTCACCGCGACGCCGGCGCAGCACTTCTCGGGGCGCAGCCTGTTCGATGGCAACCGCACGTTGTGGGCGTCCTGGGTGATCGTCGATAACGATCTGCGCGTATTCTTCAGCGGCGACACCGGCTACTTCGATGGTTTCAGCGCGATCGGCGAGCGCCTCGGACCATTCGACGTCACGTTGATCGAGACCGGCGCGTACGACGCGATGTGGCCATACGTCCATATGCAGCCCGAAGAAACCGTGCAGGCGCATATCGACCTGCGCGGCCGCTGGCTCGTGCCGATTCATAACGGCACCTTCGACCTCGCGATGCATCGCTGGCAGGAGCCATTCGAGAGGGTGACGGGGCTGGCGCTCGCGCGCGGCGTCGCGCTGTCGACACCGCGCATGGGCGAGCGGCTCGATCTGACTGCGGTGCATCGCGGTGAACGCTGGTGGCGCGGGGTTGCGGAAACCGTCGCTGCGCCGAAGGCTGCGTGGCGGATGTGTGCGTCGTGCCGAGCCGGCGCGGAGGAGCCTTCCTGACGTCTTCCGGGTCAATTCTTCAGGTCGGCGAGAATGTGCTCCGCGAGAAAATCGCACACAGGTCGCTTCGAAGCCGCGCTTCGCGCCAGCACGACTTCGAGCGTGCCGATTTCCGGCAGGCCATTCGCGGCCCCCAGCAGCGAGAAGTGAGCCGGTACCGCGCACTTGGCCAAAGGGGTCACCGCGAGTCCGGCCTCGGCCATCGTCAGCAGACCCAGCAGACTCGGACTCTCATACGACGTTCGATACGTGATGCGCGCACGCTCGAGGCTCCGGATTGCCTTCTCTCGCGCGACGCTGCCGGGCAAAAACACGGCGATGGGCAAGGGCCTTTCGCGCCAGATCTCGGTCGCGCCAGGGGCGGCGGCCCACACCATCGGTTCGTGACGCAGGAACTCGCCGTGCAATCCTTTCACGCGCGTCGCGCAGACGAGATCGACCGTGCCGTCCTTCAACATCGGCTCGAGCGCGACGCTTGGCAGCCCCACCACCTGAATCTCCACCTTCGGATAGGTCGCCGAGAATTTCTTGAGGATCGGCGGGAACAGTGACGTCGCATAGTCGTCCGGCACGCCGATCACCACGCGCCCGGTCACGTCGGGCCGAACCACCGCTGCCCACGCTTCATCGCGCAGCGCGATCATCCGTCGTGCGTAGGTCAACAGCATTTCGCCGTCCTGCGTCGGCACCACGCTGCGAGGCTTGCGCACGAACAGCGCCTTGCCGAGCGCCGTCTCGAGCGTCTTGATCTGCATGCTCACCGCCGATTGCGAGCGATGCACGACCTGCGCCGCGCGACTGATCGTGCCGGCGTCCGCCACCGCGATGATCATCGACAGCACGTCCAGATCGAGCGCTTTCATTTCCGTTGCCATGATGGTTCGTATCAGAAAAGTAGATCGATTCCATCAATATTATGCGATTTTCTTTTGCCAGCACACCATCGATAGTGTCGCCAAAGGAGCCCTTTGATGAATGCACGTACCAGCCCATCGATCCTGGCCTCAGCCTATGGCGCGTCCGCGCCGTCGTTCGTGACCACCGCATCGAGTGTTGCCATACCGTATGTCGAGTCCGGGAGCGGCGAGCCGATGGTGTTCGTGCACGGCTCGCTTTGCGACTATCGCTACTGGGACGCCCAGATGGCTTCGCTGTCTGGCCGGTTTCGCTGCTTCGCGCCGAGCTTGAGCCATTACTGGCCCGAGATCGATGCGTTTGGACACGGCGACTTCAGCTGGGAGGCGCACGTCGAGGAAATGGCCGGATTCATCACGGCGCTCGACCTGGCTCCGGTTCATCTGGTCGGTCACTCGCGGGGTGGGTGCGTGGCATTCCATCTCGCGCGTGCCTATCCGCGCCTCGTGAAAACGCTGACGCTAGCCGATCCCGGCGGCCCGCTGCAAACCGAACCGCGGGGTCAGCCCGCGTTCATGCCGCCGGCGACCAACGTGTTGCGCGCCCGGGTCGCGGAACTGATCGAGCGGGGCGAGTACGACGCCGGCTTGTCGATGTTCGTCGACTCCGTGAGCATGCCGGGCTACTGGAACAAAAGCCCGGAGAGCTTTCGTCGCATGGCGCTCGACAACGCGCTCACGCTGCCGAAGCAGTTGCTCGATCCGCTTCCGGCCTATACGCCGGAAGCCGCGCGCGATATCAAGTGCCGTACGTTGTTGATCGACGGCCAAAGAAGTCCCCGCATGTTCCGCAATACGGTCGACAAGCTCGAACAGTGGATCGAGTTTGCCGAACGCGAAACGATCGACGGTGCGTCGCATGGGATGAATGTCGCGAGACCGGATGCGTTCAATCGGGCGGTCACGACCTTCGTCGCGTAGCCCGGCCACGCATCGCGCGCCGCTCAGTGTTGAGACACGGCCAGCAAGGTATCGATCTTGTGATCCTGGGCCAGCAGCTCGGCCGCCGTGCTCGAATGAATCACCGAGCCGCGCTCCAGCACCACGGCGTTGTGCGTAATGCTCAGCGCCTTGCGCGCATTCTGCTCGACCAGAATCACCGACAGGCCTTCGTCGCGGATGATCTCCGACAGGATGCGCATCAAGTCCTGCACGATGATCGGCGCGAGGCCTTCGAGCGGTTCGTCGAGCAGCAGCACCCTGGGATTGAGCATCAGCGCGCGGCCGATGGCGAGCATCTGCTGCTCGCCGCCGGAAAGCTGATTGCCCATATTGGCGCGGCGCTCCTCCAGGCGCGGAAACATCTTGTAGATGCGCGCCAGGTCCCAGGGACCGGACACGGCGATCGCGCTCAGGTTCTCTTCGACCGTCAACGACTTGAAGATATTGCGTTCCTGCGGCACCCAGCCGATGCCGGCCAGCGCGCGCTGGTGCGGCTTGAATCCGGTGACGTCCTTGCCATCGAGCCAGATCCGCCCGCTAAAGCGACGCGTGTGACCGACGATGCTGTTGATCAGCGTGGTTTTACCCGTGCCGTTGCGGCCAAGCAGCGCGAGAGCCTGGCCGTGATCCAAGGCCAGATCGATACCCGTCAGGATTTTGGCTTCGCCGTAGCCCGCTACGACTCCTTCCAGCTTCAGCAATTCAGACATATTCACCTCCAACCAGCTCCTCGCCCAGATACACGGCCTTCACGCGAGGATCGCGGGCGATGTCCGCGCATGCGCCCTCGGTAAGCAGACCGCCGCTCACCAGCACAGAGATGCGGTTGGCAAAGCTGAACACGAGGTCCATGTCGTGCTCGATCAGCAGAATGGTCACGTCGTCGGGCAATGCGGCGACCGTATTGAGAATCTCGCGGCGTTCGCCGTCGGGAACGCCGGCCACGGGCTCGTCCAGCAGCAGCACGCGCGGCTTTGCCGCCAGCGCCAGCGCGATTTCGAGCAGGCGCTGCTTGCCGTAGGGCAGCACGCGCGTTTCGCGACTCATCACGTCGAGCAACTTGCACTGTTCGAGCAGCGAAGCGACCTCGTCCATGATTTCGCCACGCTGACCGAGCGCACGCCAGAAGCGTGCGCCCAGGCCGTCGCGCTCGGAGATCGCGACGGACAGCGATTCGGCCGGCGTCATGTGCCTGAAAAGCTGGTTGATCTGGAACGTGCGGACGAGCCCGGCGCGAGCCCGCTTGTGCACGGACAGCGACGTGATGTCGTGACCTTCGAGCTCGATACGGCCCGAACTCGGCGACAGCACGCCCGTCAGCTGATTGATCAGTGTCGTCTTGCCGGCGCCGTTGGGGCCGATCAGCGCCTGGCGGGCGCCTTTCTCGACCGCGATCGACACGTCATTGGTGGCGACGAGGCCGCCGAAGCGCTTGATCAGATTGAATGTTTGCAGTGCGATCGTCATGCTTTGCTCCCGCTGCGACGGAACCACGTCCACGGACGCACGAGCCGCTCGTGACCGACGATCACGATGATCACCAGCAGCAAGCCGATCCAGAACTGCCAGTATTGCGGCGTGATGTCCGCCAGCCGGTCCTGCATGAACCTGAATACGACCGCGCCGATGATGCCGCCATACAGATAACCGGCGCCGCCGATCATCAGCATCAGCAGCACGTCGGCCGAGCGGTGGAAGTCGAGCACGTCGAGCGACGCGAAGCCGGTGGTCTGCGCGAGCAGGGCGCCGGCCACGCCCGCGTAGGCCGCGCTCAGCGTGTAGACGGCAGTTCGGCGCAGGTTGACCGGCACGCCCATGGCCGCCGCGCGAAGCGGATTCTGGCGGATCACCTGCAGCGACATGCCGAACGGCGACTTGACCACCGCGCGCGCGATCACGAACAGCACGAACAGCGTGACGATCGAATAGGTGTAGGCCACCTTGCCGAACAGATCGAACTCGATGTGACCAAAGAGCGGCACCATCGGCACGCCGGTCATGCCGTCGGCCCCGCCGGTGAGCCAGCCGAGCTTGTTGGCCAGTTCGTGCAGGATGGAGGCCACACCTAGCGTCACCATCAGGCGCGTGAGGTCCGAACCGCGCATCACCAGCACGCTGGTGGCGAGGCCCGCCAGCGCCGCCACTCCGCACGAAAGCAGCATGCCCAGCAGCGGATCGACATTGAAGTACTTGGCCAGCAACGCAGCCGAATAAGCACCGAGACCGAAAAAGGCCGCATGGCCCAGCGACACGATGCCGGTATAGCCGAGGATCAGGTCCAGCGATACCGCGAACAACGCGAGAATCGCCATCTCGTTGAGCAGCAGGAAGTTATTGAGCGGCGTCACGCAGATGCCCAGCGCCACGATCCAGAAGATGATTTCCGCCGGGCGCCAGCGCGACCACTGCCTGCCCATGCTGCGGACTTCGGGCACGATCGTCGATGCACCCATTTCGCTAGAAGTTGCCGACTTCATTTGCCCCCCGCCCTGACGAATAGACCCTGTGGTCGCCACATCAGGGTGATGATCATGACGCCGTAGATGATGAATGCCCCCAGATCGGGGATGTAGTACTTGCCCGCCACGTCCGCGATGCCGAGCAGCAGCGAAGCCAGCAGCGGACCGGTCAGCGAGGTCGTGCCGCCCACCGCGACCACGACCAGGAAATAGATCATGAACTTGAGCGGAAAGATCGGATCGAGGCCGAGCATGTTTGCGCCGAGCGCGCCGCCGAGGCCGGCGAGGCCCGAGCCGAACGCGAAGGTGGTCAGAAACACGAAGTTGATGTTGATGCCGAGGCCGCTCGCCGCGCGCGGATCATCCACCGATGCGCGCAGGCGGCTGCCAAAGCGGGTTTTGGTCAGGATCAGCTGGAGCGCGACGACGAGTACCACGCAGACCAGGATCACGAACAACCGGTAGTAACCGATGCCGATGCCGGCGAACACCGTGCGGCCCTGCAGCCATTGCGGCAGGTTCAGGAACTGCTGGGTCGAGCCCATGAAGTAGTCGACCGTCGCGATGGCCATGAAGGTCAGGCCGATCGTAAACAGCACCTGATTGAGTTCGGACTGCCCGTACACGCGCTTATACAGCGTGCGTTCGAGAATGCCGCCAAGCACCGCGGACGCGACGAACGCAATCGGCAATGCGCACAGGAAAGGGATGCCCAGACGCGACATCGCGAGCACGGTGGCGTAGCCGCCCACCATGGCGAAGGCGCCGTGAGCGAGATTGACGAAGTTCATCAATCCCAGCGTGATGGCCAGACCGCTCGCCAGCACGAACAGAAGCATGCCGTAGGCAATACCGTCGAAGAGAATGGTTAGCATGAATTTTTACCGCCGAAACGCCGCGCCCCTGGCAGTGCGAGGGGCGCGGCGGGCAAATCGAATGATCCGGATACGGCGTGCCTCGCTTTCGCGAGCTTATTTGATCTTGGCCGGATCCTTGACGGCGTCGATCTTGTCGAACGACACGTTGAACAGCTGGCCATTCACGCGTTCCGTCCGGGTGATGTACACGTTCTGGACCATTTCACGCGTCTGCGGATCGAGTTCCACCGGGCCGCGGGGGCTGTTCCATTTCTGGCCCTTCATGGCTGCCAGCAGCTTGTCGCCGTTGGTGTCGCCCTTGGTGGCTTGGAGCGCCGCGTAGATCAGGTGCATGCCGTCATAGGCGCCGACGCTGTGGAAGTTCGGGCGCATGCCGGGGTTGGCTTTTTCGAAGGCGGCCACGTAGGCGCGGTTCTCGGGATTGTCGAGAGCGGCCGAGTAGTGCATCGATGTCACCGCGCCCAGCGCCACGTCACCCATGGCGTTCAGGATGTCGTCATCCACCACGTCGCCAGTACCGATCAGTTTGATGCCCTGCTTGCTCAGGCCGCGCTCGGCGAACTGCTTCATGAACGCGGCGCCGGCACCCGATGGCACGAAGATGAACAGCGCGTCAGGCTTCAGGTCGGCGACCTTCTGCAGGAACGGCGAAAAGTCCGGATTGGCGACCGGCACGCGCAGTTGCTCGACGACGCTGCCGCCTTCCGATTCGAAGACCTTCTTGAACGAGTTCTGCGCGTCGATGCCGGGACCGTAGTCGGCGACCAGCGTGACCACCTTCTTGATGCCGTTCTTCGGCGCCCAACGCGCGATGCCCAACGTGTTCTGCGGCAGCGTGAAGCCCGCGCGCACGATGTAAGGCGATTGCTCGGTGATCATCGCGGTGGCCGCGTTCATCACGATCATCGGCACCTTCGCCTGGGTCGCGAGCGGCGCGGCGGCGAGCGCCAGCGGCGTGAGCCCGAAGCCGGCCAGCACCGACACGTGATCTTTGACGATCAGTTCCTGCGCGAGGCGCTTGGTGGTATCCGGGACGTTGGTGTCGTCCTTCAGGATGACCTGGATTTTCTTGCCCGCGACCGTGTCGCCATGCTGGGCCATATACAGCTTGACCGCCGCGTCGACCTGACGACCCGTGGACGCGAACGGTCCGCTCATCGGAACGATGAGCCCGACCTTGACCACATCGTCCGCATGGGCGACCACGCTCGAACCTGCCAGCACGAGTGCGGCGGCGGCCTTAAGCAAAGTGCGCTTTTTGTTTTGCATTCGATTTCCTTGCTAACGAACCACGTAAACAACGTTGAAAATCGGACCCCTTGTTCATTGCTGGGCGAGCGCTGTGAGCGGGGTCCGGCGTAACGGTTTGCACACCCGAAGCCGAGGGATTGAATGATCGGTTGGGAGTAGCGCGGTCATGAAATCCGGCGGTGAGCCTGCCAGTGGCTAACGACCGTACTGTGTCTTGTCGTGGGGCGTGGGCACGGGATGGAAGTGGCAGTCATTGGATCGGCGCGCGTGCCGCTGGACCGGCGCTCGGGCGGGTCGGGCGGATAGTGCGTTGACGTCGATCAGCTTGCATCCGAACATCTTTTGTCCCCTCTACGGAGGCCTCCCGATTGTGGCCCGCTCGGCTGCGAACCCGTCCGGCCACGCCGGCGGTGCAGTATCTGTTCGCTTCTGCGTGCGCTTTTCGACTCGCCGATGTGGCGGTCGCCCCCGCGCCGCGGAAGACGTTATGCTCCGGCAGGCTGCTTGAAGTTGTTGGCCTGCCGTGCGCACCCAGCACGATAAGCACGCGCGCCAAGGGTTGAAAGAGCGGGTTAACCACATACGCATGGTTCCGCATGAATCGCGCATTGCCGGGTCCGTGCGCGGGCGGCGGCGATCTGCGTCGCGCGGAACCTCGCCCCGGTAGGGCTCGACGAAGGTCGCGGGTGAGGCATCCAGGTTTGGTTTGGCGTGGTCTCGCGTCGCGTGTGATAAACAGATTCGATACCCCCGGAAGGAAATCGCAACCCTTGAATGCGTGCCGCCGCAAGTATTCGTAAAGCTGTCAACGTCCGAACAGGTTTTCCCTGATTTGCCGGAGATGGTTCGTCAATAGCTCGCAAGCCATCTCGGCATCGCGATCGCGAAGCGCATCCACGATCGCGCGATGCTGCGCCTCATATTGACTGCGCCGCTCGGGCGTCAGCGACAGGCGCTTCAGACGTCCCCACTCGCCCTGTTCGCGCACCTCGTTGGTCAATTCGAGCACGCGCAGAAAGAAGGTGTTGTGCGTAGCGACCGCCAACGCGCGATGCAGCTCGCCGTCCCAGTGCTCGAACTCCTCGATGGTTTGCGCCGCCTCGGATCGCTCGATGCAGTCGCTCATCTGCGCGAAGTCGGCCGCCGTCGCATATCGGACGATGAGCCCGGGCATCAGCGGCTCGATCAAAAGCCGCGCTTCCATCAGTTCGGCTGGGCTCGTCTGCACGGCGTGCGGCTTCGCCTCGGGTAGCGGCGGCGCAGGCACGCTTGCGCCAGGCAGCACGAACGTGCCGCTGCCGACCGTCTGCCGGATCAGCCCACGCTCTTTCAAATCGGCGAGGACTCGCCGGACGGCGCCACGTGAAGCGCCGAACTCCTCGCTAAGTTCGCGTTCGGGCGGCAGGCGCACGCCTTCGGCGAAGCGTCCGCTGCGAATCGCTTCCTCCAGATAGCTGGCGAGCTCTCGTGCCCCCTTCGCCCTGACTGTCAGCCTTGTGTCGACGTCACTCATACCCCAGTCCTGCTGCGCATCAAACAAGAACCAATTGGTTCTGATTTTTGGTTAACCCTGGTTCTTTTCGTCCGGTTTTGGTCCTACAGTGGTTCCAGACTGACCCACCAGACCTAGATTAAAGGCCCATCATGAAATTAGCAACTTTGCGCCACGACGGGGCGACGGCGGTCGCCCTGGTCGACACCGACGCCGGCGTTTATTGGCCGGTATCCCAGCTCTGCGACGGCTTTGCCGGCGACATGGTCCAATTGGTACAACAATTCTCCGACCTGCGCGAGTCGCTGTGCCCGCGCGGCGAAGGGCGCCCGCTCGCGTCGGCGACGCTCCTCGCGCCGATCGACCAGCCGCGCCGCAACCTGTTCTGCGTCGGCAAGAACTATCACGACCACGCCGAAGAGTTCAGCAAGTCCGGTTTCGACAAGAGCGCGCAGGCAGGCGAGCACATACCCGAAGCACCGGTCGTTTTCACGAAGCCCGCATCGACGATCATCGCGACTGGCGAGCGCATTCCGCGCCATGCCGACGTGACGCAACAGATGGACTACGAAGTCGAGATCGGTGTCGTCATCGGCAAGGCAGGTCGCGCGATCTCGAAGGCGAAGGCGCTCGATTACGTGTTCGGCTACACGATCATCAACGACGTCACCGCGCGCGATCTGCAAAAGCTGCATCGTCAGTGGTTCATCGGCAAGTCGCTCGACGGCTTCTGCCCGATGGGCCCGTATCTCGTGACGGCCGACGAATTCGACGCGTCGAACATCGACGTGCGTTGCTGGGTCAACGGCGAGTTGCGTCAGGAATCGAACTCGAAGCTCTTGATCTTCGATATCCCGACGATCATCGCGACGCTGTCGGCCGGCATGGAACTGCAGCCCGGCGACGTCATTGCGACGGGCACGCCGGCCGGTGTCGGCATCGGCTTCAATCCCCCGAAATTTCTGCAAAGCGGCGATGTCGTGCGCATGGAGATTCCGCGCATCGGCGTCCTTGAGAACGAGGTGGCGTAAACATGGCAACAACTCAAGTGCAAGGCATCTTCATCGAGATCGAAGGCGACGGCGCGCCGGTCGTGTGCATCCACGGTCTCGGCGGTTCCTCGAACAACTGGACGCCGGTGCTGCCGGCGTTCGAAGGCAGGAAGGTCATCCGCATCGATCTGCCTGGCAGCGCGCGTTCGCCGTTGCCCGCGCAGAAGCTGTCGATCGATTCCTACGTGAACACGATCGCCTCCGTGCTGCGCGAACTGCAGGTGAGCGACGCGGACATCGTCGCGCATTCGATGGGCACCATCGTCGCGCAGCATCTGGCCGTCAGGCATCCCGAGCTGGTTAAAAGCCTCGCGCTGTTCGGGCCGCTCATTGCTCCGCCCGACGCCGCGCGCGACGGCATGCGCCAGCGCGCGCGCATCGCGCGCGACCAGGGCGTGCCGGGCCTGCAGGAAATCGCCGATGCGATCGTCAAAGGCGCCACCAGCGACGAAACCAGGTCGCAGCGGCCCGTGACGCTCGCGCTCGTGCGCGAAAGCGTGATGCGCCAATCGCCCGAAGGTTACGCGCAAAGCTGCGAGGCATTGGCTGGCGCGCAGGCGGCGGAGATCGAACGCATCCAGGTGCCGACGCTGCTGGTGACAGGCGACCAGGACGGCGTTGGCAAACCCGATGCGGTGAAGGCGATGGGCGAGCGTATTGCGGGGGCGAAAGTCGTCGTGCTGAGCGGCTGTGGTCACTGGACCACGTTCGAAAAACCCGTCGAAACGACGGTGGAGTTGAAGCGCTTCTATCAAGTGGCTCGGTGACGCATTGAACAGGTGGGCGCCGCGTCGATCAGAATAGCCGCGCAGAACGGCGATCGACGGGCCCCCGATCGGGAAACAGGCACAGTCAGGCAGTAACCAACCGGCGGCGGACGCCCATGCGCGTTCGGCCCCACGTGGAGGAGACAGACATGAGTTCGATCTTGTTTACCAACGTATCGGTTTTCGATGGTAGCGGTGCTCAGCCCTTCAGAGGCCAGGTGCTGGTGGACGGGCAGCGCATCGTCCGCGTCGCTCGCGACGAAGAGCCGATCAACGCGCCCCAGGCACAGCGTATCGACGGCCGTGGCGCATTCCTGATGCCGGGCATGACCGAAGCGCACACGCATTTCTCGTGGAACGACCAGCCGTCGCTGTCAGCGATCCAGTTCATGCCGCCCGAGGAGCACATGCTGTGGTGCGTGCGCGTCGCGAAGCGTTATCTGGAAATGGGCTGGACTTCGGCACTGGGCGCGGCCGCCGCCAAGCCGCGGCTCGATGTCGTGCTGCGCAACGCGGTCAACGCCGGCGAATTTCCGGGACCGCGCTATCTGGCGGGCAGCCAGGAGATCACCGTTCTCGGCGGCCTCGCGGACAACACGCTGCCGCACATGCCGTTCAAGGAACTGAACTTCGGCGCGGTCGTGAGCGGGCCGGAAGAAATGCGCGCGACCACGCGCATGTTCGTCAAGTACGGTGTCGATCATCTGAAGATCAATCTGTCGGGCGAGTACATCGCGGGCATTTCGGCGGAATCGTCGCCGTTTTCCGAGGAAGAGATCGCGATGCTCGCTGCCGAGGCGAAGCGCGCCGGCAAGCGCGTGGCCGCGCATGCGCGCTCGAGCGAATCGGTCAAGCAATGCGTGCGGCACGGGCTCGAACTGATCTTCCATGCGAGCTTCGCCGACGAGGAAGCCCTCGACATGCTCGAAGCAAACAAGGAAAAGCACTTCGTCGCGCCGGGCATCGGCTGGCTGATCAGCACGCTGTATCACGCGGAGAAGTGGGGCATCAGCGAGGAACTGGCGACGAAGATGGGCTACAAGCGCGAGCTCGAAACCGCCGCGGTGACGCTGCAGAAGATGCACAAGCGCGGCATCCGCATTCTGCCGGGCGGCGACTACGGCTTTGCGTGGATGCCGCACGGCACGAACGCGCGCGACCTTCAATACTTCGTCGACTACATCGGCATGACGCCGATGGAGGTGCTGATCTCGGCCACGCGCTACGGCGGCGAGCTGATGATGATGCCCGACGAGCTCGGCCAGATTCGCGAGGGCTATCTTGCCGACATCATTCTGGTGGACGGTGATCCGCTCGCGGACCTCACCGTGCTGCAGGACCCGAGCAGGATCACGCTGGTGATGAAGGATGGCGACATCTTCAAGAGCGCGCACGACGCGCTGCCGCCGCGCGGCGAACTTCATGTAGGCGCGGCGTTGCCGGCCGATCCCGGTGTCGGGACGGCGGCATCCGCGCCTGTGCACTGAAACTGCATCGCCCACCAGAAGTTGCGCGGAGCCGGCCGCACGCCGCGGCTGGCGCCTTCGCGCGCACACCAAACATCAGGAGACGACGACATGAAACCGCGCACTTTGCTTGCCACCGTGGCGACTAGCCTCGCGTGCGCATCGGCGTTCGCCGCCGCGCCCGATATCGGCCTGTCGAACGGCTATTTCGGCACCGAATGGCGCAACCAGATGATCGACGGCGCCAATCAGCAGTTCCAGACCTACAAAACCAGGGGCCTGGCCGACAAGCTGATCGTGCAGCAATCCGGTGCCAACACTGGTCAGCAGATTCAGGACATGCGCAACATGATTCGCCAGAAGGTGGGCGCGATCATGGTCGACGCGAACTCGGCCACCGCGCTCAACGGCGTG
Source organism: Paraburkholderia sp. BR10954 (assembly GCF_040965775.1). Lineage (NCBI taxonomy): Bacteria > Pseudomonadati > Pseudomonadota > Betaproteobacteria > Burkholderiales > Burkholderiaceae > Paraburkholderia > Paraburkholderia sp. BR10954. The sequence goes on from NZ_JBFRCK010000018.1 coordinate 28,929, forward strand.
ATCTCGGAGGCGCAGCGCAGCAAGATCCCGGTGGTGTCGTTCGACCAGGCGGTATCCAATCGCTACGCGACGAACGTGACCGTCGATCACTACAAGTGGGGTCAACGCTACGCCGAATGGATCGCGGAGCAACTGCACGGCAAGGGCAATGTCGTGGTGCTCGACGGCATCCCCGGACATCCGGCGGCGGAGGCGCGCAAGAAGGCCGCGCTCGAGACGTTCGCGAAGTATCCGGGCATCAAGGTCGTCTGGTCCGGCTATGGCGAATGGGACGAGGCCAAGGCGCAAGCAGTGATGGCGACGGTGATCGCGGCGCAACCGCAGATCGACGCGGTGTTCACCGAAGACGCGATGGCGCTCGGCGTTCTGCGCGCATTCGAGAACGCGAACCGGCGCGTGCCGATCATGACCGGCGAAGCGCAAAAGGGCTTTCTGACGGAATGGAAGAAGCAGCGCGACGCCGGCAATCCGATGAAGGTGTTCGTGCAGGTGAATCCGCCCGACATCAGTCGCACGGCGCTCGGCATCGCGGTGCGCCTCGCGCATGGACGCACGCTCAAACCGCTGCCCGACAACACCTACTACTTCCCGATCACGAAGACCGTGACGGCCGAGAATCTCGACGCTACGCTCGCTTCAATGAGCGACAAGCCCGACAGCTACTTTCTCGGTCAATGGCTGAGCGAAGCCCAACTCGATGCGCTGTTCACGCAATAACGCCGATCATGTCCGTGCTCATCGCGAAGGGATTGACGAAACGCTATGGCGGCGTGCTCGCGCTCGACGGCGCGAGCCTCACGCTGAACCCGGGCGAAGTGCTGGGGCTGCTCGGCGCCAACGGCTCGGGCAAATCGACGTTGTCGAGCATTCTCGCCGGCGACACGATACCGGACGACGGCACGATCGAAATGATCGGTGCGCCGCTGCGACCCGGCTCGCCGAAGTCGGCGCGCGCGGCGGGGATCGCGATTGCGCATCAGCATCCCGGTCTCGCGCCGGATCTGCCGGTGTGGGAGAACGTGTTTCTTGGCGCGGAGCTGTGCCATACGGGTCGCTTTGTCGATCAGCGGCGCACGCGCGATCGCGCCACGCGGCTGCTGGAGAGCCTGAGACCCGGCTGGGATATCGAAGCGAGCGCAGGCAGCCTCAGCGCCGCCGATCAGCAACTGGTCGAGATCGCGAGGGCGCTTGCGCTCGGGCCGCGCATCCTGATTCTCGACGAACCGACCGCCGCACTCGCCGCCGCTGAAGTCGACAACCTGATGCGCGTCGTGCGTAGCCTGACGGCGCGCGGCACGGCGGTGGTTTTCATTTCGCACCGGATGGCGGAGATCGAAGCGCTGTGCGATCGCGTGATGGTATTGTGCAACGGCCGCCCGGTCGGCGAGCTAACGGTGCGTGGGCAACTCGACGAAGCGCGTGTGCTCGAACTGATGGGCGGCGCGGTTGCCACGCATATTCATGACGGCAAGCGGAGACGTGGCGGTGATCCGGCGGACACGGAAAGAACCGTCGCGCTCGGCGTCACCGATCTGCGCGCCGGCGCGCGGCTGCGCGGCGTCAGCTTCGAACTGGAACGCGGAGAGATTCTTGGCATCGCGGGACTACAGGGCCATGGCCAGGAAGAACTGCTCGACGCGCTCGCGGGCTTTCGTGTGCCGGACGGCGGCGAGGTGAGGCTCGACGGACGAGGTGGAGCGAGGACGATCGTGCCGCGTTCGCCGCGTCAGATGATCGCCGCGGGCGTGTGCCTCGTGCCCAACGACCGGCATCGGCAGGGCCTGTGGCTCGATCACCCGGTCGAATTCAATCTGGCGCAGGTCAGCGTGAACTTCGCGGCGAGCCCGTGGCGGCTGCGTCGCGCGCCGATCCGCCGGTTCGTCGACGACGTGGTCGCGCGACTGCGCATCAAGACGTCCGACGTGCGCCAGCCGGTGCGGGATCTGTCGGGCGGCAATCAGCAGAAAGTGGTGATCGGGCGCTGGCTGAACCGCCAGGTCGACGTGCTGCTGCTCAGCGATCCGACCAAGGGCGTCGATGTGCTCGCCCGCAGGGAAATCTACGAGACGATCGGTGCATTCGCGCAAGCGGGGACGGCCGTGCTCGTCTATGCATCGGATACCGAAGAATTGCTCGCGGTGTGCGACCGCCTGATCGTCATGTACGAAGGTCGGATCATCGCGCAGCTGGAAGGTGATGAGATGAATGAATCCCGCGTGACGAGCGCGCTGTTCGGCCGGAGCGCGGCATGAAGGCGCAACTGGGAGACGGACTTGCCGACACTGGCGCCTGGTCGCCAGGCAAACGGATGGGCGCGGCGCTGAGAATATCGTGCGCGCGTGCCGCGAGTGCGCTGCCCGCGCTCGTCATGCTGCTCGCGGTCGTGATCGCGAATGCATGGCTGCAGCCGGACTTTCTCACCGCTGATTCGCTCGCGAGCAACATGCAGAACGCCGCGCCGGTGGTCCTGATCTGCATGGCGCAGGCGGTCGTCGTGCTGATGGGAGAGCTGGATCTGTCGATGGGCGCGGGAATCTCGTTGGTCAACTGCGTGCTCGCGGCCGCGCCCGGTCTGATGGGGTGGGGCCTCGGCGCGACCTGTGTCGCCGCGCTGGCCGCCGCGCTGCTTGCCGGTGCGTGCAACGGTCTGCTGGTCGGCTGTGCGAAGCAAAGCGCGCTGATCGCGACGTTCGCGACCGGCGCCGTCTGGTTTGGCTGTGCTCTGCTGCTGATCCCGCAGCCGGGCGGCGCGGTGCCGGACGCATTGGGCGAATGGTTCGCGGCGCGTATCTCGGTGATTCCGCTCGCGGCGCTGCCGGTGCTCGCCGCGATCGCGCTGTGGGCGGTCCTGCAGCGGCATCGCTTCGGACGGCGACTGATCGCGACCGGCAGCCACGCCGATGCGATGTTCAAAGCCGGCATCGATGTCCGGCTCGTCAAACTGCTCGGCTATCTGCTCGCGTGGCTCTTCGTGTTTGCGGCGGCGCTCTGCCTGACCGCGCAAACCGCGTCCGGCGATGCGCGTCTGGGATTGCCATACACGCTGAACTCGGTCGCGGCTGTGGTGATCGGCGGCATCTCGCTGGCGGGTGGGCGCGGCACGATGCTCGGCGCCGTCTGCGGCGCGCTCGTGCTCACGCTGATCGGCAACGTCGTCTACTTCGCGGGCATCCCGAGCAACTACCAGGAAGTGTTCAAGGGTGCCGTGATCGTGCTTGCGCTCGGCTTCACGTTCGTGGGCGCGAAAAGGAGAGTGTGACGATGAAACCGAATTCGCGCCGCGCCTTTTTGCTGGCGCTCGCCGTGATCGTGCTCATCAGTGGACAGTTCGCGGTGCCGGGCTTCGCGAGCCTGGGGCAGGTTGCCAATCAGTTGAAGATCGCGACGTTTCTGGGGCTATTCGGCCTCGCGCAGTCGCTCGTGATGATCGCGGGAGAGCAGGGGCTCGATCTGTCGGTAGGCGCGGCCGCGACGCTGGGCGGCATTCTTGGCGCCGCGCTGCTCGGAGCGGCATCGGCTGGATTGCCGGCCGCGTTCGCCGTCGCGACGTTGGCGGGCGCGCTGGTGGGCGCGCTCAATGGCGTCGGCATCACGCTGCTGGGCATCCCGCCGCTCGTGATGACACTGGCGATGGCAAGTCTCATCGACGGCGCGTTGATCGTCTGGTCGTCGGTCATGCACGTCAATACGGCCGCGAGTCCCGCACTCGCCGCGCTCGCCGGCAGGACGCTCGGCGGCGTGCCGAGCGTCGCGCTGATCTGGCTCGGCGCCGGCGCGTTGATGTGGCGTTTTCTCGATCATTCAGCCTGGGGGCGTCGCCTGATGGCGACCGGCGCGAATCCGGTCGCTGCCGCCATCGCCGGTACGCGCGTGCGCGCGATCCGCATCGCGGTGTATGTCGCGAGCGGCATCATCGCCGCTGTGACGGGCGTGCTGCTCGTCGGCTATGTCGGCCAGGCGTTTCTGGGGCTCGGAACGACCTATGTGCTGCCGAGCGTCGTCGTCGCGGTGATCGGCGGCGTGTCGCTCGCGGGCGGACGGGGCGACTACATCGCGGTCGCGAGCGCCGCCGTGCTGCTGACGGTTCTCACGAGTCTGTTGACCGCGCTGCAGATAGGCGAAGCAGGACGCCAATGCATTTTCGGTGCGACGCTGCTCCTCTTTCTCGCGCTCAACGGTTGGTCGTTCAAGGGGGCGATGCGACGTCGGCATGCATGAGGCGCTTTTCGCACTTGCGAAGGCGGCGGCATCGCCGCCCGCTGCGCGGTCATACCGGGCCGCGATGGTGACGAGGCGACGGTGACGCGAAACCGATGCTGGCGTATCAGTCGATGGCGAATACGGCTACCGGTTGCACCACCGTGCCCGATTGCTCCTGCAGCGAGCTCGCCGCGGCGGCCGCCTGCTCGACCAGCGCGGCATTCTGTTGCGTGACCTTGTCCATCTGATCGCCTGATTGACCTGCTCGATGCCCTGATGCTGTTCGCGCGATGCGGCGGTAATCTCGCCCCTCAGGTCGGTCAGGCGACGCACGGCGGACACGACTTCGTCGATGGTGCGGCCCGATTCGTCGACCTTAGCTTGACGGGTCTTGACGCGAGCGACCGACTCGTCGATCGGTTTCTTGATCTCCTTGGCCGCGGCTGCGGACCAGATGTCGGTGATGGCGGCGGTGGCCTTGGTCGTCGAGGAGACCTGAAACTGGTTGATGTCGTCGAGTGTCGCGGTGTAACCGATCGGGACGCGCGAGCGATTTCCACAACGTTGCGATCTGTGTCCGGATGGAAATATGTCGGCTTCTGCTTAAAGAACTGAAGTGCGATTTGAACCGGCAATATGTGCGCGGCAGCGTCGTTTTGTCGCTGTATGAAGCTGGCGAATCGCTCCTTGCGTTCGTGAATATCTGCTGACCGGTTTCATCGGTACATATTGCCTGATGAGCGGCAACAGGGATTGTGAGTCCGGCTCCAGTTGAAGCACTGGACAGACAGCGACAGCCGGACACGGTTTTTGCTCGCCTGCAGGCGGGGGGCGGGGGCCTCGACCACGAGGAGGACTTTCTATGAAAGACATCGATCTGAATCAGCGCATCGAAGAAATCGAACTGGCTCTTTCCACGCTATTCGAGTCGCCGAAAGCGCCCGCGATCAGCGGTTACGACGACGGCCGCAACTTCCTCATCCAGGCTTCCTGGGTGATCGAGTCACATGGCGACACGACGCTGGATGCGCGGTGCGTGCTGACACTGCACTTTTCGGCTTCGCAGATTGAGCGATACGCGCAGATGGATACCGCACAACGTATCCTCGTGCGCGAACGCCTGTGCCGGATGGTCCGCGATCACCTCCGAGCGGAAGGCAGGGAACTGAGCTTGCAGGGAGAGTGCGCCGAAGATCTGCATGTGGAGGATCGGCTGCTGGATGTCGACGATCAGCTCTGATCGACCGCGGACGACGTATGTCCGCGTCGACGAGTGACTAGCACGCCTCCTCGCTCGGAACCGGGGGATGCAGCGACTCGAGCAGCTTCACCAGCCTTGCCTGCTGCTGCGGAGTCAGTCCTTGAGTAGCGCTCACCTGCTTGACACGCGCGCGCCAGTAGGTCCGGCTGAACAACGAATCCACGCCATCGTGGGACAGGATCCGTTCCAGATGCGAAATCGCATCTCCAGCGGTCAGGGGTGTATAGGGACTCTCCCTGTCCGGGGGCCCTCTTTGGGTTGTTGTTTTCATCCACTTCTCTCAGGTGGTGACCGGCTGGGTCCGGCCGTGTACGTCGGACTTCAATTGGCCCGTTTGTGCCATACAACCCCTGCGAGGCGCGCGTGCCCGTCAGCTATCTGGCGAACCAGGTAGCGTGACGCGCGCCGGTCCTCGCAGCGATGCGACCCATCGCAAGCGGCACGGCCCTCGGTGTTCAGCAAAGCTCCGCGGCGGCTACCCACGGCATCGTCTCGAACTTCTTGAGAACGGTGTGCAGCGATCCGGAGAACCTGTCGGCAAACGCGATCGTCATGTCTTCGACATCATGTTTGCGGTTACTCGTAATCCGTACGTCCTCGATGGCATCGGCGACCGGCATCAATACCTGCCACACTGCGGCGACCCTCATGCCGCCGCGCCTCGTACGAACCGTGATCTGATGGCCTGTGGCCTTTTGTTGTCCGGTGATTTCCGGTGTCATTCTTCAGCCCTCTCGATGTATCTGATTTTTTATTGGCGCGGTCGACGCACTTACATTCGCCCGCGCGGTTGATGCCACCACTCATGATGATCCAGATGTCGTAGCAGTCTTGCCCTTTTGCGCTCACGGCGATAGTGATCGATCACCATGAGCATTGCGATGCTGAGGGCCGTGCCCCCAATGATCAGGCCCATCCAGGTCTCACTCATGACACGTTCCTCTCTCATGGAAGCACAGGGGTGTTGCGTGAATGGTTCACGCCGATTCGTCCGGTGTTGCGGCACGTACCGGCGCGGTATGTCGCGTCACTGCATGTGCTGGCCGCCGTTGATCGCGATATTGGAGCCGGTCACGAAGCCGGCATCTTCCGAGCACAGATAGAGCACGAGCGCCGCGACTTCGTCGGGCTTGCCGAGACGTCCCATCGGGATATGCGGCAGGACCTTGGTGTCGAGGATCTCCTGCGGAATCGCGGTGACCATCTTGGTGGCCAGGTAGCCCGGCGAAATCGTGTTTACCGTGACCCCTTTGCGCGCCACTTCCAGCGCCAGTGACTTGGTAAAGCCGTGCATGCCGGCCTTGGCCGCGGCGTAGTTGGTCTGGCCGACCGAGCCTTTCGAGCCGTTGACGGACGAGATATTGACGATGCGCCCCCAGCCTCGTACGACCATCTCTTCGCACAGCGGCTTCGTCATGTTGAAGACCGAGTCGAGGTTGGTGCGAATGACCGCATCCCAATTCACCTTGTCCATCTTCCTGAGGGTCATGTCCTGGGTGATGCCTGCGTTGTTGATCAGGATGTCGACCGGGCCGACTTCCGCCCGAATCTTGTCCGCGCAACGCTGGCATGAGTCGTAATCGGCCACGTCGACCGGGTAAGCGCGAAAGCTCCGACCCTGAGCTTCCATGTCAGCCAGCCATTTGTCCGCACCGGTGTTGCTCGGCGAGTGCGTGACTACCACCGCATACCCTGCGTCGTGCAGTTTCGTACTGATCGCTTCTCCGAGTCCGCCCATGCCGCCCGTTACCACTACGATTCGTTTCGTCATCCTTTCCATCCGTGATCGAAATGTCTGCGAGGATCGTGAATACCCAATGGCCGTCTCGCACAACCCGCCATTGCTTTGCCACAACGCGCGGCCGCCTCCAGCGTCACGGGAGGAACGGCTTCGGCATTGATTGAACTGCGCGGGTTTTTATACGCTTGTCGTATTGCGCGAATGGAGCTGGTGCATCAGCTGGCGGCGACATGCCGCGCCGGCGCACTGCTCAAAGATTCCAGGTGCCCCGAACGGTGCTCCCCGCCTGCCGGTCCGGGCCGGCGAGTTTCCGTGTTCCTTCGAACGCTTCGGTGGCGGGCGAAAAGAACGTCGACACATTCGTTCGGCAGAATTTCAGCAAATGTTCGGACGAAAGGTCTTTCATTGCTTCTCCTGGATTGAATTTCGAACCCGCCCGCCCCGGAGACCATATCCGCGATCAGTATGCGGAATATCGTCGGTGAGGATTCCGGAGCAAAAGTATTATTAGTAAGACTAAATGAACGCTGCAAAAAGCAGTGATGTCCGGATCGCATTTCTGATGTCGGTATTCGTCAGTCGAAATACAACATGGTGTTTCTTCCTCGAGTCACAGCCGATCAATTGGCCATGGCCCGCGTCAGTAGGTCGTGCGGCCAACCGGCGCTTCGATCTCTATTTCAATTGTCATCAGATGACATAACAATCGATTTTAGAGGGTTCATTCTAACTTCAAAATGTTAAATTTTCGGGAACAAAGGCTAGGTGAATACCCTGACACCAAAGCTCCGCATTGAGGCGTGGCTGTCGAGCCAACGCGATGTTTGATCGTCCGGACAACGGACTGCAACGGCGACCCCGATGAGTCGGCTCTTCGACTGCTTCGCAGAGCATCCCCGAAATGTCATGAAAAATGGCCCGAATGACAGGATCATGCATTGGGATGAATCATTGCATGTTATGCAAGAAATGACAATCCAACCGACGCTTCCTTGCACCGCTGCTGTCGCCCGGGCGAGTCGCTGCACGGGACGCCGGTCCGCCAGCGCACTTTACGCTGACCGTGTTCGGCTGGTTGTCCACGCAAGTGACAGTACGTGAGGGTGCGGCGCGGCACGGATGGTGAATGCGCGTCGGTGGTGGTGAGCGGCCAGGCGGTGCGAAGGGCAATGCAGGCGCACATAGAACATCTGTCGCGAGCGTAAGATGGAAGCGATTGATCGATGAATTATGAGGAGGCGCCATGAAGGCGGTGTGCCCGCTGCACGGGCCAACGACCATCGTCGGTACGAACGCGTACGGATTTCCGATCTATGCGTGTTGTCGCGACGACGTTCCCTATGTCACGCCGCCAGACGCCTGCACGCGTGAACCGGCGAGACGCGGACCGGAATCGAGGCCGCCACCGCGGCAGCCTCGAGCAAAGGAATCACGCTGAGATTCGCGCGCAGCGATGCGTTATCGGCTCCAGTTGCAATCGATCAACGCATCAACGAGGCGCCAGTCCTGCCAGTCGCAAAAGTCGAGCAGCATGGTGCCGCATGGTTGCGGACGAGCCGCGAGCCGCTCGGCAAGCTGCTCGTGAATACCGCGATGCTGTGTATCGCCGCAGGCCACGACTACCGGCTGCGCCGCCATTCCCGTGCCGCTGCAAAAGTTGATGACCCAACGCTCGTCGCACACACCGGGGGTGCGGTTCAACAGCAAATCGATGGCGCGCCACTTGTAAGCGATCGATGTCGGCACCGGCACGCGAAATTCGTCCTGGATGGTGAACGGCACCGGCACGTCGTCGATATCGAACGTTGCGTTGTCAGGCCAGGCCGTCAGATCGATGCCGAGCGGCTTTTCACTCGCGAAGCGCCGCAGTAGCACGATGCTCCCGCGTACCGCCTCCAGCAGCGGCAGTTCGGAGGCAAGGTGCCAGTGCACATCGGCGTGTCGTTCGACATACCATTCGAAGGTCGCAGAAACCGCGCGGGCGCAGTCACGCGCGGGCCATTCCTCCTTGATCGACATGACGATGCATTCGCCGGGGTGACGCGCGAGAAACTGAGCGCATGTCCGTACCACATCGTCGAAACTCAGACCCAGCGAGATGCCGCCGTGATGAATCGCAAAGCGATCGCGCTGATGACGGCAGCGGATGTCGAGAACCCGCACCCCATGGTGCAGCTGATCGTCGAGCGTGGCATGTTGCGTGCGCGCGAGCCGGTCATCGACCGGGTAGGCGCAGGTGTCATGGCTGCCTGGCAAGGTCAGTGCGGACAGCAAGCGGCTGCCATCGATGGCCGACATCCAGTCAGCGGGCGAAACATTGGGATGGGTCAGGGCAGGGCGCAAGAAAACCTCTGGATAAGCAAAGCGTCTGCTGCAACGTCGACGCAGAGTTGGAGCCCGTTACTTCAAGCCGCCCGAAAAGCCCTGCAGCAGATAGCGCTGCACATAGCCCGCGAGCAGAAGCGTCGGCACCGACGAAATCAGCCCTGCGCTCATCAGTTCGCCCCAGTCGATGCCGTTCTCGGTCACATAACTCGCCATCGTGAGCGGCAGGGTGAAATGACTCGGTGACGAGACGAACAACAGCGCCAGCAGAAACTCGTTCCACGCGATGATGAACACGAAGATCGCGGTGGCAACGAGACCCGGCGCGCACAGCGGCACGACGATGAAGACGATGCGCTGCGCGAGGTTCGCGCCGTCGAGCGCCGCGGCCTCCTCGAATTCGATCGGCACGTCGCGCACGAACGGCACCAACATCCAGATCGCCATCGGCAACGCGTACAGCTGATAGGCGAGTACCAGCCCAAACAGCGAATCGAGCAGATGGAGCCACTTGGCCAGCGAAAACAGCGGTACGGCCACCGTAATCGGCGGCATCAGCTTCAGTGCCAGCACGAGCATCAGGAACAGCAGATCGAGTCGCGCCGGAAACGCCAGTCGCGCGAGCGCATAGGCGGCCGGAAAAGCCAGCGCGAGTGCGAGCAACGTGGCGCCCACTGTGACCCACACGGAGTTCAGCACCGACTGGGCCATGCCGCTTTCCCACACCGCCGCGAAATGCTCGAACGTGGGCGCCGAAGGCCACAGCGCGAGCGGACGGGCGAGGCGTTCCAGCGTCGGCGTGAAGGCCGCGCCAGCCATCCATATGCACGGCAGCAGCAACACCGCCAGCGCTACGACCCGCAACAGACCTCGCACCGCGGCACCGGACGAGCGTCGCGCGAAACCCTGCAAGCGCGCGAGCGGCATCAACGGTCGCGCCTGACTGCCGATTTCCATATGTATCCCGAGACCAGCACCGCGCACGTGAGCAGCATCAATACCGAAGCCGCGCTGGCGGGTCCTACGTTGAAGAAGCGGAAACCCGTGTCGTAGATGTACGTCGACAGCGTCTGCGTCGCATTGCCCGGGCCGCCGCCCGTCAACGCGTACACCTTGTCGAACAGCTTGAAGGTATCGATCGAGCGCAGCAGCATCGCGAGTGCGACGTGCGGTGCAACGAGCGGAAGCGTGATGTAGCGCAGGCACTGCCATTCGTTCGCGCCGTCGGTGCGTGCCGCCTCGGCGATTTCAGGCGGAATCGACTGTAGCCCCGCGAGAATGATCAGGAATGCCATCGGCGTCCATTGCCAGACATCGACCAGCATCAGTGACCACAGCGCGAGGTGCGGATCGGATAGCCAGGGCACCGCTGGTAGATCTATCGCCTTGAGCAGCGCATTCAGAAAGCCTCGGTAGTTGAGCCAGTTGCGCCAGATGGCGGAGCACACCAGCGTCGAGAGCATCATCGGCAGCACCGCAAGCGGCAACGCGATGCGCCGGCCCGCAAACGCGCGGACGAACAGCAGCGCGAGCGCGAGTCCGAACAGGACTTCAGCGAGCGAGGCCACGATCATGAACTGGATCGTATTGACGAAGCTCGTGCCGAACTCGCCGTCCGCAATGACCGATCGATAGTTGGCGAGCCCGATGAACGAGCGATGCCCCGACGCGTAATCCACCGAGAAAAACGAATCGATTAGCACGCGCGCTACCGGGTAGAGCGCCAGCACACCGAGCACGAGCGCGGCTGGGCTCATCAGGACGAGCAGCGGCAAATAACGTCGCAAGCGGCTCATCGATCCGTTTCCAGGCTTGCCTGCGCTGCCACTGCCGCTATCACTGGACTGCGGCGTTGGCCTGGGCGATCTTCTGTGCAGCCTGATGCAACGCTGCGTCGGGCGTGGCCTGCCCCGTCAGCGCGAGTTGCAACGCGTCGCCGAGAATCGCCTCGATTTGCTGCCAATCTCTTACGCGAGGCCGCGCACGGCCCGCTTCGAGCGCCTTCAGCTGATCCGGGTACCAGCGATATTGCCTAACGAGTGTCGGATTGACGAAGACGCTCTTGCGCGTCGGCGGAATGCCGAGCACGGCAAGTTGTGTTTGCGTCGCCGACGAAGTCAGGTAGGCGAGGAAGTCCGCCGCCACTTTGGCATGTGCGGCATCTTTTGCAATGCCCATTTGCCAGATGCCCAGCATCGGCGCCGGCCCCTTGACCTGGCCAGGCGGCGGTTGCAGCGCGACCTGGCCGACGACGCGCGACTTCGCCGGATCGTCGAGCGCTGGCAGCCAGGCGGGCCACACTTCGATGGCCTGCGCGGCCGTGCCGCCCTGCAATGCGTCGCGCACTTCACCGGCGCCATACACGTCGACATCCTTCGGTGCCCACTTCTTCAGCGCGAGCAGCATCTTCAGCGCGGCCAGCGCTTCGGGCGAATCGATCGTGACCTTGCCGTTTGTGTCGACGACTTCTCCGCCATAGGCCCAAAGGATCGGCAGAAAACCGGTGACGACGGGGTTGCCCTTCACGCCACGAAACACGACAGCGGAAACGTCCTTGTCGGCAGTCCCGATGGTCTGTGCGATCTTCAGCACCTCGTCCCAGCTGCGCGGCGGCTGCAGGCCGCGACTCGCGAGCAGATCCTTGCGATAGGCGAACATCTCGACATTGCCGACGATCGGCATCGCATACAGGGTTCCGCTCGACGCGCGTCCGAGGGAGATCGTCGACGTCACCATATCGGCATCCGCGAGCGTGGCGGGCAGCGGCTGAAGCCATCCGTTGGCGATGAATTCGGGCGACCAGGTGTCGTCCATCATCACCAGGTCATAAGCGCGCGTATTTTCGCGTAACGACAGCTTCAGCTTCTGATACAGGTCGTTATTCGGCAGCTTCAGCAATTCGATATCGACGCCCGGGTGCTGTTTCTTGTAGCCGTCCACCGCCTGCGCGAGTCCGCGGCCGTAGATGTCGTCCCGGCCTGCGATCACGAGATCGGCGGCGTCCGCGCCAAGTGCGGCGATGGACAGGGAAGCCGCGACGCAAGCCGCGCGAAGACAGGCGAACAGGGTCGTTCGCTGGATCATTGAAGCCATGGCTCTTGAATTCCTGTTGGGGAAAGGCGTATGCGTACGATGAGTCCAGATCAACCCATCCCGCTTTTTTTTATCGGGCGCGTAGCGTTGCGAAAACAGATGCCAGGTTCGGCAGCGGGAATTGCAGCAACCTATCATGACGTACATATGTCAGCAAGCAGGGTTGCCGCGTAATGTTCGGACCCGCACGCAGGCGCGCGTACCACCCTCGAGCTGATCGTGGCGCGGCTTGATGCGCTGCGTCGCGGGCGGTTGCAAGGCGGCCCGGAAGTTGGTCCATTGAACCGCCGACACAATGCTTCGGATGACGAATAAGCGAGAGGAAGAAGGCCGCTAATCTCACAGTACACAGCGCTAGCTCACCAAGACAAAACCGCTTCCCGCGGCGCGAGCGGCAAGATTTTTCCGCTCCGCACCATGAAGTCCGTACGGACCCGGTCATCGTTTGTACCGATTGAGCGGCGCAAAACGGGTGAATATTGTTGTGTGCGCATTCTTAAGATGCTGCAATGTGGCGGGCAATTGTTGCTCAACGATCCATTCGAATCGGAGATGCATGATGTCCAGTAACAATGTGTGGCGAAACCTTCATTGCGTCGTCGCGACGGGGATGGTAGCGGCGGGGCTAGGTCTGGCGGCAGGCGCTCATGCGGCGGCCGAGCCGATCAAGATCGGCGTGATCAGCGAAGAATCCTCAGTGGCGGGCGCTTCGATCAGCAAGGCGGCGCAGCTCGCCGCGGACCAGGTCAACGCTAGCGGCGGCGTGGATGGCCGGCCCATCCAGATCGTCGCGTACGACGACCATTCATCGGCCTCGGACGGCGTGCGCGCCTTCCAGCGCGCGGCGACCCAGGACAAGGTGGTCGCTGTGATCGGCAGCTACATCAGCGAAGTGGCGCTCGCGATGGAACCGTGGTCCGGGCGCCTGAAGGTGCCCTTCATCACCCCCGGCGCGGCTAGCAACGACATCTCGAAGCACGTTCACGACGACTACGACCACTACAAATACACATTCCACGGCTGGATGACGTCGGCATTCATCGCGCAATCTATCTGCGACTTCTCGCACGACGTTCTGGTCGGCCAGTTCAAGATGAAAACGACCGTCGTCATGAGCGAAGACGCGGCGTGGACCAAGCCGCTCGACGAACGTTACCTCGAATGCCTGCCCAAAGCGGGACTTCAGGTGCTCGATCACATCCGCTTCAATCCCGATACCTCCGACTTCACGCCGATCTTCAACCAGATCGAGGCGAAGCACCCCGATACGATCACCACCGGCATCAGCCACGTAGGGGTGCAGCCGACCGTGCAATGGCACGACCAGCAAGTGCCGATTCCGATGTCGGGCCAAAGCTCGCAGGCCACGACCACCAGCTTCTGGAAGGACACGAACGGCGCGACCGAGGGCGTGATCACGGCCTCGGCCGCCGCGCCGGGCGTGGCGATCACGCCGAAAACGGTCCCCTTCACGGATGAGTACCAGAAGAAGTTCGGCGTTTCTCCGGCGTATTGCGGCTTCACCAGTTACGACCTCGTCTACATCATCGCGGACGCGATCAGGCGCAACAAGGGCTCGACCGATCCGGACCAGATGGTCGACGCGCTCGAGAAAACCGACTACGTGGGCACGATCGGACGCTGGCAGTTCTATGGCAAGAGCGATCAGTTCACGCACGCGCTGAAGTACGGGCCCGGCTATATCACGGGTATCAACCTGCAATGGCAGAACGGCAAGCAGGTCGCGATCTGGCCCAAGTCGATCGCCAACGGCGCGGTGAAATTCCCGACCTTCATCAAGGTGAAGCAGGCAAGCGCGAACTAGCCGTACGACGATCGCGACTGTCCGGGCGAAGGCCCGGACACCGCACGAATCGACACCCTAACCAACATGAAAGGCCGGGCATGTTGCTACTGCAGATTCTCGTCGACGGCTTTGCAATCAGTTCCCTCTATGCGCTGGGCGCGATCGGCTTCACGTTGATCTTCGGCGTCTCCGGCATCCTGAATCTCGCGCACGGCGGCGTGATGCTGGTCGCGGCGCTGATGGGCTGGATGCTCGCGGGCGAGGCGGGGCTTGGCACCTATCTCGGCACGCTGCTCGGCGTGATCGCGGGTCTCGTGACGGCCTTCGTCACCTACTTGATGGTGGTGCGGCCCATTCAACGCTCGGCTGCGATTCCCGGCGAAGAGAAGGAAATCTTCGTGCTCACCGGCACGCTGCTGTGGGGCATCATGATCCAGCAGGGCATGGCGTGGCTCTTCACCGACAACCCAGTGACGATGCGCCCGCTGATCAGCGGGGTGGCGATGGTGGGCAGCGTGCGCGTGCCGTACAACGAAATCATGATCGCGGTGGTCTGCTGGGCCGTGATCGGCATGCTGTGGCTGTTCGTGAACCGCACGCGTGCAGGCAAAGCGCTGCTCGCGGCTTCGATGAATCCGCGCGGTCTCACGCTGCTCGGCTTCGAACTCTCCCGGATCTATCTTCTCGCGTGGAGCATCTACGGCGTGCTGGCTGGCATTGCGGGCGTGCTGCTCGCTTCGTTCCTTGGCGTGAGCACGAACAATGCGGGGCAGCTCACGGCCAGCGCGTTCTCGATTGTCGTGCTGGGCGGACTCGGCAGTGTGTCGGGCTCGTTGATGGCCGCGTATGTCGTGGGTTATCTGGAGACGGTCACGGCCTATCTGATCGCGCCGACGCTGCGCCCGCTGCCCGCGTTGTTGTTACTGGTACTGGTCGTGTATGTACGGCCCCAGGGATTCCTGGGACGCCGCTAACAGTGCGAATGGAGCGTACCCCTATGTCCGTTTTTCTCCGTTCGCGTGGCGCATGGGTCGCCGTTGCGCTCGCCGTGATCGCTGCGACATTGCCGTGGTGGCTTTCTGGCTACATCCTCGGCGTGCTCACGGTTGCGTTTTACTTCGGCGTGTTCGCGATGTCGTGGGACCTGTTGTTCGGCTTTGCCGGCGAGGTCAACTTCGGGCCGACGTTCCTGATCGGACTCGGCGCCTATTCGGCTGCGATCCTCAACGCCAGGTGGGGCCTGCCCATACCCGTTTGCGTGCTCTCGGGCGGCGGCGTCGCGCTAGTGGGCGGCTTGCTCCTCGCGGTGCCCGCGCTGCGGCTGCGCGGTCCTTACTTCGGTCTGGTTACGCTCGTGGCCGTGCTGCTGCTGCAAAACGCCATCGTGATTTTCGCGGGCATAACAGGCGGCGAGATCGGCATGATGGTGCCGGACGTGATGTCGGTCGATGCGAACCATAACTACTGGATCGCCCTCGCGTTCCTGATCGTTTGCGCGATCCTGCTGTTCGGCCTGTCGCGTTCGGCAGTCGGTCTGATCCTGCAGGCGAGCGGCCAGGACGCGACCGGCGCGCAAGCGTTGGGTTTCAATGTCACGCGGCACAAGCTCGTGGCCTTCTGCATCAGCGCCGTTTTCTCGGGCGTGGCCGGCGCGATGCTGGTGTTCTACCAGGGCACGGCTTCCGTGAGCACGGTGGTGGATCTCAGCGTGGGCGTGCAGATCATCATCGCGGCCGTGCTCGGCGGACGCCGGACGATACTCGGAGCGGTGCTCGGCTCGATCTTCCTGATCGTCGCCGGCGAGTTCCTGCGACCGCTCGGGCAGCTCAACACGTTCGTCGTCGCGGCGGTCGCGCTGGCTGCGCTGCTGTTCTTTCCAGACGGTCTGCTCGGCAATCTGCTACGTGCGAGGGAGCGCCAATGAACGACACGCCGCTGCTCTCCGTACGCGGGCTGACCAAGCGCTTCGGCGGCCTCGTCGCAGTCAAGGATATCGGCTTCGAGATCCGGCCCGGCGAGATCCTCGGTCTGATTGGACCGAACGGCTCGGGCAAGTCCACGGTCATGAAGCTGATCATGGGCATCGAGCGGCCCAATGCGGGGTCGGTCAAGGTGAACGGCGTGGAGATGGCCGGCTGGGCGCCGCACCGCATCGCGCGCGCGGGCGTGGGCATCGTGTTTCAGCATTCGCGGCCGCTGCATCGGCAAACGGTGCTGGAACATATCAAGCTCGCGCTGCTGCCTGATTCGCTCGTCAAGCTCGCTGCCGAACCCCACGTGCACCAGCGCGCGCAGGAAATCGCCGAGCGCGTGGGCCTTGCCGGCGTCATGCATCGGCATCCCGCGACGTTGCCGTTTGCGGATCTGCGCCGCATGGAGATGGCCAAGGCGATTGCGCGCGACCCGCAGGTCGTGCTGGTGGACGAGCCGTTTGCGGGACTGACGGTGGCGGAATCGCACGCGTTTTCCGAGCTGATTCGAGGCTTTCGCGCCGAAGGGCGCGCGGTGCTGCTGGTCGATCACAACGTGAAGAGTCTGTCCGCGCTCGCCGACCGTGTGCTGGCGATGTACCTTGGCGAGCGTGTCGCCGAGGGCACCGCCGAACAGGTGATGCAGAACGAGACGGTGCGCCGCGTCTATCTGGGCGGCAAGCTGGAGCTGCGCCAGCGTACCGGAGCCGCGGGCAATGCGAAGCCCACGATCCTCGAGGTGAGCGGTGTGCGCGTGCTCTACGACAAGGCGTGCGCACTCGACGACGTCAGTCTGCAAGTGCGCGAGGGCGAATTCGTCTCGGTTGTCGGCCTGAACGGCGCGGGCAAGACGACGCTGTTCAACGCGCTCTCGGGCCTCGTGCCGTACAAGGGGACGATCCGCTTCGACGGCCGCGATCTGCGCGGTATCAGCGGTGCCGCGATCTCGCGCGCCGGCCTCGTGCAATGCCCAGAAACGCGCGAGCTATTCGGCGACATGACGGTACGCGAGAATCTCGAACTCGGCGGATATCATCTTGCTGATTCGGCGCGCGCTAAGCAGCTGTCGTGGCTGTTCGATCTGTTTCCGATCCTGAAGTCGCGCCAGGGCCAAACCGCGCGTACGCTGTCCGGCGGCGAGCAGCAAATGCTCGCGATCGCGCGCGCGCTAATGACCCAACCGAAGCTGCTGATTCTCGACGAGCCGACACTCGGCCTCGCGCCCGTGATTCTCGAGCAATTGTCGAAAGCGCTGGATTCGCTGCAGCAGTCCACGCCCATCACCGTCTTGCTGGGCGAGCAGAACGTCAGGTTTGCGCTGCCGCATGCCGATCGCGTTTACGTTCTCGAACACGCGCGCATCATCTGGGAGGGCAGCGCTGCGCGCTTCGAGGCGGAGATGGGGCGCGGTTTTCTCGAGGCGGTGCCTGCCAATGACGCCGACACCACGACCTCCGGCGGCTCGCGAACCTAAGGCGTGCCGCGGCACGCGAGCCTATAGCGTGGCATCAGGACAGGGACGCAAAGCGGAATCGGCCAGCCGCCCGGGTCAATAGGCCAGTCTGCTCGGTGAGCGACGCGGCCGCGGCGGCTGCCTGTTCGACCAGCGCGGCATTTTGCTGCGACATCTGATCCATCTGCGTAATCGCGCGATTGACTTCCTCGATGCCATCGCTCTGTTCGGCCGAAGCCGTCGCAATGTCGCTCATGATCGACGTGACGCGACCGACGGCCGTCTGTACTTCGCCCATGGTCTCACCGGCCCGGCCGACGAGGCGCGAACCGTCGGCGACGCGCGCGGTCGACGCGTCGATCAGCTCCTTGATTTCCTTCGCCGCGGTCGCCGAGCGCTGAGCGAGATTGCGCACCTCGCCGGCGACGACGGCAAAGCCGCGTCCTTCCTCTCCGGCGCGCGCGGCCTCGACAGCCGCATTCAACGCGAGGATGTTGGTCTGAAAGGCGATGCCTTCGATCACCCCGATGATCTCGCCCATTCTTTTCGCGCCGTCGTGAATGTCGCGCATCGCGTCGATGACCTGACGGACGACGTCCGCGCCCGCGCCGGCCGTCGCCTTCGTCGCGTCGGCCAGCTCGCGCGCTTCACGCGCGTGCGCCGCGTTCTCCGTGACGGCGTTGGTCAGTTGTTCCATACTCGCCGCCGTTTCCTCGATGGACGCCGCCTGCGCCTCGGTGCGCGCCGACAAGTCCGCGTTGCCGGCCGAAATTTGCTGGGTCGCGGACGCGATCGACTCGCTGCCGCGAGCGATCTGTTCGATCATCGTGCCGATGTCCTTCTGCATCTGGCCAACGCTTCTGACGAGGCGACCCATTTCGTCATTACTGTCGAACCGCAGTTGCTGCGACATGTCGCCCTGAGCGAGTCGCTCGACATGGCGCACCGTCATGTCGATCGGGCGCGCGATTGCGCGAAGCAGCGTGAAGCCGCAGGTGACGCAGGTCAGAAGACCGACGGCGATCGCGACTGCGGTAACGGTCACGAGGGTGTCGTAGCGGTCCTGCGCTGTCGTGTAGCGGTTATTGCCCTGCGCGTTGCGAAACTTGTCCAGCTCCGCGGATTTCTGCGTTAGAGCCGCGGCAAACGGCGGCATAACGACCATCGCGATCTGGTCGGCACCCTCGTGGTCGCCACGGCTCATCGCGTCCATCATCGGCTCGAGTGCGCCATGCAGCATCGCTTCGCGGGCGTCGGCGACGGCCTTGGACAAGGCCGCTTCCGCATCGGAGACGGGCAGTGCGCGGTACTCTTTCCAGGCTTTGTCGGAGACCGCCAGATAGTTGCGCGCCTTATCGATGAGGGCGGCTCTATCCGCCGCCTCCGGGTGCAGCAGCACGCGATCGAGCGTAGTGCGCACTACGGTCAGGTTCAGGTTGGACTTGCCGAGCGCGGTCGCGGCGGCCACGTCGTTGGTATACGCCTGCGCAACCGCATGGTTCGAACCGCGCATGCCGGCGATACCCAGTACGCCAGTCACCGTCAGCAGGAACCCGAGCAGGGTGAGGGTGGCGAGAAGACGGAACTTGATGGTCAGTTTCATGCTGAATTCGGAAGAGTGAGATACCGCTGAGTTAACGGCACACGTTCCGAAAAGTTCAGTTCTATTGATGGTTCGCTGAGCCATCCAGAACCGCCTCCGCTTCAGTCGGCAATGTCGGCGAGACTGCGGGTTGCGTGGCAGGACCAGGTGTTTGGAAGTGAGCCGTGTTGTCGCGATTCAGCACCGCGCGCGCCAGCTTCCTATCGAGTTGGCCCTCCCAGCGAGCGACGACGACGGTCGCAACGCCATTGCCGATCAGGTTCGTGACCGCACGCGCCTCGTTCAGAAAGCGGTCCACGCCGAGCAGCAGCACGAGGCCTTCGACGGGAATCTTGTGCATCGAGGCAAGCGTCGCGGCCAGCGCGACGAATCCCGCCCCGGCCACGCCCGCGGAGCCTTTGGACGTGAGCAGCAGCACGCCGAGCACGAGCAACTGGTCCCAGATACTGAGGTGGACGTTCATCGCCTGGGCGATGAACAACGCCGCCATCGTCAGATAAATCGCCGTTCCGTCGGCGTTGAACGTATAGCCGGTGGGCAAGACCATGCCAACCACCGGGCGAGCGCAGCCCATCGCCTCCATCTTGATCAGCATCTGCGGCAACACCGCTTCTGTCGACGCCGTGCCGAGCGTAATCAGAATCTCGTCCCTGATGTAGCGGAGAAACTTCCATAGCGAAAGCCCGCACATCTTCATGACAAGACCAAGTACGACGAACACGAAGAAGAACGAGGTCAGATACAGACAAAGCATCAACTCGCCGAACGATGCCAACGTGCCGATGCCGTATTTGCCGATCGTGAAGGCCATGCCGCCGAATGCGCCGATCGGAGCAACGTACATGACGATCCGCACCACGCCGAACATGCCTTGAAGGAACATGTCGAGCATGTCGACGAATGGTGCGGTACGAGGTCCGAGCTTCGCCAGCGAGATAGCGAGCAGAACTGAAAAGAAAATGATCGGAAGCATCTCGCCCTTGGCGAATGCCCCGACGATGCTATTCGGAACGATGCTCATGAAGAAGTCGAGCATCCCGTGTTGCTGTGCCGCGTGCGTATAGGTCGAAATCGCGGCCGCATCGATCTGCGAGGGATCGATGTTCATGCCGCTGCCGGGTTCGATGACATTGACGACCACCATCCCCGCAATCAGCGCGACCGTCGATGCCAGTTCGAAATAGAGAAGGGCTTTCACGCCTACCCGGCCCGCCTGATGGAGGTCGTTCATGCGCGCGATCCCGACCACGACCGACGCGAAGATGATCGGCGCAAGCAGCATCCGGATCAGCTTGATGAACAGGTCGCCCAGCGGCTTCATCTGCGACGCGAGTTCGGGGTAGAAGTGACCCAGCAGGACACCGGCCACGATCCCGATGAGGACCTGAACGTACAGCTTGGAAAGTGCTCTTCTTACTTTCGATACTGGCATGTCTGTCTCCTGTGCGTGGCGTCTTCAAAGGGAAAATGCGGCCTTCCCACGCGAGCAGCGTGGGAAGGCCGCATTGAGCCGGCTTCGTTCCGTCTTTTTATGAACCATTCAAGCGGGAATGTTTGTCGGTATTGTTGCGAGCGCGCGTTATTCAGCCAGCTTGCGCATCTCGGCGATCAGGTCGGATTTGCCTTCGAAGCCGATGCCGGGCAGCTCCGGCATCGTGATATATCCGTTCTCGACGCGAACGCCGTCCGGGAAACCGCCGTATGGCTGGAACAGGTCGGGGTACGATTCGTTGCCGCCGAGTCCGAGGCCCGCCGCGATGTTCAGCGACATCTGGTGCCCGCCGTGGGGAATGCAACGGCTTCTCGACCAGCCATGCTGATGCAGCATATCGAGCGTTCGCAGATATTCGACGAGACCGTAGCTCAATGCGCAATCGAATTGCAGCCAATCGCGATCGGGGCGCATACCTCCGTAGCGGATCAGGTTGCGGGCATCCTGCATCGAGAACAGGTTTTCGCCGGTCGCCATCGGCTTGTCATAGTAGTTGCGCAGCGTCGCCTGCAACTCGAAGTCGAGCGGGTCGCCCGCCTCCTCATACCAGAACAGGTCGTACTGCGACAGCGCCTTCGCATAGCTGATCGCCGTATCGAGATCGAAGCGGCCGTTGGCATCGACCGCGAGCTTCTGGCCGTCCTGCAGCACGCTGAGGATCGAGTCGATGCGCCGCAGGTCTTCGTCGAGCGACGCACCGCCGATTTTCTTCTTAACGACCGTGTAGCCCCGGTCGATGTAGCTGCGCATCTCATCCTTGAGCTTTTCGTGGTCCTGGCCTGGATAGTAGTAGCCGCCCGCCGCGTAGACGAAGATCTTGCGGTTGGCCTCGCCATTGCCGTACCGCTCGGCGAGCAACTGGAACAGCGGTTTGCCGGCGATTTTCGCCACCGCGTCCCAGACGGCCATATCGATCGTGCCGATCGCGACGGAGCGCTCACCGTGGCCGCCGGGCTTCTCGTTGATGAACATCGTCGCCCAGATCTTGTGGGGATCGAGGTTGTCGCCCGAGTCGTCGACGAGCGCGGCCGGGTCGGCCTCGAGCAGGCGCGGGATGAAGCGCTCGCGCATCAGTTTGCCCTGACCGTAGCGGCCGTTCGAGTTGAAGCCATAGCCGATCACCGGCTTGCCGTCGCGGATCACGTCCGTGACGACCGCGACGAGACTCAAGGTCATTTTGCTGAAGTCGATGTAGGCGTTCCGGATCGGGGAACTGATCGGAACGGTCTTTTCGCGGATTTCAACGATTCTCACGCCACTGTCTCCAGAGATTTGAACGGTTATTGAGCCATCCTGGCTGCAATGTGGTGCATAGCTTAGCCGCGAAAGAGCTTGCTAAAATTCACTTGTGTTCACTACATATTTCACCAAAAGTGAGTACTGCACCCGTATCCGACTTCGAGTTCTTCATTCTTCTTGCGAAACTCAGGAGCATGTCCGGCGCCGCCCGGGCGCTCGATCTCAGTCCGCCAGCGGCGACCAAGCGGCTGGGCATCATCGAGCAGCGGCTCGGCGCCCGTCTGGTGAACCGGACCACGCGCAGCGTCAGCCTGACGCCCGAGGGAGAGACCTATCTGCGCTACGCGTCCCAGATCGTCGGGCAGGTCCGCGAGATGGAGGAGGCCATTTCCGGCGCCCGGCGCGATCCGCATGGGCCGTTGCGCATCAACGCGACGCTGGGTTTCGGCAGGACGACCATCGCGCCGCTCGTCTCCGACTTCGCCAGGCGTTTTCCGAACGTCGAAGTGCAGTTCGAGGTGACGGACCGGCCGGTCGATCTCGTCGAAGGCGCCTTCGACATGGCGATACGGTTCGGCGAGCTGCCGGACAGTCGGCTGAGCGCGAGGCGCATCATGAGCAATCGCCGTTTTCTTTGCGCGTCGCCGAAATATCTGGAGCGTTTTGGAGCGCCCGAGCGCGTGGAGGACCTGCATCAGCATCGCTGCATCATTCATCGGCAGAACGATGATGCTTATGGCGTGTGGCGCTACATCGTGAACGACCACATCGAAGCGATCAAGGTCAAAGGCGTGCTATCGAGCAACGATGGCGACATTGCGCTTCGGTGGGCGCTCGACGGTCACGGGATTCTGATTCGCTCCGAATGGGATCTGGCCAAGTACGTACAGAGCGGGCGCCTCAAGCTGGTGCTGCCGAATACCGTGCTGCCGTCGGCGGACCTGTTCGTCTATTACCCGAGGCAGCGCAATCAGACGGCGCGAGCGCGGGCCTTCATCGATTTCCTCGTCGATCATTTTCAGGCGCCGTTCACGCCGGTCGACCCCACCGTCGAAGCTCCGGAAAGGAAGAAGAGGGGCTCGCGGAAGTGACGTTGATGCCGCCTGGCGTCGCCGCGACAGGTCCATAGCGCTTGTTGGGGCGAAGCTTTCGATTACCCGACTAAGCTAGTCAGATAACCCTCAATATTTTGAGGGTATTGCCGTTAGAACGTCCATTGACCGACATTCCGGCGCCTTGAGCAGAGCGCGGTGCCTCGCTAACGACCTTCATGCGCAATAACCAGCCTGTAACACAACGCGAATTCGATTTCCCCGCCTCGGAGATGCTTGTCTCGGCAACCGACCTGAAAGGAAGGATTCAGTACTGCAACCCCGCATTCATTGCGATCTCAGGCTTCACGCGAGAAGAGTTGCTCGGCGCGCCACATAACATCGTCCGGCATCCCGACATGCCGCGCGACGCGTACGCCGACATGTGGGAGACGATCCGCGCGGGTCAGCCCTGGACGGCGCTCGTGAAAAACCGCCGCAAGAATGGCGACCACTACTGGGTATGCGCGAACGTCACGCCGGTGATCGAAAGCGGTCAGACCGTCGGCTATCTGAGCGTTCGCAGCAAGCCTTCTCGCAACGAAGTGAGGCTTGCCGAGTCAACCTATGCGCGGATGCGCGAAGGCACGTTGCGCTCGCACAAGTTGCGCCGCGGGAAGCTGGTGCGTACCGGGATAGCCGGCAAGCTGCAGGCACTGACGCACTTGTCCGTCGTGGCGCGCATCGGTATCGGCTATGCGATCGCGCCGCTGGTCTTCCCGCTCGTCGGTGCGGCGCTGTACGGCGGGATGCCGCCGCTGCCGTACTGGAGCGCGACTGGCGTCACCGCGATGCTGGCCGGCCTGGCCTGGCTGGCGTTGCGAAAGCAATTGGGTGCGCCGCTCGCGGGGCTCTCCAGTTTCGCCACCCGTATGGCTGCCGGTGACCTGACCGCCGAAATGAGCATCTCGAGGAACGGCGATATCGGCGACGTACTGAGCGCGCTGAACCAACTGAAGGCGAACCTCGGCGCGATCGTGCTGGACGTGCGTGGCCAGATCGGCGGGGTGGTGGACTCCGCTCGTGAAATGTCGAGCGGCAATGAAGATCTGGCGCGCCGCACTGAATCGCAGGCGGCGTCGCTCGAGGAAACCGCTGCGACCATGGAGCAATTCACCACCAGCGTGAAGGCCAATGCAGACGCCGCCGCGTCCGCGCTCGGACTTGCGCGGGAAGCACAGGATGCCGCGGCGCTTGGCGGCGAGATCGTCGGTCAGGTTGAGCGGACCATGTCCGGCATTACGTCGGCGTCGCAGCGTATCGCCGATATCACGGGCGTGATCGATGGCATCGCCTTTCAGACCAACATCATTGCTTTGAACGCGGCTGTCGAAGCCGCCCGTGCCGGCGACGCCGGCCGATCGTTCGCGGTCGTCGCCACCGAAGTTCGCATGCTCGCGCAACGTTGCGCGGAGTCCGCCCGGCAAATCAAGTCCGTGGTGGATCTGACCGTCGCGGAAGTCTCGCAAGGAACGGAACTGATCGACCGCACCGCGTCGCAGATGAAAGTGATCGATGAAACGGTCAGACGCGTACTGACCATCATCGACGATGTGTCAAACGCCAGCGACGAGCAGGCCAAAGGCATCATGCAGGTGAATCAGGCAATCACGCACCTCGACAGCGCGACCCAGCAAAACGCCGCGCTGGTGGAGCAAGCAACAGCCACCGCGCAACGGCTGATCGACTCCGCTCAGGTGCTGGATGAGACCGTGCGCCTTTTCACCATTTCCGGTCAGCGTGAGTCGTCGCTCTTGGCCGCTCGATGATCGGTCTGTTGCTTTGCAGTCAACCTAGTTCGAACGTACTCACCCCGAACACGCGTTGCACGGGAATGGCCGGCGCGGCGCGCGTGTACATGCGCGCCGTTTCGAATGCGCTCACCATGCCGTAGCGTTCAGCGAGCGCGACCGCAGCCGCGTTGACTTCCGGGACATCGAGCGCGATGACTTCGCCTGCGGCGCTCGCGACCAGCCCGTCGAATAGATCGCTGGCAATCCGGGCGTCGTCGGCAAAGAGCGGACCGATCTTGTAGCCGCTCCTGCAGCGGCGCAGCACACCGTACCCTCTAATCTGATCGTTGCGCACATCCGCCAGAGCCAGCGCCTGTGATTGGGCGATCCAGTCCGCGAGGAAACGGGAACGGTTGGTCGAAAAACATGCGCTGTCGTAGGCAAGCAGTTGCGCGAAGGGTACCTCCCGCGCGTTCGTCAGCCTGGGCGTCGACGCGGCTCGGACGACGCCCTGGAAGCGGATGTTGCGATACGCGAGCTGGAAGCCGGATTTCTTATAGTTCTGCTGCTGGGCAACGACACCATCGAGGCCGATTGTCCGATCTCCCAGATAGCGCATCGCGTGCTGCCACGTGCGCAGACCGAAACCCCTGGCGCGAAATGACGGCTTGACGATGTAGAGGCCAATGAAACCGAAGCGCTCGTCGTAGGCGACTGCCGAGATGCATGCCACCGGCTCGCCGCGCCAGATACCGACGAAAAAGCCATTGGGGTCTGCATTCCAGAAGCATCGCGCGTCGTCGAGGCCCGGATTCCATCCCTCTGCCGCAGCCCATTCGATCGCCAGATCGACCTCGCGGGACGACATGTTGCGCACAACGAAATCGCTATGATCATCCATGCTCAAACGCAGCAACGTGATTGGCTACAACGTCTATGCGGGCGTGAAGACGACGGCGCCATGCCCGGCAACTTGCGCGAAGGTCCGGGCGAAGCGGTAGGCCTGTCCTTCGATGACCAACTGGTTGAATCCCGACCGGGTGGTCTCCAGAAGCGCGTGGACCATCGTGTTCGGAATGGCCGCGCAGCTTGTCCAATCCGCGTCTGGCTCGCCGGGGTCGCCAAGATAGACTTCGCTATTTTCGCCGTGAGAGAGCACGAAAATCAGGCTCTGTCCTTTGTCTAGCGAAAGCTCCAGGTACTCCGAAAGCGTGGATGCCGCCTCGGTCGCTAGATCGAGCGGGGCGCGAGAGGAAGAATTCATAAGTGGCCTTTGTGGTCGGGCGTGGCATCCACGGGTTACAAAACATCGCATACCAGCAAGACGATCAATCCGGCAACTGCCCGGGCGCACCATCCAGAATGCGAAGCTTGTCGTCGATATCGGGAAGCTGATGGCCGGCCGCGCGAAGCTCGTTGACGAGCCGATGCGCGGTTGCACGACACTGCGCCAGCGTCTCGTGCAGTCGCGGTTCGCCTCGCAGACCCGCCACCACCTTTTCCAGCTCGGAGGGGGGCTCGCTCAGCAGCGCGGGCACCACCTCTTCTGGCGGAATCAGCGACCCGTGGCTCAAAAGCTGAGCCGTCCAGTCGCATCCATACAGCAGCGTGCGCCGCTCGGTCCGTTTCGCTTCGTCCTGCTCCAGGGTCGCGAGACTGTGCCGATTCTTGTGAATCGAAGCGCGCCAGGTTGCAAGTATGTCGGCGCGCAACTCCGCAATTGCATTGCCGAGAGACGTGCTCTGCCCGCCAACCACGAGCCGGCGTTCATCGAGCCTGTCGACGTGGTCCCGGTATCGTTCGAGGAAGGGCTGCCAGTTCAACGGCAATTCGGTCGTCTCGGAGAACGAGCGGCTGATCTCATTGAGCTCGCTCCTGACCTCCTCGATGGCTCGCGCATCGGCAAGTCGCGCCTCATAGACCTCGTGGGCGGTCACCATCTGGCGATGAAGCGCGAACAGCGGATTCTTGTGGCGGCGTTGCAGGTGTCGCTCGGCAGCGCCGGGATGAGCGCTCCATCGCCAGTTGGGCAGCGATTTCGCGTCGAACTCGACCGCGTCTACCATCGGCCGGAATACCGCCAGCCCCTCTTCGGTTGCATGGCGGAAACAGTCGGCCAGCTTGAAGTCATTGCCTTGCACGTGAGTGCCTTCCGTCCCCGCATATGGAGAATCCGGCGCAAGCCGCAGGAAGGCGGTAGCGAGGAAAAACTCCATCGGCAGCTCGACGGACAGTCCCTCCAGGCGGAAGGTGCGCTGTTGAGCGGAAAGGTCTTCGACAGAATGCGCGAGGCGGTTTTCGAGCTCGAGGAGCGAGTCGATCTTGTCGCCGGACGACGCCTGCGTCGCGTCGGCGAGCAGGCAAAAAGATTCGCGCACCATTTTTGCCGCGATGGTGCCGTGCTTCTCGGCGAAAAGCCACAGCCAGAGAGCAAGCTGATAGCCCCGCACTCCGTTTCGGGCGAGCGTTTCGATTTCGGGCGTGAAGGTGATCCCGGGCGCGGCCCAGTTCGCAAACGGTGGCGAGTCGCTGACCAGGTACATGTCGAGAAGCTGCTTCAACGACTCATGCGTCCCGCTCGGCCAGCTTCGCGTCTCGTCGTTCTGCTTCTCGGTCTTCCAAAGTTTCCAGGCCATCGTGGACCTCGCAAGAGTGTGCGGGATGCGGCTTGGTGAAGATACTTGCACACTCGGTCGGGGGCGTAAACCGGCGCTTGACCTTGTTGACTCGGACAGGCTGTTGCGGCGCGATGGGCGTTTAAAGCGGGTCAAAACGCTATGACGGAGACGCGGCTTGTGGTCGATCGATGCCGCCCTATAGCCCTCCGTAGCACGATGCGGCGATCACTTCGTTATAGACGCGAACGTCGTTTCAGGGTAGGCCCGCAACGTCGTTCGCCGGAGGCCCGGTTTTCGTACTAGGCTAGAAGCCGGATCGACGAAGACCGGCTGACGCGCGAACCATCCGCAGTCGGGCTGGCCGGTGTTCGACGTGTTTTCATCGGCGTGTTGCCGCAATGGAGCGAGGTCCACCATGCAATTGTCCGCCGTCAAGGTCGTCAAGCCCGAAGCGACCAACTTCATCCTCGGGCAAAGCCACTTCATCAAATCCGTCGAGGATATTCACGAAGCGATGGTCGGCACGGTGCCAGGCATCAAGTTCGGGCTCGCGTTTTGCGAGGCCTCCGGCAAGCGCCTCGTGCGGCGCTCCGGCACGGACGACAGCCTCGTCGAAATCGCATGCCAGAACGCGACCAACGTCGGCGCGGGCCATAGCTTCTTCGTATTTCTCGGCGACGGCTTTTTCCCCGTCAACGTGCTGAACACGATCAAGGCCGTGCCCGAGGTCTGCCGCATCTTCTGCGCAACGGCGAATCCCGTCGAAGTGCTGATCGCTGAAACGGATCAGGGGCGCGGGATCGTCGGCGTGATCGATGGCTTTCCACCCGTCGGCACCGAAAGCGCGGAAGACGTTCAATGGCGCAAGGATCTTTTGCGCACGATAGGCTACAAGCTGTAGCCGCTGCGCTTTCACTCGCTTTACACGCGCCGCCCTACCTGCCGACATGCTATGGAACGACAACGACGCCTGATTCCGGGCACGCTGTGGCCCGCCATTCTGCGACAGACCGACCATGCGCTCGGTTGCGGCGCGCTGCGGCCGATCGACACGCAACAGTGCATGATCGACAGCGGCGGCATCCGCTTTCTCGTGCGTCAGGTGTCGAGCCTGACGCACAAGGAACAACAGCGCGAGCAGGCGCACAAGCTGCAGACCGCAAAGCGCTCCCAAGCGAACCCATTTCTTCCTCCAGACCCGGATCTGTTCGTCGCCGACATTTCCGACACGCATCTCGCATTGCTCAACAAGTTCAACGTGATCGATCATCATCTGCTGATCGTCACGCGCGAATTCGAACCGCAGGAAGCGCTGCTCGATCTTGCCGATTTCGAAGCGCTGCTCGCGTGCATGGCCGAATTCGACGGCATCGGCTTCTACAACGCCGGCACGGAGGCGGGTTCGAGCCAGCCGCACAAGCATCTGCAGATCGTGCCGCTGCCGCTCGGGGACGCCGATCCGCCCGTGCCTATCGAGCCCTTGTTGGGTGCGCAGGACCGCGTGCCGGAGCTGCCGTTTTGGCATGCGTTCGCGCGCTTCGACGCGGATGATCTGACGCGCGCGGATGCGCCGAAGCTGGCGCTGTCCCGCTATCGCACGCTGCTCGAAGCGGCGGGTGTCGGCGCGCTCGAAATCGATCGTGTGTGGTGTCATGCGGCGCCTTACAACCTGCTGGTCACACGGCGCTGGATGTTGCTCGTGCCGAGATCGCAAGAGCGTGTGGAAGGCGTGTCGGTCAACGCGCTCGGCTTTGCGGGTTCGCTGTTCGTGCGTGACGCGGCTCAACTGGACGTGATCGAAAGGCTAGGCCCGATGACGGTATTGGAACGCGCCGCGCTGCCTGCGAACACATAGCGACCGAGCAACGAAGTCACGCACCGTCCGACTGCAAATACCTGTGCGCGAAAGCAATCGCCATGCTGCCTTCGCCGACGGCCGAAGCGACGCGCTTCACAGGGCTCAGCCTCACGTCCCCGCACGCAAACACGCCAGGCACACTCGATTCGAGCAGATAAGGATCGCGGTGATGATGCGGCCAGCGTGCGGCCTTGACGACGTCGTCGCCGGTCAGAACATAGCCGCGTACGTCGCGCGCGATTTCGGACGGCAGCCATTCCGTCTGCGCATCGGCTCCGATGAAGACGAACAGGCCGCCGCAGTCGTGCCGGCTTACTGCGTCCGTCGTCGAATCGCGAATGTCGATGGCCGTCAGATGCGTATCGCCATGCGCGCCGACGACTTCCGAGCGCAAGCGCACCGCGACATTCGATTTGCCCGCAAGCTGTTCGACCAGATAGCGCGACATGCCCTTTTCGAGCGAATCGCCGCGCACGACGAGCGTCACGCTGCGCGCATGATTGGCGAAGAACAACGCCGCCTGGCCGGCCGAATTGCCGCCGCCGATCAGATGGACATCGAGGCCGTGGGTTGCGCTCGCCTCGCTGCGCGCCGCGCCGTAGTAGATCCCCTTGCCGATAAAGCGGTCGAAGCCGTCGATGGCAAGCCGCCGCCACGTGACGCCCGTCGCGAGAATGATGGTTCGAGCGTGTACGGCGTCGCCGCCGTCGAGATGAATCCGCCGCGTCTTTACATCGATGCGCTCGACCGAGCGCGTCACGAGGATTTCCGCGCCGAGCCGCCGTGCCTGTTGCAGCGCGCGGCTTGCCAGTTCGTCGCCGGAAACGCCATTGGGAAAGCCGAGATAGTTCTCGATGCGCGACGACGTGCCCGCCTGTCCACCCGGCGCCTCGCGCTCCAGCACCAGCGTGCGCAGACCTTCCGACGCGCCGTACACCGCGGCAGCCAGCCCCGCGGGGCCGCCGCCGATGATCGCCGTGTCGTATCCGGCCAGACGCGGCTGCGTTTGAAGGCCGAGCAGTCCCGCCAGTTCGCGGGTCGCGGGCCGGCTCAGCACCGTGCCGTCGACGAGGCGCAACGCGGGGCACTCGCGTTCCGTTGGACAGGTGCCAGGCCAGCGCGCGGCCAGTTCGGGCGCATCCGGCGCCAGCCAGTCGGCGCTGATCTGATTTCGCGCGAGAAACTGGCGCAGCAGCGTGCACGCATCGTCCCAACGGTTGCCGACGATCGTCACACGCGCTTTCGGCGGCTCGGCGGAAAGGCTTTGCAGCCCGCCGATGCGTTCGCGCGCGAGCGCCCCCATCTTGAACGCCACCTCGGGCGACGCCGCCGCGAGCGCATAGTATTGCGGCGCGTCGACGCGCATCACGCGCGAAGGCTCGGCTGCTCGATAGGCGCCCGGAAACGGCGAACTCAGCGCAAGCGGCACTTCGCCGAAGATCGTGCCGGGCAGACGCCAGCCCAAAGTCCGCTCGATGCCGTCGAACGTCTTGATGACTTCCATCCTGCCCGACAGCACCGCGTATAACGCGCGCTCGCCACCTTCATGAACCGCGAACTCGCCCGCGCACAGATGCAGGTCCGCGGCCGTGTGCGCGAGGGTTTCCAGTTCGCTGTCGGGGAGGCTGGAGAACAGCGGCACGGCGCGAATGTCGTCGATCGTCAGCATGGCTTTGTTTTCCGTTTGTCGAACTCGCGCCAAGGCATACGCGGACAACGCGCATAGCCACCAACCGCATCGACCCAGTATAGGATTTTCGGATCGCGGTGCAGACGATCGAAAGTCCTAAGATGGGTGAAGAGCCAAGATGTGAGCGGCGTATTTCGTCGTTGTCATGCAACCAGTACCAGGCGATCAGCGCGGAGGTGCGCAATGATGTTTCGATGGATGCGAATGGTCGGTCTGGCGACGTATGTGTGTGCCAGCGCGGACGGATGTCTGGCGGCGGATGCGTCGGCAGCGCTCGCGGCTGCTGTCGCGCCGCCGGTTGTCTATGTCGCCGATTTCGATCTCGACGCCGCGAATATCGCCCCTGACAGCGGGCCGGGCCACCGCGCGCGGGGCATCGTGGGCAATCTGGTGCCGGCGGGTCCGCTGCGCCAGCAACAGGACCCGCAGGCGCGGGCGCGGGAGATCGTCGCGCTGATGGCGCAATCCTTGACGGACGATCTGAAGAAGGCCGGAGTAGACGCGCGCCGCGTAGCGCCGGGTGAGCCGCTGCCTCACGACGGCTGGCAGGTGCGCGGTGTTTTTCTCAGCGTCGACGAGGGTAACCGGCTGCGTCGCGCGATGGTGGGCATGGGCGCGGGCCAAAGCCAGTTTCAGGTCGCGGTTTCCTGCGATAACCTGGTCGCGCCGGAGTTGCCGCCGCTTTATGAAGGTGTTGAAGAGGGCAAGAGCAGGGATATGCCGGGCGCGGTGATCAAGCTCAATCCGTACGTGATCGCCGCGAAGGTCGTTCTGTCCGGTCGCGATGAAAAGACGGCGGTCAGAAACAGCGCGCAGCAGATAGCCGACGAGCTCGCGCGACGGCTTCAGACTGGCGCCCAGTAGAAGACTCGACTTCGTTGCGACGACTTTCGACCGGAACTGCGCGGGCGGGGCGGCAGCGCAGCCCCCGCCCGATAGGCGGCCGAAGCCGCCCGATCAGCAGCCCGTCTGCTTGACGCGCTCGACCGGGAGGCCGAACAGCGGACGCAGCCTGGTGCCGACCACGTTGCCGAAAAATGCCGCGACGAGCCACAGCCAGCCGTGCAGGCTGCCGGACACGATGCCGCTGAAGTACGCGCCGATATTGCAGCCGTACGCGAGACGCGCGCCGTAGCCGAGAATCAGACCGCCGACGATCGCCGCGATCAGCGAGCGCAGCGGCAGACGCCACACCGGCGCATAGCGGCCGGCCAGCGAAGCGGCGAGCATCGCGCCGATCACGATGCCGATGTCCATCACCGACTTCATGTCGTGGCTGATCGGTGCGGCGAGGGCGGCCGCGTTCGGGCCGGTGCTCCACACCGGCCAGCTCGCGACGTCGACGCCCATTGCGGAAAACGCCTTGGCGCCCCACAGCGCGAACGCCGACGTGATGCCCCACGGACGACCCGACAGCGCGAGCGTCACGAAGTTGAGGATGGCGAGCACGACGCCGCCGGCGAGGAGCGGCCACGGGCCATGCAGCCACTGCGATGCGTTCGGTGCGCGCTCCACCTCGCTGACCAGACGGCCGTGACGGCGCTTCTCGATCAGCACGGTCAGCGCGGCGATCGCCGCGAACACCACGAGGTTCAGCGCGATCCCCGAAACCACGCCGAGCGTTTGCACGAGCGAGATCGGCGGCAGATGCGGCATCGCGGACCAGAACGGCATGTGCGCCGTGCCGATCACCGAACCGATGATGAACGCGATCAGCGTGACCACCATCCGCGTGCTGCCGCCGCCGACCGTGTACAGCGTGCCGGACGCGCAGCCGCCGCCGAGCTGCATGCCGATGCCGAACATGAACGCGCCGACCACGACCGAGGTGCCGACGGGCGACACCTCGCCGACCACCGGATGCCCGAACAGCGTGCCGGCGGACAGCGCCGGGAAGAACAGCAGCACGCCGACCGCGAGCATCAGCATCTGCGCGCGCAGGCCGGCGCCGCGGCCGTCGGCGATGAACACGCGCCATGCGGACGTGAAGCCGAACGCGGCGTGATAGAGCGTGATGCCGAGCAGCGCGCCGAGCACGTACAGCGCGGCCTGCTTTACGCTGACGGTCTGCGCGAGATAGATCGCGCCGAGCACGACCAGCGCGAGCGCGACGGCGAGCGGCTTCGGATTGATGTTGACGACACGGCGAGGCGCGCCGAATGGCGTGGAGAGATCGGACATGATGAGTGGAGCGGACGCGCTTGTCGCGCGAAGGCGGCGCGCCGGTCAAGCGGCGGTCGCTGCGCGGGAGGGGCCGCGAATAATTGTTTCGGGAAAGCCCGGAAGTATACCGAAATGTCAGGTCGCGGCCGCTGCCTGCCAAGGTTCGCGCTACTCGACGGCAAGTCGGGGCGCGTGCGGTGTCGCGAGCCTGCAATGCCCGCCGGACGGGGTTTTTGCGGAGATCGACGGTGGTTGGAGGTCCGTCGTTTAATAACCTATCGTAATAACGGTATTTCAAACTTGCATTGAAATCGTCGTCAACGTGGAAGGCGGTGGTAATAAAAGCCTTACACGAAGGCGCAAATCGTTGAGATTGCCCGCAACTGGCGAGGAGGCGAACTGCTAGTCTTCATACGGGGCGGAACCGTTTCGCGCGAACGTGGAAGGGGGATGTATGAGAACTCGAAGGCCACCTCTGCTGCGGCGAGGTGCATCGCAACGTCGTCATTCAAGCGGGCGAATTTCATTCGCCATCGTTGTTTCGCTGACCGGACTGTTCACGACGCACGTCGCGTGCGCGGCGGGGGCGCTGCCACAGGGCGGCCATTTCGTCGCCGGCTCCGGAAGCATTGCTCAGAACGACGCCGGCATCAGCATCACGCAAGCGGGCTCGCGCGGCATCATCGAATGGAACAGTTTTTCGATCGGATCGCGCCGCACGGTGTCGATCGACAACGGCACCGGCGCGACGCTCAATCGCGTGACGGGTAACGATGTGTCGGCGATCTACGGCACGCTGAAGGGCACCGGCAGCATCTACCTGATCAACCCGCATGGCGTGCTCATCGGGCCTGGCGGCGTGGTGTCGACGGGCGGGCGCTTCGTCGCTTCGACCCTCGACGTCCCCAACGATGTCTTTCTCAACCCGCCCGTGATCGGTGGGTCAGCCTATACAGGCAGTTCTACGGCGGATGTCGTCAATCTCGGCAAGATTAGTTCGTCGGGTGGGGACGTGTTCCTGATATCGGCCAACAAGGTCACGAACGCAGGGAAGATCGACGCGCCGAACGGCAATGCCGAACTCGCCACGGGCCGTCAGGCGCATCTCTACGACGGCAACTATCAACAAGTCTTCGTGGACGTGGGCAGCGGCGGCACGGTGACGAACTCGGGCACGGTGCGGGCGGCGATCGTCAACGTGCAGGCGGCCGACGGCAACATCTTCGCGCTCGCGGGTCATTCTGGTGCGCTGCGCGCCACCGGCACCGCGACGCGCGACGGCCACGTATGGCTCGTCGCGAACACGACCGTCAACGGGGTCCTCGTCAACTCCGGCAACGTCGATGCGCGCGGCGCGCAAATCAGCGCGCGCAATGCGGACGGCAGCGGTGGCACGGTCGATATGTCAGGCAAAGACGTCAAGCTCGGCGGGGCCAACGTGCAAGCCAAAGCATGGAACATCACAACTGGGGACTTCATCGCGGACGTCCCGACCGCCAACACGCTCGGCGCAAGCCTGAACAAGGGCACGACCATCTCCGTGATTGCGAATGGCGGGGACGGCAAGCTCGGTGCGACCGGTGAAGGGGACATCGCGATCGAAGCGAGCGTGCGCTGGCACGGGGCCTCCTCGCTGACGCTCGATGCGGCTCACTCGCTGACGATCGCACCGCGGGCGACCATCGCCAATACGGGCGCAGGGTCGCTCACGCTGTCCGCCGATACCTATGGATTCGACAAAGGCGGCAGCCTGACCAATCTGGGTACGATCAACTGGTCACGCAGCCTGGGCGTCGTCAGCGGCCTGTACGACATGAACGGCAGCTACACGCCCGGCACCGTGCGCACCAACGCATCCTGGCACCCTGCGCCGTTCAGTGGGCTCGTCACGCAGTTCACGGCCTATCGGCTCGTCAACTCGATGGCGGACCTGAGCGCCGTGAACAACGACCTGTCCGGCAACTATGCGCTGGGCAGCAGGGGGCTGGAATTCGCGGGTGCGCCGGACTTCGGCGGCATCGGCACCGCCGCAAATCCGTTCACCGGTCAGTTCGACGGCATGGGGCATCTGCCCGCGGACCTGCATCTCTCGACCGCGGCCGATACCGGACTCTTCGGCGTGATCGGCAAGAGCGGCGTCGTGCGCAATTTCACGCTGGCGGACGGCGTCGCGACCTCATCGGGAGGAACGGTCGGCTTGCTGGCCGGCGTCAACTACGGGCACATGGTGAACGTCGGCGCAACCGGCACCATCGATGTGACGGGCAACACGAGTACGGTGGCCGGCGGCCTGGTGGGTGAGAACTTTGGACGTATCGAGCGCTCCTGGGCGGGCGTGGCCATCACCGGCGCGGATCAGGTCGGTGGGCTCGTCGGACTGAACGATGGCCGCATCGGTCAGTCTTTCGCGATCGGCCGGGCAATAGCCGGTGCGCAAGGCACAGTCGGCGGACTCGTCGGCACCAACCATGGCGCGATCGCCCGATCGTATGCAGACGAATTCCTGAGCGGCGGCGCGACTGTCGGAGGGCTTGTCGGCACCAATACGGGCTTCATCCGCGAGTCGTATGCCGTGTCCAGGCTCACGCCGGGCGCGAACGCGACGACAGGCGGTATCGCGGGCACGAACAGCGGCCGCATCGCCGCGAACGTGTTCTGGAACCGCGAATCCTCAGGGGCGGCGGCGGGCGTCGGCGCGGGCACGGCGGTGGCCGACTCGAGCGGACTCACCGATCAACAGTTGCTCGAGCCGGCGAGCTTCGGTCCGACCTGGGATTTCAGCGCGAACGGCACGTGGGTCGCGGGCTTCCCGGGACCGCAGTTGCGCTGGCTGGCGGGGCCCTGACATCGAGCGCATCGGCTACCATATAACCATGGTCGCAACCTAGAAAGGAGGCTGCCATGACTCAGTCAATGATCGGCCTGGTAGTGGTGGTGGCGGCCCTGCTGGTCATCGCGTTCGTGTTCGCGCGGCGATACAGGCACGCGCATCCGCAAGAGACCATGACCCAGTGGCTCGACGCCCATCACATGGGTTGGCTACATCACAGGCACTGACTCCGGAGTTTGGCGGTAGAGTCCCCAATGACATCCCGGCGATCGAATTCATCGCGATCGGCATTCGGTCGTGCCCGTCACACACGCGTCGCGCTGCTTGGCGCAGCGGTATTCGCGCTTGGGGCCTGCGCGCAGCCGTGGGAGGCGTTCCATGCGGGCGAACCGGAATCGGCCGTGGTCGCCAGAATGGGGCAGCCGCGCGAGGTCTACGAGGTGCCCGACGGTTCCCGGCGGCTGATGTGGCCGACGCAGCCCATGGGGGAAGTCACCGTCGCCGCGGACATCGACCCGACCGGCAAGGTGATCCGCGTCCGGCAAGTGCTGCAGCCGAACGAGTTTTACCGCGCGGAGCCTGACAAGTGGACGAAGAATGACGTTCTGATCAACTTCGGCCGCCCGGAGGAAACGACATACTTCCCAATGTTGAAACGCGAGGTATGGAGCTATCGCTATCTGGAAGACAACGTGTGGTACCTGCTGTTTAATTTCTATTTCGACGACACCGGCGTGCTGCGCTCAACCCAGAAGAGCCCGGACCCGCTCCACTTGCAGGGTGGCGACAACAAGCCGATGTGATGTCGATTTCAGCTTCGCTAGCGCTCCGACGACTGCTCGCGCAGGAAGGCCTGCGCTTCCGCCTCCGTTTCATAGACATAAGGTGACAGCCCGCGCCGCGTCAGTGCGCCACCCAGCTTGGCGCGCATGAAAGCGCTGGTAGTAAAGCGCGTCACGCCGAGGTAGTAGCGCTGCACCATATCCTCGACCATTTCGACGTACGCGTCTTCCAGCGCGGGGTCCAACACGAAACCCTCGTAGTTCACCACCGCATAAACCTTGTGGTCCAGTGGTTCGCAGACGCTGCATACCTGAGTTCGGATCGCGGCGATGTCGTCGGGACGCTTCACCTCGAGACGCGAGAAGTTGAGAAACATGATGTTCTTGTCGTCGTCGTAGATGAAGCGCGCTTCCAGCGGCAGCCGCAAAATATTCGAGCGCAGGCCCATCGGTTCCGGCAGGAAAATCCGCTCGTCCATCTGCTTCGGCGAACGCAGGATCGGTGCGAAGTCCATCCTGGCCAGAATATCGCGCTCCAGATCGACGCCAGGTGCGATCTCGATGAGTTCCATGCCCTCGGCGCCCAGTTCGAACACGCAACGCTCGGTGATGTAGAGGACCGGTTGTCCCGCTGCCGCCGCATACGGGCCAGAAAACGTGCGATGCTCGACTTCCTCGATGAACTTCCTGGCCGTGCCGTCACGGTGGATGCGCAGCTTGCCGTCGACGACTGAAATCTGGCTCTGGCCCGCCATGAACGTGCCGACAAACACGACCTTCCTGGCATTCTGGCTGATGTTGATGAAGCCTCCGGCACCAGCCAGGCGCGGCCCGAATCTCGACACATTGAGGTTACCCATCCGATCGGCCTGCGCGAGGCCGAGGAACGCGACGTCGAGCCCGCCGCCGTCATAGAAATCGAACTGGGCGGGCTGATCGATGATCGCCTGCGGATTGGTCGCCGCGCCGAAGTTCAAGCCTCCCGCCGGAATGCCGCCGATCACGCCGGGCTCGGTGGTCAGCGTCAGCAGGTCGAGGATTCTTTCCTCGTTGGCGACGCTGGCGATGCCCTCGGGCATGCCGATTCCGAGATTCACCACGCTGTTTGGCTGGAGTTCCATTGCCGCGCGCCGCGCGACCACCTTGCGCTCACTCATCGGCATCGGCGCCACACTGCTCGCGGGCACCCGGATTTCGCCGGCGAACGCCGCGCTGTACGGTGTGGCAAATGTCTGCTGGTGGTTCTCGGGCGGCGCCAGCACGACGCAATCGACCAGCACGCCGGGGATCTTGACCTGTCGCGGATTGAGCGAGCCGCTTTCGGCGATTCGCTCCACCTGGACGATCACCAGACCGTGGCAGTTGTGCGCGGCCATGGCGATCGCCAGAGCCTCCAGGGTGAGCGCCTCGCGCTCCATCGTCACATTGCCGTCGGGATCGGCGGTAGTGCCGCGCACGATCGCGACGTTGATCGGGAAGGACTTGTAGAACAGATATTCCTCGTTGCCGATCTGCATCAACTCGACCAGGTTCTCGGTGGTGCGTTCGTTCAGTTTGCCGCCACCGAAGCGCGGATCGACGAAGGTACCGAGGCCGACTCGTGAAAGATGGCCGGGTTTTCCGGCTGCAATGTCGCGAAACAGGTGACTTATCACGCCCTGCGGCAGGTTATAGGCTTCGATCTGGTTATCCACCGCAAGCCGCTGTAGCTTCGGCACCAGACCCCAGTGTCCGCCGATGACGCGTTTGACGAGGCCCGGCGTCGCCAGGTGGTTCAGTCCCCGATCCTTGCCGTCTCCCTGACCGGCCGCATAGACCAGCGTCAGGTCGCGGGGCTTTGGGAGGGTGACTAACGCATCCTCGTCACGGGTCGCACAGAGTTCCTCGATGGCGATAGCGATGTCTTCGGCGAAGCCGATACCGACGAAGCCGCCTGTCGCGACCGTATCGCCGGCGCGGATCAGGCGCACGGCATCGCGCGCGGACGCCACTTTGCCGGACGAGCGGGAAAGGATCGCCGGTGAAGGCTTCCCCGCGGTTGATTGCGTGCTCACGTTTCACCTCGTCTGATTCGAGCGCGACTGTCTAGTAGGCGCCGCCGGTATCGATGGTCAGATGGAGCATGTCGTCCTCGAGAACCCGGATGAAATGCTCGTCCTCCTGCAGGAGTTCCTCCAGCACGTCACTATTGGAAAGCACGCCGATGACGCGCCCCGATTCGATAACAGGCAGGTGCCGGATCCGCTTCGTGTGCATCGACGCGAGGCATTGATCGCAGGTATGCTCGGGCGTCACATAAAACACCTGAGTGGTCATGATGTCGCCAACCTTGGTGTTGGCGGCGTTGCGGCCGAGCACATCGACTTTGCGCGCGTAGTCGCGCTGGGACAGCACGCCAACCAGATTGCTGTCTTGCAGCACCAGCACTGTCGTCACATCCTTGTCGGCCATTAGCTGCAGCGCGCTGAGCACCGTGTCGTCGGGTCCGACCGAAACCAGCTCCCGCGGGTTCGCGGACAGAATTTGACGTGCTGTCTTCCTCTCCTTTTTCATGAGCGCCTCCACACAGAAGGGGAGCAGGTGCGGACTCCGCCTGATCAAAGCGAAATCGGAATCCGATCGTTCAGGTCCAGTCAGGTCTGGCGATATTTTTTTGGCTTCGTCGAATTGCAGTGTAGGTCGCTTGATCTGCGCCGAACGAACATTTTCCGCTCCGGCTTATGTGGAAGAGTGCGGTTGACGGGGAACGAGCGGTGCGGCGATTTGCACATTCGCCCGCTCAGGTGAATGTCGATGGGACCTCTATTGCCTTTCGGTTTTTGCGAATGATTGGCCGCAAATTGACTCGCGGACTGTCGCTCGATATTGCGATTGACTGGAGTTCACTCGCGACAGCAATAGCGACGTCGTAGCGATTAGAAAAGTTGTCGATCCGTCCGCCGCTTGCTACCGCGAACGGTCGGCCGTGAGCGCACCTCGTGGTCCGCGCGCGGTTCGTCGTACGCAGTGGCGACGGCCCGCAGCCCCTGCCGGACGCGGTCGATAACGTTGCCTTCCTGTCGTCTCGCGTACACCACGTAGGCCGACCATGAGAATTCCGGCGCACCCGTGACGAGGCGCAGACGGCCGTCCAGCAAAAACGGCTCGGCGGTGCCGATGCGAAAGTAGCCAGATCCGCCAACTGACAACAGATAAGTCAGCGCCAACGGTCCGAGCGAAATGGAGACGGGTGGACTACCGAGTTCAGGGAAGGCCGCCTGATGGTTTGCCTGAAAGCTCGGGCCCCAGTCCACATAGACATACTGGGCGGGATCCATCGCGCCATCTGGCGCGCTCGTCACCATCACCAGCTTTTCTTCGACGAGCAGTTCCGAAACCAGGTCAGGACGTTGCGGAGGGTTGTAAAGAACAGCGATGTCGAGCGATCCTTCATGCACACGGTCAAGCAAACGCATCGGACTGTCGACCTCCGCGCGCAGGGCGATCTGCGGGCATTCGCGATGCATCCAGATGAGCCAGTCGGCGAGGAGCGGATGCCACAGGCTGAGTTCGCCGCCCAGACTGACACCCTCTTCGCGTCCGGGCGGGAGCGCCACATGCTGACGAGCTTGTTCCCACACCTGCACGAGGGTCGTTGCGTGCTGGACGAAGCGTTCCCCAGCCGTCGTCAGACGGGCGCCAGCCTTGTTGCGCACGAACAGCCGGCGTCCCAGCTGTTCCTCCAGCGTGCGGATGCGCGCGCTCACCGCCGTCTGCGTCAGGTGCAAACGCTCCGCGGCCGATATGAAGCTGCCACTTGCCGAGACTTCGAGAAAGGTGCGAGCTAGCGTGATATCCATCGTTTCATATCAAAATTTTTGCTTTCAATTGCAATGATAATCCATTTGCCTGCGGATAACCGGTGCCGGAAAATGGCTGTTGGTTCATCACCAAGCTGACCTGTCGAGGCCCGCGCGACACGCTCATGCGGACACCCCGGGGCAGCGTACGTCTGGAGTCGATAGAGAGATGGCTGTTGCGGAATTTCGGGACCCGGAGCTGACCGAGGCCCAGTGGGAACACATCAAGGCCCTCACGACCTCGCTCGACTCCCGGCAACTCGTCTGGGTCAGCGGATATCTGGCGGGGTTCGATCAAGCCAGCACACTGCGAGCCGAAGCGCGCGCACCGGCTGCTGAAGCCGATCTCGGCGGCACTTCGGCACGCCGGCTCACCGTGCTCTACGGCAGCGAAACCGGCAACAGCGCGGCGCTCGCCCGCACGCTCGCCGAGCAGGCGGCGCAACGCGGTCTCGCCGCATCGCTGCATGACATGGCGAGCTACAAGGTTCGCCAGTTGAAGGACGAGCAGGATGTCCTCGTCGTCGTAAGCACCTATGGCGAGGGCGATCCGCCGCAGTCGGCCACCGACTTCTTCGAGTTCATCGAAGGACGCAAGGCGCCGAAGCTCGGCGGCATGCGTTTTGCAGTGCTGGCGTTGGGAGACTCGACCTATGAACACTATTGCGAGGCGGGCAAGCGGCTCGACCGCCGTTTCGAGGAGCTCGGCGCCGAGCGCCTCGCGCAGAGAGTCGATTGCGACGTCGATTACGAACAACCGGCGAACGCCTGGATCGAGCAGATCCTGGCGTTGCTGGGCAGCAATTTATCCGCAGGCGGTCATCCGCCCGGCGCCGAGCCGCGCGCGTCCGCAGGCGCGTTGCCGCAACGGCGGGCCGCCATCGACAGGCAACATCCATTTCACGCCCGCGTCATTGAAAACATTGCGCTGACGGGGCGTGGATCATCGAAGGAAACCCGGCATATCGAGCTATCGCTCGAAGGCTCGGGCCTTAGCTTCGAACCGGGCGACGCGTTGGGCGTGGTGCCGACGAATGACCCATCAGTGGTTCGCGCGGTACTGCAGGAACTCGATCTCGATGACTCGCAAGCCGTCGACGTGAAGGGCAACGACACCACACTCGGCGATGCGCTCGGCGCGGGCTTCGAAGTCACTGCGCTCACGCCACGCTTTCTCGAGCATTGGGCACGGCTTTCCGGTGCGGCAGAGCTCGAACGTCTCGTCGACAATGCGCATGCCGGCGAGCGAACCGCCTACATGCGCGGTCACCACATCATCGACGTGCTCCGGCGGTTTCCCGTCAAGGGCATCGACGCGCAGCATTTCCTCGCCGCGCTAAGACCTTTGCAGCCGCGCCTCTATTCGATTGCATCGAGCCTCGCCGCGGCACCCGATGAAGTGCATCTGACCGTTTCGGCGCTGCGCTACGAACTGCACGGCGAACCGCGCGCAGGCGTAGCGTCGGGCCAATTGTCCGAGCGCACCGAGCTCGATGCTCAGCTGCCTGTGTACATACACCGAAATTCGAACTTCCGGCTGCCCGGAGGCGACGTGCCGATCATCATGATCGGCGCCGGCACCGGCATTGCGCCGTTTCGCGCCTTCATGCAGGAACGCGAAGCACGCGGGGCCCACGGACGGTCGTGGCTTTTCTTCGGTGAACGCAACTTCCGCACCGACTTTCTCTATCAGACGGAGTGGCAACGGCTGCTGAAAGACAACGTACTGACCCGGATGGACGTTGCCTTCTCGCGCGACCGGCGCATCAACGGCGAAGGGAAGACCTACGTGCAGCACCGGATGCAGGCGCAGGGCCATGACCTCTTCGCGTGGCTGGAAGAAGGCGCGCACCTGTACGTCTGCGGCGATGCAAGCCGCCTCGCGCCCGATGTCCATCACACGCTTCTCGAGATCATCGGCAGCGAGGGCGCGCTCGATACCGAATGTGCGCAAGCCTACCTTCAACAGCTTCAACGCGACGGGCGCTACCAGCGCGACGTCTACTGAGCGACATGATGAGCAACCCACCTACCGAACCGGATCGCAGCCGCGACCTGTCACAGCCCGTCGAACGCCTGAGTGCGGACGAACGTCTGAAGGCCGCGAGCGACCAGTTGCGCGGCACGATAGGCGCAAGCCTGGCCGATCCGCTGACGGGCGCCGTAGCCGATCCCGACACCAAGCTGATGAAATTCCACGGCATCTATCAGCAGGACGACCGCGATCTGCGCGACGAGCGCCGGCGGCAAAAGCTGGAACCGGCGTTTCAGTTCATGATTCGCGTGCGGATGCCTGGCGGCGTCTGCACGCCAGCGCAATGGCTCAAACTCGACGAGCTCGCGCGTGCGAACGGCGGCGAAACATTGCGGCTGACGACGCGGCAAACGGTCCAATTCCATTGGGTGCTCAAAGACGACCTGCGACCCCTGATTCAGGGCCTGCGCGAAGTGCAGCTCGATACGATCTCTGCCTGCGGCGACGACGCCCGCGGCGTGATGTGCTCGATCAATCCGCATCTGTCGTCACTCCATGCCGCTGTCTATGACCTCGCACGCCGCGCCAGCGACCAGGCGATTCCACGCATGCACGCTTATCGCGAGACCTGGTATGGCGAGACACGCATCGAGGGCCCGGAACCCGAGGAGCCGTTCTACGGCAA
This sequence comes from Paraburkholderia sp. BR10954, assembly GCF_040965775.1. Taxonomy (NCBI): domain Bacteria; kingdom Pseudomonadati; phylum Pseudomonadota; class Betaproteobacteria; order Burkholderiales; family Burkholderiaceae; genus Paraburkholderia; species Paraburkholderia sp. BR10954. The sequence goes on from NZ_JBFRCK010000018.1 coordinate 72,377, forward strand.
GACGTACATGCCGCGCAAGTTCAAGATCGGCTTCGCGGTTCCACCGGTCAACGACATCGATGTCTACACACAGGACCTCGGTTTTATCGCCATTGCCGAGCACGGCGAATTGAAGGGATTCAACGTCGCGATCGGCGGCGGAATGGGCCGCAGCGATCAATCGGCGGCGACCTATCCGCGGCTCGCCGACGTGATCGGCTTCGTCACGCCGGATCAGGTGCTTGCCACCTGCGAAGCGGTGATGAGCGTTCAGCGCGATTACGGCGACCGCAAGGAACGCGCGCACGCGCGCTTCAAGTACACGATCGACGATCTCGGTCTCGACTGGGTCAAAGCCGAGATCGAGCGGCGGCTGGGCTTCGCACTCGGAAACGCGCACCAGTTTGCCTTTACGACGAACGGCGACGCACTGGGCTGGCAGACGGGCGACGACGGCGCGCATCACCTGACGCTGTTCATCGAGAACGGCCGCCTGAGCAACGGGCCGGACCATGCGCTGCTCGACGGTCTGCGTGCGATCGCGCGCGTGCACGTCGGCACGTTTCGCCTGACGCCTAATCAGAACATCGTGATTGCTCAGGTGCCCGACGCGAACCGCGAGCAAATCGAGCGGCTCGCCGAAGAACACGGCCTGCTCGCTCACGTTCGTGACAGCGCGTTGCGCCTGAACTCGATGGCCTGCGTCGCGATGCCGACCTGTGGTCTGGCGATGGCCGAAAGCGAGCGCTACCTGCCGTCTCTCGTGACGAAGATCGAAGCCTTGCTCGAAAAGCACGGGCTGACGGATGTGCCGATCACGATGCGCATGAGCGGGTGCCCGAACGGTTGCTCGCGGCCCTATATCGCAGAGATCGGACTGTCGGGACGCGCGCCGGGCAAGTACAACCTTTATCTCGGTGGCGGCTTTCACGGGGAAAGACTCAATCGCCTGTATCGCGAGAACGTCGGGGAACAGACGATCCTCGAGTCGCTCGACACGACGCTCGGCCATTTCGCCAGCGAACGCGTCGAGCACGAGCACTTCGGTGACTTCGTCATTCGCGCAGGTTATGTCGATGCCGTGACCTCGGGCCGCGATTTCAACCGTTGATCAAGTGTATTGCACGGTCGTTACGTGGAACACTGCGCAAGGCGTGACGACAGGCACGGTCGTGCGCAGGATCATCAGGGATACGGAACTGGAGGGTCAGGTCGTCAGCGCGTCGAAGGACGACCCCCATTACGAGGTCGAAAGCGAGAAAAGCGGTCAGCATGCGGTGCATCGCGCGGACAGTCTGGAGAAGGTGCATAAGCACTGATCCGCGCCGGATCGAGAAACGACGCCATTGCACCGGGCTGCGTCGTTGCAAGGTAGACCATCGAGACTCGCACGGCATGATCGGGCCGGCAGGGTACCGGCCCGCCATGCCTGCTAGGCGATCTTCTTCGCTTCGTCGCGCCAGTAGTGTTGCTGTTTCCACCCAAGAAGGCGCTTGAGTTTCTCATTGCTGAGCAGAGTCTCGAATTCGCCGAGTTGCTTTCTGAGCGGCACGCCCGGGTAATAGCGCTGAAGCAGTTCCGCTGTGGGGACGTCGGACGATACGTCGTCGGCCGCGACGTTCATGACCTGAAAGCCGAGGCCATCCTTTTCGATGGCGAGCCGGCACGCGCTCGCGAGATCGCGGCCGTCGATATAGCTCCACGCAATCCTCTTGCGCAGTGCCGGGTCTTTGAGCCACTCCGGAAACTTCGCGTAGTCGCTGGGTTCGAGCACATTGCCGATACGCAAGCAGTAAATGTCGGAGCCGGTGCGCGCGTGAAACGCCTTCGCCGTCACTTCGTTGATCACCTTGGACGTCGCGTAGCTGTCCATCGGGTCCACCGGATATTCCTCGTCGAGCGGGAAGTATTCCGGATTGCGGTCGCGGTGCGCGAACACGATGCCGTAGGTGGTCTCGCTCGATGCCACGATCACCTTGCGGATGCCAAGCTTCGACGCCGCGTCGAGGATGTTGTACGTGCCCATCACGTTGATTCGGTAAACCTCGTTGTCGGGCGTGATCATGATGCGAGGGATCGCCGCGAAATGCACGATCGCGTCGATCGGCTTGGGTTCGAGGTCGTTGGCGAATTCCCCCGGCGCCGTGCTCGATGCCAGCGCATTGAATACCTGGCCCGCATCGGTGATGTCCGTAATCAACGTGCGCGCGGTGCGCGCTGCCATCGGCACGCGATCGACGTTCATCACCTCGTAGCCGTGCTCGATCAGGTCCTGGACGACCCATTTCCCGGCCAGGCCGCTGCCGCCGGTCACAATCACTCGCTTCGTCATGTGCTCCTCTTCTCCTGTTGTCCTTCTCGTTCCGGTGGCGCTGCGTGTCCCTAATGCGGCAGTGCTGGTCTCTGCTCAATGCGTTCGGCTGAGACGACGTTCAGGCGTTGATCCAGGCGCGCGCCTGTTCCAGCTCGTTGACGCGAAACGCCTTCATTTCGGCCTTCGTAAAGAACCGCGCCAAATGCATCGACGCGTGAATCCAGCCCGCGTCGGCCACCACGGCGGCGCGCGTGACTTTGCGGGCGACGGCGACGCCGAGCGTCAGGTCGGTCCACAGCGCCTTCGGTTCGATGCCGCTGAAATGCTCGATGCGTTCGAGCACGCGGGTCTTACCGTTCAGTTCAAGATCACCACGCATGCGCTCGATGGCTTCGCGCAGTTCGTGGTCGGTGATTTTGCCTTCGACGGTTATTTCGATGACCGGTGAATCGGGTACGGTGTGATACACGATCATGGCAGGACCCCCTGGCGAGAGAGACGTTACACGCTCAGGCACAGATGAACCTGGCGTCCGACGGTGTGCTCATGGTACCTCTTTCCATACGCCCGGTTGGGCTGCGAGCGTATTGCCATCGCGATCGACGACGAGCGGCCGGCCGCGGTCCGGCGTGATCGGCGCGTGGTTCACGACTGCGGCACGATCACGAACAGCTGGTAGGGACGCGCGGGCAACTCCCGTCCCCATGCGGTCTTGCCCACCTCGAGCGCAACCGGCGCTGCATGGCTTAGCGACGATGCAGTCGCGATGCAGTCCGAGTCGTCGCCACGGCACACGATCAGCGTACCTTGGCGCGCGAAATCGGCGGGTGTGATCCAGGGCGTTGCCGCCGGCCAGTGGAGATCCCAGAAGCGGGCGCGGCCGCCGTCATAGAACACCATCGAAGCGGCCTCATGCGTCGAGCCCGCCACGATCGACAGCGGCCGGCTGGTGCGTTCGTGCCACACCGCCTGCGCGGCCGCCGCGAGTTCCGCGCGCGGCTCGGCCGCGTCGTCGGTATTGCGCCGCGCCCCCGTGTAGCCGACCACTGCCGACACCGCGAGCACCAGCGCCCAGTAAACCGCCATCGCGCGTATCGCGCGCCGCGGCGCGAACTCGACGCGGGTTTGCGCGAGCACGGCAAGCCAGAGCGGCACGATCGCGAACCACTGCGCCATGCCCCAGACCGAGGCCATCTGCGTCTTGCCGGTCACGGACAGCACGCCCACGGCGAACAGCGGCCCCAGCGCGAGCCACCAGAGATCCGGGTGCGACGCGGGCCGAACGACGCTCAGCGCCATCAGCCGCGCAGCCCCGCGGGAGCGCACCATCAACAGCACGAAAACGAAACTGAGCGCGAGATAGCCGATCTGCGCGAGGGTGTAGATGCCAAAGCGCCCGACCGCGGCGAGCAGGGTGCCGCCGGTGCGTTGCGCGGCATACTCGAGCGTCGGGAAATGATTGACCATCATCCAGTGGACGTGCGGGGCCAGCACGGCGACGCCGGCCGCCACCGCGAGCAGCGAATCGACGCTGACGAGGCGCGCACGCCATGCGGGGCGCGCGAGCAATGCCAGCAACAGCCCGAGCAGCAGCACGATCGTGAAGTACTTGCCCAGCACCGCAAGCGCCGCGCACGCTCCGAGACCGAGCGCCGCGCCGCTGCGCGCGAGGCGGCTGCCCGGTTGCGCGTAGCGGACGAAAAAGTAGGCGGTCCACGGCCAGACCGACAACAGGATCGAGTTCGGATTGAATTTGATGGCGAGATTCGAGTAAAGCGGCGATACCGCCATCGCAAGCCCGGCGAAGATCGCGATCTGGCGCGGCACGAAGCGGCCGGCGAGCGCGACGATCCCGGCGAGGCCGACCAGCACGTTCACCGCTGACAGCGCGAAATACGCGAGATCCGTATGCGGGAACACGCTGAACCAGGCCGCTGCGACCCACGACGAAAGCGGCGGGTGCTTTGCGTAACCGGCCTGCCATTCGATGCCCCAGACGTAGGTCTCGACCATGTCGCCCTGGATGTCCAGATTGCCGCGCGCGAGCCAGGCGGCGAGAGTCCAGACGACTGCGTGGAAGGGTAGCAGCCAGCCGAGTGATGCGATGCCTGCAGCGGCAGGTTGGTCGGAGGCCGAGGCGAGCGACGGAGGATTCGAAAGCTGGGTCGACATTGAGCGTGATGGTCTGTGTGCCGCCGTACCGGGCGGCGTTTTTAGCCCGGCATTGTAATATGAGCTTATGGAACAAGTGGGCGAAACCGACAGACCACCCGGCAACCCATGGCGCCGATCGAGTTAAAAAGGCTTGATGGAGGAAGGACGCTCGCGGCGAAAATTGGCCCGTGAAGGGCGCGCGTCCATCGACTAACAGAGCTGCATGCCGCTAATGGGCCTGGCAGTCACAGCCGGCCGCCAGGCGAATGAAGCGGAACGCCGTCACGACCATCAGCTGCCGCGCATCTTCGGCAGCCGGGTGACCGTCGTACCAGCCGGAGCTCAGGGCGCGGTTCTGGCTATCGCACATACATCATGTCAGAAGACGTCCCCATTCATAATCGACACGATCGGGTAGCATGGGACTTACGCCGGCCCCCGGCGTAAAGGTGAGTTCGCCGAAGAACACCCGGTCAGATGGTGAGTACAGGTCGACGCGTACATAATCGAAACCCTCGGACAAAAGCGCCGCCGTATCAAGCAACAACTCCAGATTGTTCGGCCGCGGTGCCGGTCTCGTGCTGCGAACGTAGGGAGCAAACTCGAGGTCGATACGGTTCCATTGTGCGTCGTATGTGTCGCCGCGCGTATTACTTCCGAAACGGTCTGAGATCACGAAGATAAACATCACAGGTCGCCCCGATCCGTTCGCAAAGCAGTGAACCTTGTAGTCGGCTGGAATCATGCCGTGCTCGTCGAGCAGCAGACTCTCGAAGTAAATGCGTGGCTGAATTCCTCGGTAGTGCCGTTCCCGCGCATTTCTGTAGAAATTGGTGGATAGCCATTGGCTGGCGAGAAGCTGGAGATGTTCGAAACTCTGCTGCGACTTGTCCCGGACGATTTCTACAAAATTGTTTCCATGATTTGCCTTCATGACAAAGGAATTCGGCAACATGTCGAAAACATTCTGCGTAAAGTCCGAGGGTGCGGAGATGATGGGGATAAGGTATTTCTCACCGATCTTTTCTCTGACGTAATCGCGCACGGTCAGTTTGTCCGTCAACGCGCTGTATCGCGAGTCCGGCCGCAAGCAACGTAGCAGGATTTTCTCGTTGTAGGTTGTGGGGTGAAATAGCTTAGGGAAGCGCCCGATACGCTTCCGATGTAGCAAGCTGAGGAAAACCGCATCGGGAAGAAGCTGTTTCGCGTTGTCTTTCGTCCATTGAACAATGGATTGGGACGGGTAGGTCATTACACGTCTCCCAACAATGACTACGCACGGTATCAACGTTCCTGAAGGTGCGACTGACAGAAGTTCGATGCAGGCAGCAGAGGCTATGATCATTCGACAAGAAGCCAACGTCAAGAGCGGTGCCGCGGCATGTAGTAGCTATTGATATGCAGCAAATCCGCTCAGTGCCAATAATCAGAAGTAATGGGCCGCTGACCTTGTTTCCTGACCGGCGCGTCGAGCATGCGCGCAACTCGTCTTCGCAACGACGCAGTCGGCGATAGAACGTCATTGGCTCGCACCGTTGCTCCGACATTCAGACATCGGCTTCACAGCAAGCGGTATTCTTATTCGCTACGAAGAACGTTTACATCTTCGTGCAGGCGGTTGCGGGCGTGGGCATCGTTTATTTGGCGAGTTGGCTGACAAGCGATTGTCTCTGTGACGACCCGAAGAGTTACGCGGGTTCGCTTGCCCTGAGAAGTTCTATCGCCCATTCGACGAATACGCGCACCTTGGAGGCGAGGTGCCGATTGGCCGGATAGGCAACGTGCACAGCGACGTCATCGCCGCGCCAATCGGGAAAGAGGCGCACGAGTGCGCCAGAGCGAAGGTGCGGGGTGACGAGGAACGCATAGGTGGTGAGTACGCCGAGCCCTGCAAGTCCAGCCGCTAGCGCGGCGCTCGAGTCGTTGACACTTAACCGATGACTGCCGTGGATTTCGAAGAACTGTTCGTCCCGATGGAGCTGGAAGACGAAGTCTCGCCCCGAGCGCGGCGAATTCATGCGGACGATCGTATGGCCTTGCATGAGGTCCGCGGGCTCGCGCGGTAGGCCGTGGCGCTGAATGTAGGCGGGCGACGCGCACGTCACGAGCGGCAGCGTACCGGCCGAGCGCGCGATCAGGGAGTCGCTGAGTAATGGCCCGAGACGCAGAACACAGTCAAGGTTCTCGGCGATGAGATCAACCGACCGGTTACCGACGCTCAGTTCGACCTGCACATCGGGATAGCGCGCAAAGAAGTCCGGCATGGCCGGGACGACCAATTGGTACGCCAACGAGCCGGGCAGTTCCACCCTGATTTTTCCCTTCGGCGAACGGGTTGCGCTCAGGACGCTGCCATCCAGCGAGCCAACCTCGTCAAGCACGCGAATCGAGCCCTCGTAATAGATCTGGCCTTCTTGCGTCAGCGTGAGTTGACGACTTGTACGTTGCAGCAGCCGCACCCCCAGTTCTTTTTCGAGTTCCTGTATGAGGCGCGTGACGGACGATTTGGGCACATTCATGAGGTCTGCAGCACGCGTAAAGGTGCCTGAATCGACGACACGAACGAAGGTCTGCATCGCGGCCAGCTTATCCATGCACTAGTCCTGTCAGATTGGGATGCATGCGGGTCGCGGGTCGATATGGATATTTGCGTCGTGCGAGGATGCATGCGATGTGCTGAGGCATTCTCGCACGACGCAGGCGCCGAAAGCGTGTCGTAAGCGTCGGTCGCCGGTACGCTTGCGCCGCCATCAAGCCTCGCTCAGGAAGCTGACCAATGCCTGATATGCGTGCCCCCGGTTCTTCTCGAGCATGAGCATGTGGGTTGCTTCGCCCAGTTCGAGCCAACGCTTGTCCGGCGACCCGCTCAGATGCGCGAAGTAATCCTGCGCAAGCGCGAGCGGCACGTCGACATCCCATTCTCCATGAATCAGCAGGACCGGCACTTCGATGTGGCCCGGGTCATAAAACGCCTTACCTGCTCCCCAGTACTCGCGAATGTCCTGAATCGGCCCGTTCGCGACACGGATCGACTGGTTCTCGCGCAACGCCTCGTCGGGCTCCGTGCGAACCGTATTGTCGAGCCATGCTTCGAAGCCACCATCCGGTATCAGTGTGCTGCGCTTCCACTCGGGGGCGGCATTGACCCAGCGCTCGCGCGCATCGGCCGCGCGCACCACCCGGTAACCACCCAGCGGGCCACCTGGGTCCAGTGGGACGGGCTTGTCGCTGACCCACTGTGGCGCGACGAGCCCGAGCCTGCGAACCTTGTGACCGTTGCGGGCGGTGAACGCGCCACTCACGCTGCCGCCCCAGGACATTCCGACTACATTGATACGCGCGATGCCTGAAGTGCGCAGCACGAAGTTCACGGCGCTCGTGAAGTCGCGCAAGCCGGATTCGGTACGCCCCAGCGGCTCGCTCTGCGCAGCGGCGACACGCATTTGCGGTGGTCGTGTCGACTCACCATAGCCGCGCGCATCCACGGCGTAAACATCGAAGCCAGCGCGAGCGAGGTAGTCCATAAACGAATAACCGCCGATCGGCGTGTCGTAGAGGCTGCCGGATCCGTAGGTGGCGCCGTGCATCAACATCACGGTGCGTGCTTCACCAAAGTCGGTGCGGCCTGCCGGCCGTTTGTTGCGGATGTGAAGCTCGATCTCGGGCGTATCGCTCGGGATCATGAAGTCGCGGGATTCAATCTGTGCTTGGGTTGCCATGATGTTTGCTCTCTGGTGCAGAGGTTCAGCGGGGCAGCCAGACGAAACCGCCGGCCTGCCTTTCGACCACGCCCACGGACGTTCCGGGGAAATGACTGCTGAAGAACAGCGAGTGCCGGTCCGCAGCGTGGTTCAGCGCCCAGAGCCGCGAGCGCTCGGCATCGTCGGGAAACTCGCAGAAAGTCGAGTTCCACTCGGGCTTGGCTATCTGAATCGGGTGATGCATGACGTCGCCTGAAAACAGCGCGTGCTGCCCTTCGGAAGTGAAGCCGATCGACAGATGGTCGAAGCTGTGGCCTTTGGTTCGATAGAACGTGAATCCTCCCAGGCCTTCGAGCGTGGGCTGGCTTTGTGCGTCGATCAACAGGGCCTGGCCCGCATCGATAATCGGCTGCACGCTGTCCTCGAATACGCCAGCGCTCGGTGTCTGCACGTGCGCTTCGTCGGCATAGAAACGGTACTCGGCATCCGAGAACACGTAGGTCGCATTGGCGAAGGTCGGGCGCCACGCGTCACCTTTGCGCACCGTGTTCCAGCCGACGTGATCGACGTGCAGGTGCGTGATCAGCACGAAGTCGACGTCGGCCGGCTGGACGCCGGCTGCCGCAAGGCGCTGCAGGTAAGCCGTATCGAGTTGATCGAACACGGGGTTCAGCGGTCGATGCTTGCCGTTGCCGGCACCCGTGTCGATCAGGACGGTTTTGCCCTCTGTCTGCACGACCCAGCTATGCACGCTCAACGCGAGCGTCTCACCGTCTTGCGAGGCGTTCTCGCGGCCGATCCATGGCGGCGGATCGTTGGCAAGGATCGAGCGATCCCGATCGGGAAACAGGTAGGCCGAAGGAATCTCAGGAAGAACGAGGTCGGCGACCCGTGTCACGGTCGCACTGCCGATCCGATATCGATGAATGGTGTCCACTTTGATTGCACATCCTTTTGGAAGAGGCCGCGGCGATGTGTCGAGGCGTGGACGTATAGTCCTGCTTCCCGCCGTCTGGAAGAAGCGGGGCTGGGCGAAAGCATGGTTGCGGAAAAACGAACGTTGTGACGCCTGGACTGGATCGCCGCTGAGGGTGCAACGGCGCTGGCTGACGGACTGCGGCGACAGCTTTTTCCGGCTTTCCGGGTGCGGCGGTCCGGGTTGTCATGAATGACGCGCACCGTACTCAGGAAGGCGGCATAACCGCCGGGCTGTTTCGGCCTAGAATTCTCCGAGGAGGTGCCAGTCATGTCAGCTACCAGGTGCAACGATCCAGGCCGTCGCGCCTATCAAGCCGCACTGGACAGAACGACCCGCTACCCTTCGGAGCACGTCACGATGACAGCCAGTTCCAGGAAAAGGCTGCGCCCCAGTGCGCCGCATCGCAAGGTCGGGCGCGGCAAGGTCGGCGTCGGCGGCAAGAGCAGCGAAAGGTAGGAAGGCTCGTGGTGACGTCAACGAGACATCACCCCGGACGATTCATTATTGGCGACCCGCGCGCTTCGTCGCAGAGGTGTCGTTGCATGCCGCGGTTTCCGCACACGCTCGACAGACGATTGAGACAGCGTTTGCGCAGATCGAAAGCAAGCTCACCGACGGGTGTTCGTACGCGTTGCCGTGCGGCTATACGATCGTCGATCCGTTTCTGCTTGTTCTTTATCGGCGGGCCATGCGCAGCGGCCTACCGATGGGTGACACGTATCAGGCTTTGACCGCATCGACGCGGCGCGTCCTCGCGCGGCCGGCGGTACAACGTGCACTCCATAGTGAATGCATTTCGCTCGAGTCTTGACGGCCGCCCCCAGTCTTATCGACAGAACTGCAAGATGGCATCGGCGACGTCCCGCGGCGCTCCGGGTTTTGCCGTTACCATCATCGCCGATAGTCAGCGAGTCGAAGGTTTGCGCCTGCTGGGTCGCGAAGAAGGCTTGCCCGCGTTGCCGGTTGCACGTTTCTACGCGTTTCCCCGCTCCGGCTCGCCCGCCTGCGCGGATTTGATCGGTGCCGCACGCCGGGCAGGCCAGCAAGGTCGCTTCAGTCCACGCCCACTTCGCGCGTGAGCGGTCTGTCGCCCCATGAGAAAATTTCACCCGCGCGCGCCGTGCCTTGAACACCTAGGTCCTTTGCCGTTACGCTATTTGCTGCTGCTCTGGCCCGAGACAGGTGCTCCATGCGCGCCAACCATGCTTTGCCTACGCAAACCGGCATGCCCGTGCTGCAGACGACGGGCCATCTCTCCTCATTCGGCAATGACGCGATTGCATTGCGCTGGACGCACGAGAACGAACGTCTCGCCGGTTTCTCGCTGATGGATTGCGAGCGCAAACGCACGCTGCTCCTTATCGCGCCGTTCACGCTCACGCTCGCTGACGGAACCACCACGGGCCTGGCCGAGATGAAGGTCGTTGCGCCGGTGAGCAACGCGGCGGTCGATCCCAACCCGCGTGCGTCCCGCCTGGGCGAACGAATCGCAGGGCGGCGCGCGAGCATCTCCCTGGTCGATACTCATGGACGCCTAAAGGTGCAATGGAGCGTCGAGCAACGCGACGGGTCACGATATCTGCGCGTCCAACTTGCGATTACGGCGCTTCTTCGGGACGAAGCGATCACCGCCGTGTCATTGCTGCAGACGCGCGCTGCTGGCGCGAAGGCCAGTCCTGAGCGCAAGGGCACGCCGGTCGTTGCGGGCAACTTTTATCTGGGCTTCGAGCATCCGCTGGCGACAAGTCAGGTGGAGGGCGACACCTTTGGCTTTACGCTGCATCGCGCGTTGCCTCTACAGAAAAACAGAACGCTGGTCTACTCGGCTGTGGCAGGTGTAGCCAGTGACGGCCAGATTCGGCGCGACTTCGGCATCTATCTGGAGCGGGAACGCGCCCGCCCATATCGGCCGTTTCTGCACTACAACAGCTGGGGCGACATCGGCTACCTGACGCCATATACGCAGGAACAGGCGCTCGAACGCATCGAAACGATCGGCCACGAGTTGCATGCAGTGCGCGGGGTGCAAATCGATTCGTTTCTGTTCGACGATGGCTGGGACGACCTTGGCGGCGGCTGGCAATTCAGCAACGCATTTCCAGATGGCTTCGTTCCGCTGCGCGACGCTGCCGCGCGATTTGGCGCCGCTCCCGGCATATGGCTTTCGCCGTGGGGCGGCTACGGTACGCCGAAACAGGAACGCGTAGCGCGAGGACGTGCCGCTGGTTATGAGGTCATCGACAACGGTCTCGCGTTGTCGGGTCCGACGTATTACCGGCGCTTTCATGAGGTCGTGATGGACATGCTCGACAAGGGCGGCGTCAATCAATTCAAGTTCGACGGCACGGGCAATGCCGACAGGGTGTTTCCTGGCAGCCTGTTCGACAGCGATTGGGACGCGGCGATTCAACTGATCGAGGACATCCGCGCGGCCAAGCCCCAAACCTTCATCAATCTCACGACAGGTACGCATCCGTCGCCGTTCTGGCTGCGCCATGTCGACTCCATCTGGCGCGGCGGCAGCGACGATGGCCTGGCGGGAAGCGGCACGAACCGCGAGCGCTGGATCACCTACCGCGACACGCAGACGTATCACAACGTCGTGGAGCGCAGTCCGCTCTTTCCGCTCAATTCGCTGATGCTGCACGGCATGCTCTATGCGCAGTGCAATCCACGCCTCAATACGTCGACGGCACACGCATTCTCCAACGAAGTGTGGTCGTACTTCGGGACCGGCACGCAATTGCAGGAGCTATACATCACGCCGGCGCTGCTGGGCGAGCACGACTGGGATGAGCTTGCGCGCGCCGCCAGATGGGCGCGCGAAAACGGCGACATCCTGCGCGACAGCCATTGGATTGGTGGCGCGCCGGACGAACAGGCGGCTTACGGTTGGGCAGCGTGGGCGCCGCGCAAGTCGATCGTGACGCTGCGCAACCCTCACAGTCGCACACAACGCTTCATGCTCGACCTGCGGTGCCAACTGGAGTTGCCGGATGGGGCGGCGGGCCGATTCGAAGCGCGCGGCGTTGGGCGTGCAAGGGCTTCCGGCATTCCCGCTCAACTGGACGCTGATGTACCGCATGCAGTGCAACTCGCGCCGTGCGAAGTGCTCACGCTCGAACTGCTGCCGGTCGCCGCCGCGAAACGGTGAAGGGGAGAAGGCGTGCGCGCTAGTACAGGCGATCGGCCAGTGGAATCGGCCTCGCGTCGATCTGATGGAGGTCGAAGACCAGTACCTCGTTGTGACCTTGCACGAGCCACGGCGCGGGGCAATACAGGCGCTTTTGCGGGCCGATGTTCCAGTAGCGTCCCAGGTTGTGACCATTGATCCAGACGATACCCTTGGTCCAGTTGCTCATGTCGAGCCAGGTGTCGCCGACTTCGGTCAGCAGCACACTCGCCTTGAAAAAGAGACCGGGTCTACTCGGGTTCGTGCAGCCTTCGTTGAGGTTGGCGATAAACGTTTCATCCATCGGCAACAGGTGGACGTCCCATTGCTCGAGCAACGAGACTGAGCCGTCTACGTGTTGCATCGTGACCGGTTCGAGCAGACCTTTGCGGTCGACGAGCGCGGGTCCGAAGTTGACGCGTCCCATGGCCTCGACGAATATCTCCAGCGGTACGAGACTGTCCGTGCTCGACCCTTGATTCTGCCGCGCCGAAGGCAGGGCAAGCGGCGCGCGATGCATCATGTGGAGCGACTGCGCGTACCTGCGCGGCAGTTGCGCTCTCGATACGCCGCCCGCGTACTGTTCACCAAGGAAAACGGTCGCGTAGTCGTGAACGCCGCTGATATCCAGCACACCGCGCGCGTGCTCTGGCAAAAACTTGCGATACAGCACGAAGCCAAACGCCTGACCGTAGTGTTCGAACGACTGCGGTTCGACGCCTTGCTCGTGCGGCAGTGCCGCTGGCAGGTTGTCCCAGATCGACGCGTAGAGCGTTGGCATCAAGGCCCCAACGCCTGCGCAGTCAAGCGTGGCGATGGCATCCGGTATGGCTGGCAACGGTTCGGGCAGATAGCTGGCGATCAGGTCTCGATACTTGAGGTACTTCGGCGTCGCCATGCCTTGTTCGTTGATCGGCGCGGAGTAGTCGTAGCTCGTGATGTCGGGCTGATAGTTGCCCGAATCGTCCACGTTCGCGCCGGCAAAAAAGCTGAAGCTCGTGCCGCCGTGAATCACATACAGGTTGAACGACAGTCGCGCCTGCATGAACGTGGCCAAGCTGCTGGAGAGGTCGTAGTCCACGCCCGCGAAGCCCGCTTCGCCCCAATGCGTGAGCCACCCCGGATACACCTCGCCTGCCATCGCGGGCACCGAGGGGAAATTGCGGCGCACCGTTGCGATTTGCGCTGCGTTGCCGTTGCTCAGCGCGATCGCGCCGCCCGTCACCGTGGTGTGATTGCGTTCGAGTTGCGCGAGACCGTCTTCGGTGTAGAACGGCCCGCTTATGCCTCCTTTGAGCCAAAGCTGCCTGAGCTCTTCGAGGTAAGCCGGATTGCTCGCATACGAACCGAATTCGTTTTCGATCTGGATCATCAGGATCGGACCGCCGTGCTCGCTCATCAATGGCTTGATGCGCGGGACCAGTTCGTCGATATAGCGAGCCACCGCCGCCATGTAGCGAGGATCGGTGGCCGAGTCGGTTCGCAACTGGATGTCCGGCTCGCGCAACAGCCAGGCCGGCAGACCGCCCAGATCCCACTCTGCGCAAACGTAAGGCCCGGGGCGCAACAGCACCCACATCTGCTCGGATCGACATAGGCGAATGAAGGCCTCGATATCGCGATTACCGCTGTGGAAGTCGAACACGCCTCTGTGCGTCTCATGGTAATTCCACATGATGTACAACGCGACGCAGTTCATCCCCATCGCCCTTGCCATGCGGATCCGCTGTTGCCAGTATTCGCACGGGATGCGGGCTGGATGCATCTCGCCGCTGCGAACCTGGAACGGTAGGCCGTCGAGCAGGAAGTGTTCGCCGTCGGGGCTAAAGGAGAAGGTGTGGCCGCGTTCGAGGTTCACGATGGGCGTCGTCAAGTGGGCGAATGTAGGCTAACTGTATTCGATAGAATGAATGCACGCGACGGCATTGCGGCATTCCGGGCGAAGCGATGCGCCGCGCAACGCTGTAGCGGTAATTCTGTAGGCCTGACTGGAAATGAGTACGGGCAAGATTTTGTCCGGCATCGCGATGGCCGCGCTGTCCACCGCATGCGCCGCTGCGGGGGCGTCCGGTGCGTGTGTGCCGTCGTTCTCCGAGGTCGCCGTCAAGGATGGACTCGAAGTGCGGACCGGCTGCGCTGTCTCCGCGCCCGCGCTCCCACGCGTCACCGAACGGCTGAACCGCGCGGTGAAGCACGACGGGCTCTCCGCCGAGCAACGTGCCGCGCTGGCGACAGCGGCCAACACGATGCTGCACGCGATCTTCTCGCAGACAGATCACGACGAAGCCACCAACGAAGCCGCGCTCAACAACTTCGAACCGATCCTCGAAAGCCTCGCATCGCAGATCAGGACGCGCTCCGATATCGACCTCAGAGCCGAGGCTTCGGAATGGAACGCACGCTATGAAGAGCTGCTGCGCAGGTTGTCGATCACGCACAGCACGGCCCCCACCGAACTGCAGGCCGCCGCCGCCGTGAGGCGTCTCGATCTGGATCGCGCCTCTGCGTTGCTGATGCGGCTCATGGCCGCGGCAACCGGTACCTCCCAGCTAAGCGCCGCGCGCAACTACGAAGCGGCGAGCGTCGAACTGCTTCGCTTCATGCCATGGAACGCGCTGCCGTACCTGGAGCATGCCCATGCGCTGCAACCCGACGATAAGGACATCGCCACCGCATTCGCCGACACGCTGCTCGTGCAGCACGAGCCCGAGCGTGCCGAGCCGGTGTATCGAGCGCTACAGGTCCAGTATCGGACGCTTGCGCAACAGCGTCCCGCCGCATGGCAGCCGTCCATCGCGCGGACGCTCGGCAAGCTTGGCAGTCTTTATGTGATGCGGCAGCAGCAGAAGGAAGCCGAAGCCGCATGGCTGCACGCGCTCGAAATCTACTGGGCGCTCGCGCGCGCGGACCCTTCGGTCTACGGTCCCGCAGTGGCTAACTCCTTCGATAGCCTCGCAACGTTGTACCGCGACACGCAGCGTCTGCAGGATGCGGCAGACGCGTGGCGCGAAGCCCTCGCCCTCGACCGTGCGCTGGCCCGACAGGACCCGGCAAAGTACCGGCCCGCGGTCGCGATGACGCTCAACGACCTCGGCATCCTCTACAGTGCGACCCAGCGCACCCATGACGCGGAACTCGCCTATCTCGAAGCGCTCGGCATTCAGCGCGCACTCGAACATGACAATCCCGCCGCCTGGCGTCCGGCGCTTGCGCGCACGCTGAATAACCTCGGGAACTTCTATAGCGCAAGCGGGCGGCTGCCGGAAGCGGAGCACGCTTACCGGCAAGCTCTGAAGATCCGTCAACAGCTCGCCCGCGAAAATCCCGCGATCTACGAGCCCGACGTGGCGCATACGCTAGGCAATCTGGGCGTGCTGTACCGCCTCGAACGGCAGCCGGCCAAGGCGCTGCAGACCTACCAGGACGCGCTGCGGATCGTCCACGCGCTGTCGCGCGATACGCCGGTTGCGTACCAGCCTGACGAGGCACGGATACTGAACAATCTGGGCGTACTCTACAGCCGCACCGGCAGGCCGCGCGAAGCGGAAGACGCATGGCGACGAGCGCTGGATCTGTACCGCAAACTCGCCCACGACGATCCGTTGACCTGGCGGCAGGATCAAGCACGCACGTTGCGGAATCTGGGCACGCTGCTCAGCCACACGCAACGTTCGGCGGAAGGCGACGCATTGGAACGCGAGGCCGACGAGCTCATCGATTCAACGCGGGCGCAATAGCTCCCGAGGCAAGCCGCCGGGCCGCAACCGAGACGCACCAGTGGGGAAATCGTCGGCTGTCGGCGCTCATCCAAATACGCCCCGGATCACGTCTTTCTCAAATTCGACGGTCCACGCGGTGCCGTGCCCGGTCTGGTACTCCCGTTCCCGCAGTGATGACGTGCGAACGACGGTGACACTGCCCCTCAGCGGGTAGACCTCGTCGACGATATCGGTCGCTCCGGTCTCCTGAAGGACAAAGTCGGACTCGGCGAGATGGTGCCGACGCAGGACGGCGAGAAAATCAGCCCTTTCGTCGGGTGCGATCACTGACATTGGGCGCCTCCTTTGGGCTGAGTCTCGCCGAAAAACCCGTGATCGATCGAGACGTAGCCGGCCCCTTATAAGGTACAAACCGTGCTTTCATTCTAGGCGTTTGCGCCACTTGGCGTGCGGATTGCCGGTGCGTGAACTATTCTGAAAAGATCGCAAGTGTTCATTCCTTTTCAGATATTCGACAGGAGGTGTGCCATGGCGATGTCGCCAACCTTGCAGGAGTGCCTGCGCAGCAAGGGTTCCCGCTACGAAGTCGTGCGTCATCCGTACAGCCACTCGAGTGTCGAAACGGCTGCCGCGGCGCACATTCCGGGTGACCGCCTTGCCAAGACCGTGCTGCTCGAAGACGAACACGGCTATGTGGCCGCCGTGCTGCCATCGACTTACGCCGTGCAGCTCTCCGAGTTCTGGAGCAAGACCGGGCGCCGGCTTGCTCTCGCCACGGAAGTCGAACTGCGCGAATTGTTCAAGGACTGCGATGCGGGAGCGGTGCCGCCGATTTGTATGGCGTATGGCATGAAAACCTACCTGGAGTCGAGTCTGGCAGGCCAGCCCGACGTCTACTTCGAGGCGGGCGATCATGAAGAACTCGTTCATATGGAAGCGGATCAGTTCCTCGCGCTGATGGACGATGCGGAGCGTGCGCATTTCGCACGGCGGATGCGAGGGTTGGGCGGTCGGGCCTGAGGCGGGGCCCGAGTGGTGCCGCCCTCAGTCGCAAAGCAGCCCTACCATCGGAATCGCCGGGGTTCGTCCCGCGATCAGGTCGGCCGTGATTCGAGCCGATCCGTGTGACATCGTCCAGCCGATATGACCGTGGCCGGTGTTTAGATAAAGATTGCGGTACTTCTTGCGTCCAAAAAACGGCAGGTTCGTTGGTGTCATCGGCCTCAGCCCGGCCCACATTTCGGCGCGATCGTAGTTGGCGCCGGCCGGGTAGAGTTCCTGCGTCACGCTCTTCATGAAGGCAAAATCAGAAGGCTTGTGGCTCGTGTCGTAGCCAGCAAACTCCGCTGTTGCCGTGACCCGGAGCCGATCGCCGAAGCGCGAGATTGCGACCAGGTTGTGCTCGTCCACCGCTGCAACGGCGGGTGGCATGGGCCGCCCATCGATCGGAATCGTCAGCGAGTATCCCTTGATCGGATAGATCGCAAGATCGATGCCGATCTGTCGGGCGAGAACCGGACTATAGGGGCCGAGGGCGAGCACATACGCGTCGCCTTTGACAAGGCCTCGGCTCGTTCTCGTGCCTGCTATGTCCTGCCCGGCGGTTTCGAAGCCGTCGATCGTCGCATCCGTCAGAAGCGTACCGCCACGCGCGACGACCTTTTCCGCAAGGGCGCGGGTGAACTTCGCAGGGTCTCCGGTCTCATCGGTCGGGCAGTGAATGGCGCCCGCTATCCGGTCTTTTGCCGAAGCCAGCGACGGGTCGAGCGCGAGCACCTCATCGGGGCTGAGGACCCTGATGACTTGCCCGTCGGATTCCAGCAGTTTCATATGTTCGATTCCGCGGTCCTGCGCCTCCTGAGTCCGATGGAGATAGAGAATTCCGCGCTCGTTTCGATCGTATTCGATGGCCTCCCCAGCGACTACATCCTGTAGCACTCGCTGAGAATACGCGGCAAGCCGATGCTTGAGCAGGGTATTGCGGCGTGCCTTCTCCGATGTGCATTCCATCAGGAAACGCCACGACCAGCTGTAAAGCCTCGGGTCCGCCGAGAACTTGAAGCGCAACGCCTGATCTTTCAGCACCAGCGATTTGAGCAGAATCATTGGCGCTCTGGGCGAGGACCAGACAAAGGAATGCCCGGGCGCGATCATGCCCGCGTTACCCCAACTGGTTTCCGCGGCGACTAAAGGCTGCCGCTCGACGATCACGACCTCATGGCCATCTTTCTGCAACTGGTACGCGGTCGTCACACCGACCACCCCGCCGCCGAGCACGATAATTTTCATAATGTCCTGAGATACAAGGGGGCTGCGGCAGTCTCACTTCCATTGCGGCTGATTCAGCACCATTCCGTGCTGTCCCTTGTAGGCAGCCACAGCCGGCGGCGTCCACCCGTCCAGCATCTGCGGCGCGAGTTGCCAGACCTCGATGCCGAGCGGCCGGCACACTTCCAGAGGATCGCGCGCGTCGGGCCCCCACATCGGCACTGACAGATCGCCGCCCGGACAGGTCGACAGTGCGCACAGCAAGTCGATCTCCGCGAAGAATTCGAGGTAGTCGCCTTTCTTCGCCGGACACGCCTTCATGAAGTATTTGTCGTCGAGATTCAGGCCGGTGCACTGGAACACGTTGAGCACGTCATGGACGTCGTACTCGGTCAACCCATACGGCGCGATGGCGCGCGTCAGATTGGAGTGGCAGTGGAAATGAAAATCCTCGCCGGTCAGCATGCGGTTCACGTAGGGGTCACAGCGCGTGCCGAGCAGATCGTGGACACGGCCGCCGTGCTCGTCGACGCCGTAGCCGGCGAGACTGTCGTCGGTGATGGTCACCATCGGACGCAGGAATGGCAGCGTCGACCACAGACGGTCGAACGTGCTCACGTGCGCCTGCTGCAACTGGCGCGTGCGCGACGCCCACATGCGCTCGCGCGGGTTGTGCCGGTTCCATATGTTCAGGTCGGCAACCTGCGGGCCTTCGATCGTGACGATGCGAAACACGTGCCCGGCCGGCACGGTCCACGCTCGCCCCGAACGGATCGGCACGACGATCGATTCGACCAGCGTGCGGGTGTCGTGCTGTGAGGCGATGCGCTGATAGAAGGTCTTGTCGACGTCGAGCGCCGAGCCTTTGGTGGACTGATAGGCAGCAGGGTAATTCAGCATCATGCGTTCTCCCTCGAACTCAGGCCTGAGCCTGTATTAGGATTTGCTCGCGCGGCTCGGTTGGCGGGTTACTCTGCCGACATGGCACTGCCCCCCAGATAGGCAGCGCGGACGCGGCTGTCCTGAGCCAGCTCGCGGGCGGACCCCGCGAGCGCAATGCGCCCACTTTCCAGCACGTAAGCCCGATGCGCGATTCGCAGCGCCTGGCGGGCGTTCTGCTCGACCAGAAGTATCGACGTGCCTTCGCGGCAGATGTCGGCGACCATCCCAAAGATCGCGCGGACCAGCTTCGGCGCGAGTCCCATCGACGGTTCGTCCAGCACCACGATACGCGGGCGCAGCATCAGGGCTCGGGCAATCGCCAGCATCTGCTGTTCGCCGCCACTGAGCGTGCCTGCCAGCTGGCTGCGGCGCTCGCCGAGCCGGGGGAAAGTCGCATACAGCTGATCCCTTCGCTGTTGCAATGCCGTACTGTCGCGCCGGATCAGATAGCCGCCGAGATGCAGGTTTTCCTCCACCGTCAGCGCCCCGAAAATGCGCCGCCCCTCGGGCACATGACCCAGGCCCAGCGCCACGATCTGATGTGCGCGCAATCCCATCAGGCGCTGGCCATCCATCGCAATGTTGCCCGCGCGCGGCCGGATCAATCCGGAAATCGCCCGCAGTGTCGTCGTTTTTCCGGCGCCGTTGCTGCCAAGCAACGCGACGACCTCGCCCTGTGCGACGTCCAGCGAGATGCCGTGCAGCACTTCGACAGTCCCATAGCTGACGCGCAGATCGCGGATTTCTAGGAGTCCCACAGCGATTTCTCCCCGGCGGTATCGTCGCTCGCCTCGTCCTTTTCGGCTGTGCCGAGATAGGCATCGATCACACGAGGGTCCGCCTGGATCGCGGCGGGCGGGCCCTCGGCGATGATGACGCCGTGATCCATCACGATGATCCGGTCCGACACGCCCATTACCAGCATCATGTCGTGCTCGATCAACAGCACCGTCACGCCATGATCCCGGATTCGCCGGATCAGTTCCATCAGCGCGCGTTTCTCTGTGGGGTTCATGCCCGCTGCGGGCTCGTCGAGCAGCAGCAGGCGAGGGCTGCTGGCGAGCGCACGGGCGATCTCCAGTCTGCGTTGGTCGCCGTAGGGCAGATCGGCGGCGCGCTCGCCCGACCTGCCGGCAAGACCGACGAAGGCGAGCCAGCGCAGGCCCTCCGTGGAATGGTCCGCGGCCTCGGCGCGCGCGGACGGCAACGCCAGAAGCTCGGCGGCGAGCGGTGTCCGAAGCCGATGATCCATGCCGGTCAGCACGTTTTCGAAGGCCGTCATGTGGCCGAACAGGCGGATGCCCTGGAAGGTGCGCGCCATGCCTTGATGGACGATGCGATGGGGCGCGCCGCCGGCAAGCCGTTCTCCGCACCAGACGATCTGGCCGCCAGTCGGGCGGATCACGCCGGTCAGGCAGTTGAACACGGTCGTCTTGCCGGCGCCGTTCGGACCGATCAGGCTCACGATCTCGCCGCTCTGCACCACGAAGCTGACACCGCCGAGCGCCAGCACGCCGCCGAAGCGGCGCTGCATGTCGCGTACCTCCAGCAGGGTCTCATCGGTGACGGCGTGGCTAGGCACGGGAGCCCGATCGGCGTCAGCGCCCTTGCGCGCCGGCGCGACGCGGCGCAACGGCGCTGGCCACAAGCCCTGCGGCCTTAGCAGCATCAGGACCACGAGCCCGATCGCGAAAGCGAAGATGCGCCAGAGGTTGAGAAACCGCAGTATTTCCGGCAAGCCGGCGACGATGATGGCGCCGAGGATCACGCCCGGAATGCTGCCGCGGCCGCCGAGCACGACGACGATCAGGATCGTGACCGATTGCAGATACGTGAAGCCGGTCGGATCGATGGTGCCGAAGCGGGCGGCGAACAGGCTGCCGCCCAGCCCGCCGATCAACGCGCCCATCACATAGGCGAGCAGCTTGACGCGCAGCGTCGGCACGCCGACGGCCTCGGCAGCCGCCTCGTCCTCGCGGATGCTGGTCCAGGCGCGGCCCAGCCGCGAGCGGCCGAGCCGGATCGCGAACACGAGCACCACCACGAGGAACGCCATGCCCAGTTCGTAGAGCGCTTGCGGCGAACTGATCTCGAAGCCGAACAGGCTCGGGCTCGCGATGCCGAAGATGCCGTTCGGGCCACCCGTGATGTCGAGATTGGTGGCGACGATACGCGTAATTTCGCCGAACCCCAGCGTGACGATCGCCAGATAGTCGCTGCGCAGGCGCAGGGTGGGGTAGCCGATCACGATGCCCGATACCGCGGTGAACGCCAGACTGAACGGCAGCGTTTCCCAGAACGAGAAGTGCAGCAGGGTTTCCAGCAACGCCGTCGTGTACGCGCCGATCGCGAAGAAGGCCGCGTAGCCCAGATCGAGCAATCCGGCATAACCGACCACGATGTTCAGCCCAAGACCCAGGATCGAATAGGTGACGATGGTCAGGCCGACATCGACGACATAGTTGCTGGCGACAGCGGGCAGCGCCACGGCGGCGGCCAGCAGCGCAGCGCCGACAGGCCTGGCCCAGCGCGCGGAAGCCTGACGGGCGCTCATGGACTACATTCTCTCGACGACGCGTTCGCCGAACAGCCCGGTCGGCTTGACCACGAGCACGGCGATCAGCACGCCGAAGACGAACACGTCGGTCCATTGCGAAGAGACATAGCCCGCGCCGAAGGCTTCGAGCAGGCCGATCAGGATGCCGCCCGCCATCGCGCCCGGGATGTTGCCGATGCCGCCGAGGACCGCGGCGGTGAACGCGCGCAGGCCCAGCACGAAACCCATGAAGAAATTGATCTGCGTGTAGTAAAGCCCTTCCATGACGCCCGCCACGGCGGCCAGCACCGACCCCAGCAGAAAGGTGAGCTGGATCAGGCGTTCGACGTCGATGCCCATCAGACGCGCGGCGTCCTGATCGATGGCCAGCGCCCGCATCGCGGTCCCGAGGAACGTGTGATGAACGAAGAAATACAGTGCCAGCATCAGGGCCAGGCTCGCGACGATGATGCCGATCTGCGCGAAGGTGATCTGCACCCCGTGGAGCTCGAACCCCGCCTGGCTCAACACATGCGGATAGGTGCGAAAGCCCGCACCGTAGATCAGCAGCACCCCATTTTGCAGCGCCAGCGAGACGCCCAGCGCGGTGATCAGAATCGACAGCCGCGGCGCGCGCAGCAACGGCTGATACGCAAGCCGCTCGATCAGCAGGCCGAGCGCGCCCGTGACCGTCATGGCGGCCGCCAGAGCGATCAGCAGTGCGAGGGCGAGCGGCAGATGCGCGGACGCCAGCATCATCAGGCCGGTCCAGCCGATGAACGCGCCGACCATGAACAGGTCGCCATGAGCGAAGTTGATCAGCCGGATGATCCCGTAGACCATCGTGTAGCCGAGGGCGACGAGCGCGTAGAACGAGCCGGTCGTCAGCCCTTCGATGACGAACTGGAAGAAGTCGCTCATGACGGCGTGGGGTGCGCAAGCGCGCCTACTTCATCGCCACCCAATGTCCGCTCGCATCCTGCCTCTGGTAGGGCTCGAACTTGTCGTCGTGCACGACGATGGTGATGTACACGGCTTTGCTGCGGTCTCCCTTCGGATTGAAGTCAATCGTTCCGGTCGCGCCCGGGTAGTTCTGGATCTTGTGCAGAGCAGCGGTGATCGCGGCAGGCTGTGCCGACTTCGCGTCCGCGATGGCTTTCGCCGTGACCCCGACCGCATCGTATTCATAGACCGAGTACGGTCCCGGCCCTTGCCCGTACGCCTTCGTATAGTCATCGACGTAGGCGTGCGCGCCGCTCAGGAACTGTGCGAGCGGGGCGGTCGTGATGATCATGCCGTCGGCGGCGGGACCGGCCGTCTTCATCAGGGTCGGGTCATTGGTGGCGTCGCCGCCCATGAAGGTCATTTTCAGACCCAGTTGCCGCGCCTCCTTGACGATCAGGCCGGCTTCGGAGAAATAGCCCGTGTAGTAGATCACGTCAGGCTTGAGTG
Source organism: Paraburkholderia sp. BR10954 (assembly GCF_040965775.1). NCBI lineage: Bacteria > Pseudomonadati > Pseudomonadota > Betaproteobacteria > Burkholderiales > Burkholderiaceae > Paraburkholderia > Paraburkholderia sp. BR10954. Next base: position 95,593 of record NZ_JBFRCK010000018.1, read on the forward strand.
AGGAGACCCGTGTGAGCGTCGGTGAGTAGTCCATCTGACCGGGCGTGATCGAATTGGCGTACACCACATCGACGCCGTCCTTCTTCAGCGCTTGCACGGTGTTCTGGGCGAGTCCTTTGGAATAGGTCGTGTTGTCGTCGATCACCGCCACGTGCTTCGCGTGCAGCACGTCTTTCATGAAGCTTGCCGCGAACGGGCCCTGCTGGTCGTCACGGCCGATCGTGCGGAACACGTTGTCGTACCCCATCTCGGTCAGCTGCGGATTGGTCGACGCATCCAGCACGTAGGGAATCCCGGCGCGATGAAAGGTCGTCGATTCCGGCAGCGCCGCGCTGGAGCAATAGCCGCCCGCTACCGCGACAACGCCCGCATCGACGAGTTTCTGTGCCGCCTGCACCGCGGTCTGCGCATCGCAGGCGTCGTCCTCGGGCACCAGCTCGATCTGCTTGCCGAGCACGCCGCCGGCCGCGTTGATCTTGGCGGCGGCGAGCTTCGCGCCATTGACGATATCCGTGCCGGCATTGGCACTGCTACCCGACAGCGGAACCGGCACGCCGATCTTGATGGTGGCGCCCTGGCTCAGCGCCGAACCGGGAACCATGCCCGCAAGCAGGGCCACGGCGGCCGCGATGCCCGCGACAGTCGTTCGCCGCGAGCCGCGCTCTGCACCGGACCAGCCAATCGTCTGAGCAAACATGTTAGCGACTCCTTTTGTGAGAGGGATCGGACGATCCGCCACACGGGCATCCCGGTGACATCGGAAAGCGGACGGAAATGGGGTGATTGCGAGTGATTCAGTGATTCATACCCACCAGGTCAACAGCGTGACGGCTGGCTTGCACCGGAGCGCGGACTCAAAATGCGCTGCTTTTATGATAGGAGCCGGGGTGCGTTGAGACGGTATAGGGTATTTGCGTATAAACCGTTACACAAAGGCGCCTTCGATCCTCTACCTTTAAGAGGCAGTGACGGCAGAGACTCGCGAAGCCGAACGCGACAAGACAGGACGACTCCGAAATGAGTGCGATTGCACAGCATGACGACGTGTACACGAGGCTCGATTTCACGCTGGACGACGGGATCTGCCGTCGCGCCGCGATTGGGCTCGTGGTGCTCGCGACCGATCATACGATTGAGCATGAGTGGCGGGGCTTGATGACGCAGGAGGGCGTGGCGTTCTACGAAAGCCGTGTGTATAACTCGGCGGACATCACGCCTGAACGGCTAGCGGAAACGGAGGACCGTATCGCACCTGCGGTCGCGCTGATCCGTCCGGCCGAGCGTATCGACGTGGTGGCGTTTGGCTGCACGTCCGCGTCGATGGTGATCGGGGAAGACAAGGTGTTCGCGCGGATTCGCGAAGCGCGTGCGGACGCCGCGTGCACCACGCCGATCACCGCGGCGCTGGCGGCGCTTCGTGCGCTAGGCGTCCAGCGTACGGCCTTGCTTACGCCCTATGTGCGTTCGATCAACGAATACATGCGCGACTATATCGAGTCGCGTGGTCATCGCATTACGCGCATGGCGTCGTTCGAGCATGCGAACGATAACGAAGTGGCGCGGATCGATGCATTGTCGTTGCGAACTGGCGTCGAGCGACTTGCGCGCAATCGTGACGTGGACGCAATTTTCGTATCGTGCACGAGCTTGCGCATTGCCGGGTTGATTCCGGAGCTGGAAGCCGCGATCGGCAAGCCGGTGATCTCGAGCAACTACGCGATGGCGTGGCACGCATTGCGGCTCGCCGGCGTAGAGGACTCCGAGCCTCATCTTGGGCGGCTGTTTGCGCTGTGACGTTGTAACTTGAACCGCGACGCAGCGGCACGCCGCGTTGCACGAGCACAGCTCCTTTTGATAGTTCCACAGGACAGGAGGATTTCCATGCCCGCTCATTCGCCCGATTTGCACGATCGTGTCGCCCTCGTGACCGGCGGATCGCGAGGAATCGGCCGCGCCGTTTCCCTCTCGCTTGCATCGGCTGGCGCAGCGGTGGCGGTCAACTATCGGCAACGCGTGAACGAGGCTGCTCAGATCGTCGGGCAAATCGAAAGTGCGGGAGGCCGTGCAATCGCGGTGCAAGCCGACGTATCGGTCGCGTCCGACGTCAAGGCAATGATCGATGAGGTGGAAAACCGCCTTGGCGTCGTCGGTGTTCTCGTCAACAACGCGGGCACCGGAACGATCGTCGATATCGATAGGCTCACGGAAGCCGAATTCGATCGAACGCTTGCGGTCAATCTGAAATCGGCGTTTCTGTGCACGCAGGCGGTGCTGCCCGGAATGCGCGCACAGCGCTGGGGCCGCATCGTCAACCTGTCGTCGGCCGCTGCCCGCGGCGCTGGGCTGGTGGGCGTGCACTACAACGCCTCGAAAGCCGGCCTCGAAGGGTTGACACGCGGTTATGCGGCGCGGCTGGCCCGCGAAGGCATCACCGTGAACGCCGTGGCCCCGGGACCGATCGACACGGAAATGGCCGCGCCGCTGAAGGCCGCCAACGTCGCGGAACGGCTTCCCGTTGGACGCCTCGGTGAAGTCGACGAGGTCGCCCAGGTCGTACTAATGATCGTCGGCAACGGCTTCGTTACCGGTCAGACGATCCCCGTCAATGGCGGCGTGAGCTTCATATGAGCCTCGGGCGGCATCCAGTGCGAACGTTTCGCCGATGCCATTCGACTCACGCTTCATCTGACGGTGCTCTGATGTTCACCGCCCCGTCATTTTCCGGAGGATTTTCTGCACGATGCGCTCATGCTGCTCCAGCGCCTCATTGAGCGTACGTGCTCCGTAGCTCCTGTTGTCTTGCATCTGCATTCCGGCGACGCGCGTTACGAACAGCAAAACCTCCGCGGTTTTCGGATTGGACACACCACGGAAGCGGGTCGTGACCGTCACACCGTAGTCGTCCAGCAGTGTGCGGCGAAAGATCAGTTCGTTTTCCGTCATCCAGCGCGACCACGCGTCGTGGTCGAACACCTCGACTGGCCGGTTCTTCGCATCGAGAACATAGATGCGTTCCGAGCTGGACGGGACCGGTGGCGTCTTCATCTTTCAATGCGAAGGCGTGAGCAGGAAGTCCGTCGCCTCCCGCCACCAGGTTTGGTCGACGTGGCCAATCCAGTCGTTATGGTCAGCCGCCTTCACCATCATCAGTTTTCTCGGTGCGGACAGCGAGTTGTAAAGCGCCTCGCCGAAGCGCGCAGGGACGATGCTGTCGCGTTCGGCAACCATGACGAGAATCGGGCGATCGAACGACGCCAGGTGGGTCACGCTGTCGTATCGGTCGCGCAGCAGCCACCTCACGGGCAGCCACGGAAAGTGATGAGCGGCGACGTGCTCGAGCCGATCCCAAGGCGTGATCAGCATCATGCCCGCGATCCTGTCGCGTTCGCGCGAGCCGGCCGCAGCCGCCACGCCGGCCCCAAGCGATTCGCCGATCAGCACGAGGGGCGCTCCATAGAGGCGATATGCGAGCGCGATGGTTTGTTGCGCATCGTCGACCAGACTCGCTTCGCCTAACGCACCGGTGCGCGGCCCGTAGCCTGGATATTCGGCGAGAATCACGCGCAGCCCGAACCGGGTGAGCGCTGCGGCATAGAACGAGCGGTGGCCGGCATGCCCGGCATTGCCATGAAAGACGATGACCGTGGCGCGCGCGGAACCGTCCGGCTCCGCCACGAGGCCCCGGTACGCCTCAGGTGTCGGCCAGGCGCGCAGTCCGCCAGAGGTGATCTCCTCGATCGTGGCCTTCTGAGGGAAGTAGAGCAAACGATCCTGCAAGATGGCGACTCCGGCTAACACGATAAGGTACGTGACGGCGAGGCCGATCATCATTCGGGTGAATTTCATCGTCTTGCGCTCGACCCACCGAACTTTTCGATAGCACGCACCCAGTTTAGCGCGCAGTCGCCCCGGCAACGGATCAGGGTTGGCGTTTGCCCCGGCCACCAGCGGGCTTGCCAGCCGGCTTGCGTGAACCCGCAGCGGGCTTGCTGGCGGGTTGGCTGCGTGGCTTTTGCACGCTCGATGAATTACCGCTGGACGAGCGTGCGCCTTTGCCCACGGCCGCAGCGCGCTGCGCCGCAGGCTTGCGTTGGCTTTCGCCACTTTGCCGGCGCGGTTTTTTGCCGAGCGGCTGCATGGGGCCCGGTGCGGCTTGCGGTACCTTGGGCGTCTTGGGCTTTTTGGGCTTCTTGATGATCTGGCCCGTCGCGCTGGTTTGCGGCACGCGGTGTTCGGCTTCGAAACCCGGTTCTTCTTTACGGGGCAGCGTTTGCCGGATCAGCGCTTCAATCGCGGCCAGTTGCGGCGCTTCATCGGCACACACGAGAGACACCGCCACGCCGCTGGCGCCCGCGCGGCCAGTCCGGCCAATACGGTGCACGTAGTCTTGCGCCACGATCGGCAGATCAACGTTGATCACCAGCGGCAGGTCGTCGATATCCAGCCCGCGAGCGGCCACATCGGTGGCTACCAGCATTTGTACTTCGCCCGCCTTGAAGCGCTCCAGCGCACGCAGGCGCGCGGGCTGCGGTTTGTCGCCGTGGATGGTGTCGACCGCATAGCCCGCTTCATCCAGCATCGCCGCCAGGTAATCGACGCCATTGCGGGTTTTGACGAACACCAGCGCGTGCTGCCATCGGTTCTCAGCCACAAGGTGCAAGAAGAGGTCAGGCTTGTTCTTTTTATCCACTGGCACCACCCACTGCTTGATCCTGCTGGCGGTGGCATTGGGCGGGCTGACGCTGATATTGACCGGGGCGCGCAGAATGTTCGCCGCCATCGCGCGGATATCATCGGTAAACGTGGCGGAGAACAGCAGAGTCTGGCGCTGAGCGGGCAAGGCGGCAAACACGGCGTTGAGTTCGCGCGCAAAGCCCAGATCCAGCATGCGATCGGCTTCATCCAGCACCAGCGTTTGTACCTGATCGAACTGCACTGCGTTCTGGCGATTGAGATCTAGCAGACGGCCCGGCGTGGCAACGAGCACATCCACGCCTTTGCGCAATTTCATCATCTGCGGGTTGATGCTCACACCGCCGTAGGCGGCCAGAAATCGTAAGTCGAGGCCTTTGCCGTAAGCGATGAAGCTTTGCAGCACCTGTTCAGCCAGTTCACGCGTGGGCACCAGCACCAGAACACGGGCGCGATTGCTGGACACCGCCGGGCCGCATTGCACCAGCCGTTGCAATAGCGGCAGCGCAAAGCCCGCGGTTTTGCCCGTGCCGGTCTGTGCCCCAGCCATCACGTCCTTGCCACCGAGCACGGCGGGAATCGCCTTGGCCTGCACCGGCGTAGGAGTCTGGTAATTGAGGCCCTGCACGTTAAGCAGCAAGGGATCGATCAGGCCAAGCGAGGCAAAGGACATTGACGTATTCCGGGCTAAAACCGCAATTCTAGCGGCTGCCCGACGGCCTCAAAGGTATGCCGTCAAAGGTGCGGCAAATCGTCGATGCATTTTTCGACATGATCGCCCGGGACATCCGTGTCGATCCCGGCGGGTCCGTCGGTGTGAGAGACAGATACGATTTTTGGCCCGAGATACCGTGTGCCGCCAAGTGTAAAAAGGGACCAAACGACATCTCCCCGGCGGATCGCGGCGACGACTTCGACCACCTCCACGATCGCAGGGGGGGACAGCCATTCACGCGTCGACGGATCGACGGGAGCCCAACGCACGTGGGTGAACCTGTCGTTCGCCGGGTTGATGCGAACGGCGTCGATAGCAAAGGTTGTCACATTCACCTCCATCGTCCTGACAAAGGGATGTATGCATTATGCGCCGCTTATTTTGCTAGGGATCAGCGGGACCGGAACAGCGTAGACCTGGATAGTGAATGAAGCCTAAGCGGAGTGCTCGTCGCACCACTGCATCGCCCAACGCTGCGCCGCCTCCATCGCATCCACGTCGGAGGGGTAATCGCCGAGATCGCCCGAATACTTTACCTCGACGGCCTCGCCACTCGCCGACGCGCGCCGGTAGATCTTTGCGCGAGCGTAGTAGCGGCCGCCTTCATCGAGAGGTGACGCGTCGATGTGGAACTGCTGGTAGTCGAAATGCATGGCTGTCTCCAAACGATTGCCCTGATCGTCGTCGCGTAGGGCGAGCTGGACCGCGTTGTCGCCGCCAAGGTCGCTCCATCATTCTGCGAAGACGACATGTACATCGTAGGCAGCAAAAGCAAAGCTCGCTGAACGGCGAGAGCAGGGCCTTTTTGACGACGATGCGCTTAGCGGAGGCTGCACCGCACGGGTAAAATCTGCGCGAAAACCTTTGCCACCGACGCGCCTTCGCACCGACCCCGCGCACCGGCCAACTACAACCAACCATGAATCCCGGCATCGTCTACGCCTTTTCCGCCTTCGTCATCTGGGGGCTCTTTCCCGTCTACTTCAAGACGCTCCACCAGATTCCCGCGCTCGAGATGCTCGCCCACCGGATGGCGTGGTCGCTCGTGTTCATCCTTGCGGTGCTCGTCGCGCGACACCACTGGGCGTGGCTGCGGCCCGCGCTGCGCGACAGGCGCCTGATCGGCCGCTTCTCCGCGAGTGCCGCGCTGCTTTCGGCCAACTGGGGCATCTACATCTGGGCCGTCAACGCGGGCCATATCGTCGAGGCGAGCCTCGGCTACTTCATCAATCCGCTGATCAACGTGTTGTTCGGCTTCGTCTTCCTGCATGAGCGGATGCGCTCGCTCCAATGGTGCGCGGTGGCGCTTGCGGCGCTCGGCGTGGCCTGGCTCACCTGGCAGAACGGCGCGCCGCCGTGGATCAGCCTCGCGCTCGCGCTGACGTTCGGCGGCTATGGCCTGTTGCGCAAGACTGCAAAGCTCGGCGCGCTCGAAGGCCTCGCACTCGAAACGGTGCTGCTCTTTCCCGTGGCGATCGTCTATCTGATGGTAATCGGCATGGCCGGCGCGAGCCATTTCACGCATGCGTCGCTCGGGCTGCAACTGCTGCTGGCCGCCGCCGGACCTATCACGGCGGTGCCGCTGCTGCTCTTCGCGGCTGCGGCGCGACGCATCCCGCTCTCGATGCTCGGCCTGATCCAGTACGTGACGCCCACGCTTCAACTCCTCACTGGCGTGCTGATCTACGGCGAGCCGTTCGGGTCCGTGCGCGCGATCGGCTACGGCGCAATCTGGGCAGCCCTCGCTCTCTACTCGTTCGAAGGGTTGCGTGGCACGCTGGCCGCTGCGCGCGAGGCGCGCAGGGCGGCGTGAAAAGGTGAGGGCAGGCGGATAGCGGCCGAGCTACGTCGAAACGCGGGCGATTCTCTTCAACCTTCGGCACTCGCACCGGTCAACGCGCGAACCCGGCTTTCATCGGCGGCCAGGTCGCGTGAACGGCCGGCATAGACGATACCGCCGTCGTCGAGCACGTAAGCATGATCGGCAATCGTGAGCCCCATGTGCGCGTTCTGCTCGACGAGCAGGACCGAAATCCCTTCGTCGCGCATCTGCGACACGACGCGAAACACCTCGCGCACGATCAGAGGCGCCAGGCCCTGAGAGGGTTCATCGAGAATCAGCAGCCGGGGATTGAGCAGCAGCGCGCGGGAAATCGACAGCATCTCCTGTTCGCCACCGGAAAGCTGACGTCCGCGGCTTTCCTTGCGTTCTGCAAGCCGTGGAAACAGCTCGTATATGCGCGCAATCGTCCAGGGACCGCTGCGCGCAAGCGGTACACGGAGATTTTCTTCGACACTGAGATTGGCGAAGATTCTTCGTCCTTCGGGGACATAGCCCACGCCGTTCGCGGCGATCCGGAACGTCGGCCAGCGTGTCGTGTCCGCGCCGAAGATCGTCACGCGCCCCCGGCGTGCGGGTGTCAGACCCATCAGGGTCCGCAGCGTCGTGGTCTTCCCTGCGCCGTTGCGGCCAAGCAATGCCGTGATCCGACCTTCCTCGACCGCGAGGCTCACGCCGTGCAGGATGTGGCTCTTGCCGTAGTAGGTATGAAGTTCCTCGGCGGTGAGCGCGATGTTCATGCCACGTCACCCAGATACGCCACCTGCACGACTTCGTTCGCCGCGATTTCCGCCGGCGCGCCCTCGGCGAGCAGCGAGCCCCGGTCGAGCACCGTGATCCGGTCGGCAAGATGGAACACCACGCGCATGTCGTGCTCGATCAGCACGATCGTGAATTTGCCGCCGCTGCGCAGACGGCGAATCAGCTGGGTAATTTCGTAGGTCTCTTCGCCGCCCATGCCTGCGGTGGGTTCGTCGAGCAGCAGCAGGCGAGGGCGCAGCGCCAGCGCCATGGCGATTTCAGCAACGCGCTGGTCGCCGTGCGCGAGCTCGCCGGTCAGCCGGCCGCTTTTTGCCGCTAGCCCGGTGAGTTCCAGTGCTTCTTCGACACACTCGCGCACTCGGGTTCTTTCGGCGCGGCCGACCCACGGCCGCAAGCGGAATCCAGCCGCAACCTCCGCGCTGATGAGCACGTTTTCGAACACCGTGAGTGCGGGAAAGATCTCGGTAATCTGGAACGTGCGGGCGATGCCGCACGCGACGCGTCGATACGCCGGGACGGCCGTGATGTCCTGTCCGTCGAACACGATCGTTCCCGTGGTCGGCCGGAAGAAACCGCTGATGAGATTGAAGAAAGTAGTCTTGCCGGCGCCGTTCGGTCCGATGATGGCACGCAGCTCGCCTGCTTCGACCGCGAGCGAGACGTCGCGTACCGCAGCGAGGCTGCCGAAGCTCTTGCTCACGTGCGTGACTTCCAGAACGCTCATGATTCGCTCCTGCGGCGCAGAACGCCGAGCAGACCCCGAGGGAAGAACAGCACGATCGCGATGAACAGCATGCCGACGAACGACATCCAGTTGACGGTGATACTCGACAGGTAGTCCTGCAGCACGACGAATACCGCGGCGCCGAGAAGCGGTCCCCACAGGCTGCGCATGCCGCCCATCACCGCCATCATGACGAAGTCGCCGGACTGGCTGAAATGCAGCCCGCGCGGGTCGGCGAAGTTGTTCAGAAGTGCATAGAGCGCACCGGCGAACCCCATGAAAAAGCAGGAGAGAGTGAAAGCGATCCAGATATGGCGATCGGCGGGAATGCCGAGAAAGCGCGCGCGCCGTTCGTTTTCGCGGATTGCGATCATCGTGCGCCCGAATGGGGAACGCAGGATGAAGCCCATCAGACCGACCGCCAGCGCGAGGCAGAACAGCACGAAGTAATAGAACGCATCGGCATTCGAGAGGATGTCGATGGTCGTGATGCCAAGGTGAAGCGGCATGCGCGAAAATCCGCGCAGACCGTCGTCGCCGCCTGTCAACGAACTCCATTGGAACGCGATGTAGTAGAAGACCTGTCCGAAGGCGATGGTGACCATCGCGAAATAGACACCGCGCCGCCTCGCGCAGAGCGCACCGAGCAGCGCGCCGGCGACCCCGCCGAGCAGCGTTCCGCACAGAAGAGCGAACGGCGTGCTCGGTGCAATGAATTTCAGCGCGAGGCCTGCGCCATACGCACCCAACCCGAAATACGCAGCGTGACCAAACGACAGCACGCCGGTGAAGCCGAGCAGAAAATTCACCGACATCGCGGCGAGACCCAGCACGAGCACCCGTGTGCCAAGCGCGGTGTAGCCTCCGAGCGGCGGCATCCAGTACGGGGCGAGCAGCAACACGGCCCAGATCGCCGCAAGCGTGATCAGTCTGCGGTGCCTCGCCTGTCGCGCTGCGCTCATGTCAGCATGCCCTCCTCGCCGAGCAGGCCGCGGGGGCGCAGCAGCAGCACGACGGCCATCAGCACGTAGATGATCGCTTCGCTTGCCGCGGGCACAAACACCGCCGTGATGCCGGAGGCGACGCCGATCAGCAGGCCGCCGAGCAGCGTGCCCGTGAGGCTGCCAACGCCGCCGACGATGATTGCAATGAAGCTCGGCATCAGGAGCCCGGTTCCCATCGTCGGCTCCAGGCCAAGCTGGCCGGCGGCGAGCACTCCGCTCAGACCGGCGAGAAAGGCGCCGACGGCGAAATTGAACGAACGCAGCCTGCCCACGTTGATGCCGAGCGCTGCCACGGTTTCGAGGTCGAGGGTACCGGCGCGGATACGGATGCCGAGTCGGCTATAGCGTAGCAGGACGAAAAGCAGCGCTACCGTCGCCGCCACCGTGACGACCATGAAGAGGCGATAGCCGGTGATGAAGAACAACGTGTTGCTCAAAGGCTGGGACAGCACCGACGGAATGGTCACCGGTTTGCCTTGCGCGCCCCAGATGAAGCGGGTGCCGTCCTCGAAGATGAAGGCAAGGCCGAACGTCAGGAGCAGGCTGTAGAGCGGGTCGCGCCCATAGACTCGCCGGATCAGCACCCGTTCGATGGCGAGGCCGATCAGCGCGATGCACGGCGGCGCGATCAGCAGCGCGCCCCAGAAGCCGACGTAGGGCGTGATCGTATAGGCAACGTAGCCGCCAGCAACGAGGAAGCCGCCGTGAGCGAAGTTGATGACGTTGCTCAGGTTGAGAATGAGCGATAACCCGAGCGCCATCAGCACGTAAAACGCGCCGATGATCAGACCGTTGGTGACGTTGAAGAGCAGCAGTTCAGTCATCGCCCACCATTCTTGTTATGGCGCCCGTGGCGCCCGTGCTTCGCTTCCGCTTGCGCAATGAGAACCGCGCCCGGCGATCCCGCCGCGCGGTTGCGCCATCAGGAGGGCCACTGCAGCTTGCAGCCCGTTTCACTCTCGGGAGGTGCGGTCTTGTCACCCGCGATCACGCGTTCCACGCGGAACAGGTCTTCCGGGTCGCCGGCCGGCTGGGATAGCGCTTCGCCCACGAACGACGACGTCATCAGCTGGTGATCTCCCTTGCGGTAGTAGCACTTGTTCGGCTGCAACTTGACGTCGTCCGCCAATTCGAAGCCGCCGAGCACTTCGGCGAGCTTTCTGGCGTCGAGCGTCTTTTCCTTGTTGGCGATGGCGGCCAGGGTATGCACCGATGTATAGCCGAACCAGTGACGCGCGGTGGGAACCTTACCGCCGTTCACCTTGCGGATGTCGGCCACGAACTTCTCGACTCCCGGCACCCCCGGCTGTTTCCAGTACCACTCGAACATCCAGATGCCGACACGCGCGTCCGGCGGCATCGCCTCGAGCGATTCGAGCTCCTGCTGCAGCCCGGCAACGTGGATATTCTTGCTGATGCCGAACTGAGCGATCTGCTTCAGGCAGTTGACCATGTCGGAGCCTTGCGGGAGCACGAGCAGCACGTCGGGATTCGCCGCGCGCGCCTTGATCAGATAGGCGGAGAAGTCGGTCGTGCCGAGCGGGGTGAGCTCGTTGCCGGTCATCGTGCCACCGAGCTTCTGCAGATCGGCGGCCGCGGCCTTCTGCAGCGTGTGGCCGAACGCGTAGTCCGGTGTGATGAAATGCCACTTCTTGCCGTACTTGGTGAACAGCAGGTTCGCGACGGCGTTCGCCTCCATGCTGGTCGTGTTGCAAACGCGATAAACGTTCCATTTGCAGTCGACGCCCGTGATCGTATCGGTGTGGCCGCCCGAAACGATATGCAGCACCTTCTTCTCATTGCTGACCTGAGAAATGGCCTGGGCGATACCGGAGTTCACGTCGCCGATGAGGAACGTGACCTGATCGCGTTCGATCAGCTTGCGCGCCTTCTGCACGCCGGTGCCGACGTCGTTTGCCGAATCTTCGACCATGAGCTCCAAGGGTCGTCCCAGAATGCCGCCTTGGGCATTGATCTGCTGAACGGCAAGCCGTGCGCCCGTCACTTCATTCTGTGCTACTGCAGCATAAACGCCCGTCAGCGGATCGACCATGCCGATTCGCAACGGAGCTTCGCCGCGCGCCTTGATGATGAAGGGCGGCGCCAATTGCAGTGCGGCTGTTGCGGCAGTTGCTTTGAGTATGGTGCGCCGACTGAAAGCGGGGACACGACCTGGTGTTTTCATAGGGTTCTCCCTCACCGTGATGTCGAATCTTTAGAACCGCCGAATGGTGTGTCCGCGCGTGCGAAACGCGCGCCATTCGATCTTGAACGCGTTCAACGGAATCCACAAGACTCCGTTTTCCCGCTGTCGGATGCGCGAGCGCGCCTGTGTATGGGTAGCCGTATAACTTCTGTCTGGAAGCCAATCTTCTGCAATTCGCAGACGCGATGCGAGCGATAAAGTTGGCGGGCGTGTGCCGCGCAGTCGACAGACAAGGCGCAGCAAACTAACTTCTCGAGAAGTCGTAGTCTCGTTCAACAAGGCAAATACGGGTTTTGTAGGATTCGTACCATTTTTCCCGGCCGGCCTGTTGTGCTACCAGATGCATTGAATCACGTTTCCAGGCGGCGATGGATTCGAGGCTATCCCAATAGGAAACCGTAATTCCAAGTTCCTCCCGCGCAGACTCGACGCCCAGGAATCCGGGCTGTTTTGGGGCCGCTTCGACCATTGCATCGGCCATGTCTCCGTATCCGTTGTCCCCGGGGGTTCGGATGGACGTGAAGATCACCGCGTAATAGGGAGTGGCTCTGGTGTTCGCTATAGACATTGTTACCTTCCTTCGGTCTTTTGCTATTGATGGTTTTGAAGTGCACATTGTCGGCGATCCGTGTCACGTCGTCGAGCCGCGTGTCTGGAACCGGGTCAGCGAGCTATCTTCCGTGCAATATACTTTCGTATAGCCAGGAGACTCACCCTCGAAGCCAGGGCGGATAGTCGTCTCCCGGTAACGAAGTTGCTAATAGGGGCACTTAAATGCCAAACTGGCTCCTGATTCCGACAAAAGAACAATGGAATAAATGGTCTTTGCCCAGCAAGCTCACTTTTGCGGGGACTTTCGTCGGAGTTCTGAGTCTTCTTTTGACAGTTCTGTTCTTTGTTTTGCCGCTGATCTTTGCGTCCGATCCGACAGAAAAACGGTTGGACGGTGCGTTGCTTGCCGCAATCGAAGATGCCAAATCCATCAGGAGTCAGATTTCGTCACTCAAACAAATGGCGGAATTGAAATCGAAGGGTAACGATATTGCCGTTCCTTCATCCAAAGACGGCCCAGCGATAGTCGAGTCTTCCGCAATGAAGCAACTGATGGATGACGGCGATTTTTATCAACGATTGTCACCGCTTCTTCGCGAAAGACTGCCGAAGTTCATCCAAATAAGAAATGCTCTGCTGAATGGGCTTGGCCGGGCGCAACCAGATATTACGCAGCCCGGGACGCTCCGTCTTTTGGATATCGAGCTCGAAACCGAAACTGATTGTCTCATTCTCGAACGTCAGCTTCGTTCAGGCGAGATGACGAAGGATCTGCACGACGAATTATTTAATGCGGCGCTTGAACTTCAGGTGTTAAGAATGCGTCCTCCAGCACCAGGCGACCGCGGTAACCTCCCTGGCCACACGCCTGGCCCATCGGCAGAGGGCCAGGTAAAAGATCCGCCGGGGCAGTGAATCATGCTGCTTTAACCGCCGACTTAATAGTTATTGCAAGACGCGTCGCTCACGACCGCTGAGGTGCGAACGGCCAAGGAGTGCCGACCGACCAGGGCAACGTCTGAACGTCAGCAATGACCTGACTGTGCCTGGCCGGCCGCAGCACTACGACGACTACCCGTCATTTCCCAGCATGGTTCGACGACATGCCGGTGCACCGCAATGACACGCGTACTGGGCGCGAACCTCGTCGGTGACCGCACCGTCCACTGACAGACCGTAGTTGATGAAAAGCTCCTCTCCGGGGGCGATCGTGGCGAGCGCATGAATGAACACCCGGTCGCCCGTTTCGATGGCCTCGCAGTTGGGGGCGCACGCATGGTTCAGATACCGCGCGCTGTTGCCGCCTCGGCTGCCGTCGATCACGCGTCCATCGGACAGACCGAATACGAACGTGTGGCCCGCATCGGCTCGCTGACGGGCAGCGGCGCGCCGCCAGCTCGTCACTTCCCCCTTGTACTCGATGACCCGTTCGCCCGCGGCGATCGGCTGCAGCGCGAACAGTCCCATGCCATGCACGGGTGAGCGTCGTGCGGTGATGCGTCGCAATCGCATGTTGTCGTTTCCTTCCCGACCTTTGGTCGTTGCATGTGGTTTAGCGGCGATGCGAAGCATATCGTCACGCACTCACGCGCTCAATGTTTTTCTTAATAAAACTGCAACTAACTGTCAAGGACCGCCGCGCCAGGCATTCCGGCTTCGCCGCACAGAGGCTAGCAACGCCCGACGGTCGGAGCGACGCCATAAAGCCGCATGTCCACGCCATCACACTGGCGCAACAGTCGCCTCAGGCAAACGAGCGGCTGGCCGCCGCCGCGCGCTTGCGCAGCCAGTTCATGCAGGCGAAGAGGGCGATCGCGAACGCCATCAGCAGGGTGGCCACGGCGAGGATCGACGGGTCGATCTGGTCACGGATGCCGCTCCACATCTGCCGCGGCACGGTGCGCTGCTCCGGGCCGCCGATGAACAGAATGACGATCACTTCGTCGAACGATGTCGCGAATGCAAACACACTGCCGGTTGCGACGGCGGGCGCGATCAGCGGCAGCGTGACGCGACGAAACGCGACCCACGGCTGCGCACCCAGACCCGACGCCGCGCGAAGCAGGCTTTGATCGAACGACAGCAGCGAAGCGGTCACGGTAATCACCACGAAGGGCGTACCGAGCGCGGCATGCGCAAGCACGACGCCGGTATACGAATTCACCAGCCCGAGCGGCGAAAAGACCAGATAAAACCCCGCCGCGACGACGACGATCGGCACGATCATCGGCGACACGATGATTGGCATGATGATCGAGCGGTAAGGGAACTGCGCGCGGCTCAGGCCGAGCGCGGCCAGCGTGCCGAGCACCGTCGCGATCAGCGTCGACGCCGCGCCGATGCCGATGCTGTTCGCAAACGCGCGTTGCCAGTCCGGCGAACTCAGCGCCTGCGCGTACCAGCGCAGCGAGAAGCCCTGCATCGGGTACGAGAAGAACGAGCCGGAGTTGAACGACAGCGGCACGATCGCGAGGATCGGCGCGACGAGGAAAAAGAAAATCAGCGCGCAATGCACGCGCAGTCCCGCGCCCGAGATGCGTTCCGAGAGTAGCCGGGTTCGTCCGTCTTTCATCTGAGTCTGCCTGTTGATCAACTATCCGAATGAGCGACAACCAGCTAGCGGCGTTTGCGCGGCGCGTTAGCCGAAGCGCAAGCGGTCGATACCGACCAGCCGGTTGAAGATGAAATAGAACACCGCCGTGAATGCGATCAGATAACACGACAGCGCACCCGCGAGTCCCCAGTTGAGCTGATCGTTGGTCTGCGACGCGATCAGTTGGCTGATCATTTCGTCGCCGGCGCCGCCTAGCAGGGCGGGGGTGATGTAATAGCCGAGCGCGAGCACGAACACGAGAAAACATCCCGCGCCGACACCCGGCAGCGTCTGCGGAATATATACGCGCACGAAGGCCACGGCCGGATGCGCGCCGAGCGATTTCGCCGCGCGCATGTACACGGGCGGCACGCCTTTCATGACCGAAAAGATCGCGAGGATCATGTAGGGCAGCAGGATGTGCGTCATGCCGATCAACACACCCGTGCGATTGAAAATCAGCGGCAGCGGATGGTTGATGATCCCGAAGCGGAGCAACGCGCTATTGATCACGCCACCGGGTTGCAGCAGCACATACCACGCGGTGGTGCGCACCAGCAGCGAGGTCCAGAACGGCACGATCACGAACAGAATCAGCCGGTTGCTCTGGTTCTCAGGCAGTGTCGCGAGCAGATAAGCCACCGGGTAGCCCAGCACCAGGCACAGCAGCGTGACCGTCGCACTGATCGTGACCGTGCGCCCAAAGGCCGCGCGGAAGATGGCGCTGTCCGCCGCGACGGACGTCACCGAACCATCGGGCGCGACTTGCGCGTCGACGGCGTTCAGCAAATAGTCGGGTGTGGGCGAGATCGACGCACGCTTGAGCAGACGCCAGGTTTCCGGCGCGTTCCAGCGTTCATCCAGATCGATCAGGGCGGGTTTCCATTGCGCCGGCGTCTCCGAACGTGTGGCACGCGCCGTCTTGAACAGCAGGCTGCGGAACTCCGGTTGATAGAAATTCATGCGCCGCGCGATATTGCCGAGCTGGCCGGATTCGCTGGCGTCCTTCAGATCGTGCGCGAGTGCGGCGAAGGCCGGTTCGCCGGGCAAGCCCGCGCCGTCCCATCCGGCCAGCGTTGCGCTCAACTGCGGCATGCCGGTGCGCACTTCAGGGTTTCGCACGCTGCGCGCGAGCAGGCTCGCGATCGGGGCAACGAACGTCACCAGCAGAAAGACGAGCAACGGCAAAGCCAGCAGCAATGCGCGCATCGCGGCCTTGCGGCGCGCAGCCCGGAACGACTCGCGGTTCGCGGCCTGCGGGCCGCGGCCGAAAGGGGCGGTGGATGGCAGCGGCGTGTTCATCGTGCTCGATCTCTGGGGTGACGTTCGTTCGATCCGGCGTTACTGCGTCAGCCAGTTCTGGAACCGCTTGTTGATCGCATCCGCGTTGTCGGCCCAGAACGTCGCGTTGATTTGCAGCGGACGCTTGAAATTCTCCGGCGCCGTCGGCAGATCGTTCAGACGCGCCTTGTCGATCAGCGGAATGGCGTCCTTGCGCGGCGGCGCGTAAGCGATGTACTTCGACAGGTCCGCATAGGCCTGCGGCGTCGAGGATGCGACGATGAACTTCTGCGCCGCGTCGGCATGCTTCGCACCGTTGACCACGGCCCACCATTCGTAGTCGTACACCTGCGCATCCCAGACGATCTTGAACGGCTTCTTGTCCTTGTGCACGGCGTCGTCGATACGGCCGTTGTACGCCTGGGTCATTACGACCGCGCCGTCGGCGAGCAGCTGCGGCGCCTGCGCACCCGCTTCCCACCAGACGATGCTCGGCTTGATCGTGTCGAGCTTCTTGAACGCGCGGTCGACGCCGGCAGGCGTGGAGAGCGTCTTGTAGACGTCCTTGGGCGCCACGCCATCGGCGATCAACGCCCACTCCATCGCGACCTTCGGCGACTTGCGCATGCCGCGCTTGCCGGGGTACTTGTTCAGGTCGAAGAAATCGTTGATGGTGGTCGGCGCGGTTTTCAGCTTGCTGCTGTCGTACGCATAGACGGTGGACCACACCATCGCGCTGACGGCGCAATCGCTGATCGAGCCCGGCAGGAAGTCGCTGGTGTTGCCGAGGGCCTTCTTGTCGAACTTGGCGATCAGGCCTTCGTCGCAAGCGGTGATCGCGTCGTTGGTTTCGAGGTCGATCAGATCCCAGGTCGGGTTCTTCGACTGCTCCATTGCCTGCAACTTGGCGAGGCCGCCATCGTAGGACTCGGTGGAAAACTGGTTGCCGGTTTTCGCGGTGAACGGTTCGAACCATGCTTTTTTCGCGGCCGCTTCATACGCCCCGCCGAAGGTGACGACGGAAATCGTGTCGGCCGCGTGAACCGTGGTCGTGGCAAACAGCCCGAGCGCGCATGCCCCGAGGGTGGTCCGGAATGACGAGAACGTGGTCTTCATTTCTAGTTGGCTCCTGCGATAAGTGGCGAGGCGGACGAGGGAACGGCAACAGTGGAATAGTCGGCGCCGCCGGACACGGCGGAGGATTTCGGCGCGGCCGCCATCGCGGGCAGCACCTTGCAGTCGTCGCGTCGCCAGGTCACGGCGGTCTGACGGCCGAGTGCGGGCAGATCATGGTGCTGGGTGTTCGGCACCTTGACGACCATGCTTTCGCCATGGCCGAGCTTCAGATGTACGCGATGATGATCGCCGCAGTAGACGAGTTCCTCGACCAGCGCGTGCACGATGTTCATGTTCTGCCGTGTCGCTTCCTGCACGGCTTCCGGCGTCGCGGCGATGTGCGCGCGCTCGGGTCGCAGCGCGAGCACCGCCGCGTCGCCTGACGCGAGCCCGGCGCCTGGGCGTCCGCGCACCGTGCTGCCGTCGGCCAGCTGCATCGCGGCCCATTCGCCGCCGTCGGAATTGACGCGGCCGGTCAGTCCATTGTTCTCGCCGACGAAATTGGCAACGAATGCGTTTGCCGCGTTTTCATAGAGCTCGGTCGGCGTGGCGGCCTGCTGGATGCGTCCATCGGAAAACACGGCGACGCGGTTCGACATCGTCAGTGCTTCGTTCTGGTCGTGGGTCACATAGACGATCGTCAGCGACAGTTCGCGATGCAGCCGCATGATTTCGTATTGCATGGTTTCGCGCAGGCGCTTGTCGAGCGCGCCGAGCGGCTCATCCATCAGCACCACGCTCGGCTCGAAGACCAGCGCGCGAGCCAGCGCGACACGCTGCTGCTGGCCACCCGACAGCTGCGACGGCCGCCGCCCCGCCAGATGCGATAACTCCACCATGTCGAGCACGCGCGTCACGCGCGTTTTCTGTTCGCTGCGGCTCACCTTGCGCACGGACAGCGGAAACGCGACGTTCTCGGCAATCGTCATGTGCGGGAACAGCGCATAGTTCTGAAACACCATGCCGATATCGCGCCGATGCGGCGGCTTGTCGTCCAGACGCTTGCCGGCAAGGCGGATTTCGCCGCGGGTCGGCGATTCGAATCCCGCCAGCATCATCAGTGTCGTGGTCTTGCCGGAACCGGATGGACCGAGCAGCGAAACGAATTCACCGTGCCCGACGTCGAGATCGAGTCCCTCGACGACGCTATGCACGCCGTCGTATGACTTGCTGACGCCGTCGAACGAGATAAATGGTTGGCTTGACATGGGCATCTCGGCAGAGTGTTGGCGGTCTACGTGGGGCTGCGAATCACGTCGCGCCCACGCGTCCCGCCAGATAGCGGGCGAAGTCGTAATTCGGCCGTTCGAGAGGGCTCAGGTGGCCGGGCTTCGCGAGTGGAGCGTGCACGCCGCGAAACACCGCCTCGACGCCGCGCCGGTCCTCGGCGTTGACTTCGTCGAGCAGCGTCTTGAGCGTCGCCATATAGTCGGCGGCGCGCGGATCGTCGACGAATTCCGGCGCGAGGCCGCCGCCGAAGCGGATATGCACGCGGCCGACGCCCCGCGGCTGCAGGATCAGATACCAGAAGTAGCCGGGGGTCAGCGTGATCAGGTGGGTCGGGTAGATCGCCAGCAGCGCGGTGGTACGACGCCAGTGCCCTTGCAGGCGCGTGTTGGCGGGATGCGCGTTGCCGATCGGCAGCGATGCTTCCTTGGTGATCCAGTGATAGTTGAACGCAGGCAAACCCGGCGGACATTCCATTTCTTCGAGCTTCGAGTGCGGTCCGACCGTTGCGCGATGCAGCATCGGCAGGTGGTAGCTCTCCATGAAATTTTCCGCGAGGATCTTCCAGTTGGTGTCCCACACGTGCTCTTCGTGGAAGGTCTCGACATAGTCGCCCATGCCGTACGGCGCGATCAGCTTCGTCAGCTCGGACAAATGCGATTCCACCGCAGGCGCGCGCGCGTTGAGCGTCACATAGATCCAGCCTTGCCACGTCTCGCAGCGCACGGCAGGCAGCCTGTATTGGTCCTTGCAAAAGCCCGGCTGCTGATCCATCAACGGCGCGCCCGCGAGCGCGCCATCGAGCGTGTAGTTCCATGCGTGATACGGACACACGATCCGGCGCACGTTGCCGCGCCCTTCGAGCAATACCGACATGCGGTGCAGGCAAACATTAGAGAATGCGCGCAACGCGCCGCTCGCATCGCGCAGCACGAACACGGGCTGGTCGTCGATCTGCGCGGTCAGATAGTCGCCGGTCTGTGCCAGCGCGCTCGCGCGGCCCACGCACAACCACTCATTGCGAAACACGTCGCGCTGTTCGAGCGCGAGAAACGCCTCCGACGTGTAGACGGTCGGCGGCATCGCGTGTGCATCCTCGAACGGACGCTCGCAGTTCTCGCGCAGCGCGTGAACGATGTCGAGCTCAGTGTCCGTCGACTGAAGAATGGCTGACATAGGGGGCCCCCCATCAGTGTTTGCATCCGATGAGCACCAATCTAACAATCCAAATTGCTAGGTAAAATATTGTTTTTGCATGCAGTGCATAGCACATGGCTATGCAGTGACGCTTTCCGGGCTGCTAACCGATGTGCAGACGCCGGATATACGTTTCACAGAATGCCGAAAAGCGCTTCACAACCTCGCGCGGCTTGACGGCGGCCGATAGCGCAATGCCAAGCGTCGTCGCATTGACACTCTCCCTGAAATGTTTAATCACGAAGTCTTCGCCGTCCACAGTCCGGGTCGACTTCAGCGGGAAGTTGAGTATGCTGTAACCCAAGCCGTTGGCGACCATGCCACGCACGACTTCAGGCTGTGACGAGCGGAAAGCCGCGGTAGGGCGGCTGCCGACCGCGTCGAACAGCGCAGAAAAGTACTCGCGGCTATGCGGAAGATCCAGCATCACATAGGGCTCGGGCAGCAGGTCGGCCAGCGACACCTGGCGCGCCCGTGCAAGCCTGTGTGTTTTGGGCAGGATGACATACGGTGGCAGCGAAAGCAGCGGGGTAAACGCGATTCCATCGGTGATATCGAGGCTGTAGGTCAGCGCGATATCGAGCGAGCCGTCGTGCAGGCCGTTCAAGAGCGTGTCCTGATGCGCTTCCGTGGTACGGAAGGTGATCGCCGAATAATCCTGCACGAAGCGGCTGATGATGCCGGGCATCAGCGGCGGCGCCAGCGACACCATGCAGCCGAGCGAGATGGAGCCCGACATGCCGCCATCGATTTCGGTCGCGGTCAGCTGTAATTCTTCGGCGTTCTGAAGCAGATTGCGAGCGTGGCCGAGCAGATCGCGGCCCGGCTGCGTAAGCGACAAGCCGCTCGCGTGATGGCGGATGAACAGCTGGACGCCGAACGATTCCTCCAGATCCGCGAGCGATGTGGAGATAGACGGCTGAGAGATATGCAGCCGCTTTGCCGCGGCGGTGAAGGAAAGCGTTTCGGCCGTGACGACAAAATACCTTAGCTGACGCAATGAGTAGCGGATCGAGGTGCCGTCCATCAATTGCTCCGTGTTCGGTCGAATCGATTGTCGCTCGACAATTGTCGCTTGCATAGCGAAAAACGATGCAAAGCATTTTTAAAATATAGTTTTTGTTGCCCGCCGCGCGGCGTACATTCTGTCCGACCGAGAGACCCGAATCCAGAGCGCATTTTAGAAGGAGAAGGCCATGGCGGCTGAAAAACTGTCGATCGACACGCTGGTCATCGGCGCGGGTCAGGCTGGCGTGGCAATGAGCGAGCATCTGAGCAGACTCGGCGTGCCCCATCTCGTGCTGGAGCGCGACCGCATCGCGGAACGCTGGCGTACTTGCCGCTGGGATTCACTGGTCGCCAATGGTCCCGCCTGGCACGACCGCTTCCCTAATATGGAGTTCGAAGGACTCGATCCCGATGGCTTCGCCGGCAAGGATCAGGTCGCCGATTACTTCGAAGCCTATGCGCGGAAGTTCAATGCGCCGATCCGCACCGGCGTCGAAGTCACGAGCGTCGAGCGTCTGAAGGGCCGGGCAGGATTTGCGGTCGCAACGTCCGACGGCACGATCGAAGCCCGTCGCGTCGTCGTTGCGACCGGGCCGTTCCAGCGTCCCGTCATTCCCCCCATCGCGCCACAGGACCTCGAGCTCACGCAGCTTCATTCGGCCGACTATCGGAACCCCGAGCAACTGCCCGAAGGCGCGGTGCTGGTGGTGGGCGCGGGGTCGTCCGGCGTGCAGATCGCCGACGAACTGCAACGCGCGGGCCGCAAGGTTTATCTGTCCGTCGGTGCGCATGACCGTCCGCCGCGCGCCTATCGCGGTCGCGATTTCTGCTGGTGGCTGGGTGTGCTCGGCGAATGGGACAAGGAAGTCGCCGTGCCGGGACGCGAGCATGTGACCATCGCTGTCAGCGGCGCGTACGGCGGCCAGACCATCGATTTTCGCCGGCTTGCGCATCGCGGCATGACGCTCGTCGGCACGACCAAATCGTTCGCGAATCGCGTTGTGACCTTCGAACCGGACCTCGCCGTCAATCTGAAGCGTGGCGACGAATATCTGATGTCGCTACTCGACACCGCCGACGACTACATTGAGCGCAACGGCGTAGACCTGCCGGAAGACCCCGACGCACGGCTGATTCCACCGGACCCGGAGTGCGTCACGCATCCGCTGCCGGAGCTGGATCTGCACGAGGCGGGGGTGAGCACGATCATCTGGGCCACCGGCTATGCGGTCGATTTCAGCTGGCTGCACGTGAACGCGTTCGACGATAAAGGCAAGCCGCAGCATCAGCGCGGTGTATCGAAGGAGCCTGGCGTGTATTTCCTCGGCCTGCCCTGGTTGTCTCGGCGCGCGTCGTCGTTTATCTGGGGCGTGTGGCACGACGCAAAGCACATCGCCGATCACATCGTCACGCAGCGCAAATACCTCGCCTATCGCGACGCGTCGCAGCGTCAGCAGGACGCGCGCGGCGTGCATGGCGCGAATGCACCCGATACCGCGTGCGACGCATCGCACGCGCCGAAGACCAAAGAAGTGGGAGTGAACTGATGCCTACGCATACCCGCATCCGCATGTTCAATACGAAGGACACGTACCCGAACCAGTCGCTCGATAACGATCTTTGCCAGGCGGTTCGCGCGGGCAATACGGTCTATGTGCGCGGCCAGGTCGGTACGGATTTCGACGGCAACCTGATCGGTCTCGGCGATCCGCGCGCGCAGGCCGAGCAGGCGATGAAGAACGTCAGGCAGCTTCTGGAGGAAGCCGGCAGCGACCTGTCGCATATCGTCAAGACGACGACTTACATTACCGATCCTCGTTATCGCGAGCCGGTGTATCAGGAAGTCGGCAAGTGGCTGAAGGGTGTGTATCCGATTTCGACGGGGCTTTGCGTCAGCGCGCTCGGCCAGCCGCAATGGCTGATGGAAATCGACGTGATCGCCGTGATTCCGGACAACTGGACGCCCTTGCAGGCGTAAGGAGCCACCCATGACATTCTCGATCGTCGGACGCTGTGGGAACACCGGTCAGCTCGGTATCGCGATCAGTTCGTCGAGCATTGCGGTGGGTGCGAGGTGTCCGTGGGTGCGCGCGGGCGTCGGTGCGGTGGCGACGCAGAACGTGACGCTGCCCGCGCTGGGCCCGCAGATTCTCGATCTGCTCGAAAGCGAGCGTATCGCGCCGGACGCTGCGCTCCAACGGGCGCTAGGCGCGAGCGAATGGACCGAATACCGGCAGGTCACGGTGGTCGACAGCGAGGGTCGAACCGCGCTGTTCACCGGCAAGGAAGCCCTCGGCGTGCATCACGCGGTCGCGGGAAATCAGTGTGTGGCAGCGGGTAATCTGCTCGCCGGCAAGCCGGTGATCGACGCGATGGTAAAAGCGTTCGAGGGCGCACAAGGCGCGCTCGCCGATCGTCTGCTGCACGCGATGCATGCTGCCGTCGAAGCCGGCGGAGAAGCCGGGCCCGTGCATTCGGCGGCTTTGAAGATCGTCGATACACACGTCTGGCCGGTCGTCGATCTGCGTGTCGATTGGGCGGATGACGATCCGATCGGCAAACTCGACGCGCTATGGCAAGCGTATCGGCCGCAGATGCGGGACTACATCGCGCGCGCGTTGAATCCCACCGCGGCGCCGAGCTACGGAGTGCCCGGCGATGAGTGAGTTGGCGAGCCGTACGCTGCTCGAACGGCTGATCGGTTTTGCGACCGTCAGCCGTGACTCCAATCTGGAACTGATCGGCTTCGTGCAGCAATACCTCGCGGATCTAGGTGTGGAAAGCGAGCTATTCCATAACGACGATCGCACCAAGGCGAATCTGTTCGCGACCATCGGGCCGCGAGACCGTGGTGGCATCGTGCTGTCCGGGCATACCGATGTGGTGCCCGTCGAGGGGCAGGCGTGGACCGTGGAGCCGTTTCGTCTCACCGAGAAAGAAGGTCGCCTGTACGGACGAGGCACGGCCGACATGAAAGGCTACATCGCGTCCGTGCTGGCGGCAGTGCCCGCATTCCTGAGGCTGAAGCTCGACGTGCCGGTGCATCTCGCGTTTTCATACGACGAGGAAGTGGGCTGTCTCGGCGTGCGGCCGATGCTGGCCGAACTCGAAAAGCGCGCGCATAAGCCGCGCATGTGTCTGATTGGCGAGCCGACCGAATTGAAACCTGTGCTCGGCCACAAGAGCAAGCTCGCGATGCGCTGCCACGTGAAGGGCGCGGCATGTCATTCCGCGTACGCGCCGCAGGGCGTCAACGCGATCCAATACGCGGCGCGGCTGATCCACCGGCTGGAACAGATCGGCGACGAACTCGCGCAGCCGGAACACCATGACGCGCGTTTCGATCCGCCGTTCTCGACGGTGCAGACCGGTGTCATCAAGGGCGGACGCGCGCTGAATATCGTGCCCGCCGAATGCGAGTTCGATTTCGAAGTGCGGGGCGTGCCGGGCTTCGATCCCAACAGGGTGGTGGACAGACTGCAAAGCTACGCGGCAACCGAATTGCTGCCGAAGATGCGGGCGGTGCAGCCGGATACCGATGTCCGTGTGCAGATGCTGAATACGTATCCCGGACTCGCGACTTCGCCCGATAGCAACGCGGCACGCCTGCTCGCGATGTTGAGCGGATCGAAAGAATACGAAACGGTCGCGTTTGGCACGGAAGGCGGACTGTTCACGCAGGCGGGCATTCCAACCGTGGTCTGTGGACCCGGCAGCATGGACCAGGGCCACAAGCCGGACGAGTTCATCACAATCGAGCAACTGAACCGGTGCGACGCGATGTTCGCGCGCCTCGCAGATCATCTACGAAGCGTTAAGTAGCCCGGTCTCATCGCGACATACGCTCTACCGCGTCGAGCACGAAGTGCGCGACCACGACCACGCCGGTGGTCAGGGTCGCGAGCCAGCAAAGCGCGCGTAACGACCAATGCGCGACGAGTTCACCGACCGCTTCGCGTTTCGCACTCAGCAGCACGAGAAGCACCAGCACGGGCGTAATCGTCATACCGTTGACGACGGCGCTCCAGTACAGCGCCTTGACAGGATCGACGCGCCACAGGCCGAGCGCGAGACCAAGCAGCGTGCCGAGCGCCGCGAGCGCAACGAGCAGAACGGCAATGCGCCGATCACGCTGTTTGCCGCGGGGCCAGTCGAACGAACTCGCGACCGCTTGCGCGGCCGAACCGGAAAGCGGAGGTAGAGCGAGCAGCGCCGAGCCGACCAGCGCAAGCCCGAGCAGGGGGCCGGCATAGCCCTTCAGGAGCGGTTCGAGCGCTCGCGAAAGCTCCGTGGGCTCGCCGGGCTGCGTCTGTGCGCCATGCAGCGTCGCCGCAGCCGCAATCATCATGCACGAAGCCGCCACGCTCGATAACGCGGTGCGTATCAAGGTCTGGTTGCGCAATCGGCGAAGCTGCTCCGACGAACGTCGATCGCCGCGCGCGGCGTGCTGTTCGTGCTGCCGATGTTCTTCCTGGGCTTCCTGCTCGGCCTGCGAAAAAAGCAGATACGGACTCATCGTCGTACCGAGCACAGCCATCAGCATGGTCACGAAATCTTCTTTCCACTCGACGTGTGGCACCAGAGAGCGCAGCACGACCGTGTGCCACGGCACATCGACGATCAGCAGCACCCCGACATACGCGAACATCGGCAGCATCAACCATTTGAGCACCTGCGCATAGCGCGCATACGGGATGAACCACTGCAGCGCGATCGACGTGCAACCGCATGCGAGTATCAGCAGCCAAAGCGGCCCATGCGTGAAGCGTTGGATGACTACGGCCATCGCCATCACATTGACCGCGATGTTCAGCGTGTTCGCAATCACGAAGCGCGCCACGGCGAAATAGAAGAACACCGGCGAATAGTGCGCGCGCATGTTCGCCGTCAGGCCGTGTCCCGTGACGGCCGCGACACGCGTCGAGACCAGTTGCAGCGCAACCATCGACGGATACGACAGTATGCAGGTCCACAGCATGTCGTAGCCGTACCACGCGCCCGCGAGTGAATAGGTGGCGATGCCGCTAGGGTCGTTATCGCAACCGAGACTTGCCAGCCCCGGTCCGAGATCGGCGGCCCATGAGCGGGCAGGCTGCGACGATGAAGCGGGCGTACTACCTTGTGCGGCGCGGGACGAGCTGCGTTTGTCGGGGGGAGAGTGCATGCGGTTGATCGTCGGAAACCGGGGATGCTGTAGCGCTCGCACGAAACGTTCCTTCGTCGAATCGAACCGTTGGCTACGCCGACTACCATCCCATGCGCGAAGCCCCGTTGGTCGCCACCACTGAAGCGCTAACCGGTGCTATATTTTTTGCGTCGTCATTGCTATGACTATTGCTACCGCGCGCCACATGCAGCAGACCACGCCGACGGTAAAACCGGACATGTCGGAGATTCCGCCGTTAATGACACTCGAAGAGAATGCGCATCGCATGCCCACTCGCGCCGCAACCGCAGAGGTCGTGCGCTAATGGAAACGAGCGACTACGACGGGTACACGTTGTGGGGGCATGCCATCCTTCAGCAGGAAGGCGAGGGCATCCTGCAACCGGGGCGCTATGCGGCGAGCGGAACCATCACCCGGGGCGGCAAGCTGGTCGAAGCATCGGGCATTCTCGGATTATTCGATAGCGAGGAAGAAGCCCACCATGCAGGCCTCGATTGGGCGCGCGCGTGGGTGGATGCGCATGGATGAGCGTGGGCGTGGCCTACGTTTCCCGCTTGCTGCGTCCATAAAGCAGCAGCATCGCCGCTATCACCACGCCGTAGATGATCTGACGTCCCGCTTCCGGCATCTGCGCGACTGAAAGGATCGACTGCAATAGCGTGATCAGAATCGCGCCCGCCACGGTGCCGAGGTATGAGCCTCGGCCCCCCAGAATCGACGTGCCGCCGAGCACGACTGCCGCGATCGCCGGCAGCAGGTAGGCATCGCCCATCGACTGCGCTGCCTTCGATGCATAGCCGGCCAGCAATACGCCACCGAACGCCGCGAACCCGCTGCACACCGCAAATGCGGCCACGGTCACGAGCCGCGTATTGATGCCGGACAGATACGCGGCGCGCTCCGTATTGCCGATCGCGTACAGCGTGCGCCCGAAGATCGTCCGCGACAGCAGGAACACCGTGGCGCCGCCGATCACCACCCACAGCGCAACGGCATTCGGCACGCCCGGTACGAGCCAGCCCGCGGCGAGCCATCGCATCACCTGTGGCGCGGAATCCTGCGGCGACGATCCGCCGGTATAGACGATCATGATGCCCTGCGCGACCGCATTGGTCGCGAGCGTGGCGATCATCGACGGAATGCGCAGCAGCGCAACGAGGATGCCGTTGACGACACCGATCAGCACGCCGCAACCGATCCCGACCGGAATCGCGAGAATCTGTCCGAGTTCGCCGTGTCCCGCTACCGCGCACGCCATCATTGCGCCGACCGTGATCGTCCACGGCAGCGACAAGTCGATGTGGCCGAGCAGGATCACCATCATCAGGCCGGTCGCGATGATGCCGAGGAATGCGCCGACCTTCAGTTGCAGCAGGATGTACTCCGGCGACGTGAAGCTGCGCGAAAACATCCCGCCGACGAGCAGCAGCGCGACGATGCACGCGAACGCGATCACGATCGGTTTGTCGATTCTGCGCGTGAGCTTCGACACGAACGTGCTGCGGCCGTTTGCCGAGACGTGGCTCATTGAAACCACTCCAGACGATTGCGTACCCTGAACAACCCGCATGCGCCGATCGCGACAGCGAGCAGAAGAATCACACCCTGAAATAGCGGCTGCCACAGCGCATCGACGTTGAATACGAACAGCAGGTCACCGATCGAGCGAAACGCGAATGCGCCGAAGATCGCGCCGATCGCGCTGCCCTTGCCGCCGAGCAGCGACACGCCGCCTATCACCACGGCGGCGATCGAAAACAGCGTGTACGAGTTGGCGCTGCCGAGGCTCGCTTCGCCGGTGTCGGTGAAGAAGGTCAGAAACAGGCCGCCGATCGCGGCGAGCAGGCCGGCCAGCGTATAGCTCGCGAACTTTGCGCGGCGGATCGGCATGGCGGACAGAAACGCCGCGGGTTCGGACGAACCGGTCGCGTACGCCGCGCGCCCGATTGCCGAACGTTTGAAAGGAACCCAGACGAGCAGTGTGGCGGCGAGCAGAATCAGCAGGCTCGCCGGCAGCACGCCGGCGACCTTGCCGGTCAGTGCGTCGGCGAGGTTCTCGTTGATCGAGCCGCCGGGCACGGGGCGCAGCAGCAGCGCCAGTCCGTAGAAGACCGCGCTCGTCGCGATCGTCGTCACGATCGGCTGCAGCCGGCCGAAAATGATGATCACACCGTTCAGCGCGCCGCACAGCGCGCCGGCCGCGAGCACGCCGACGATCCCGAGCGCGCTGTGCAGCGCGTCGCCGGTGACGATCCACGAGCCGATGCAATTCGTCAGCACCAGCGTCATGCCGATCGACAGGTCGATGCCGGCCGTCAGCACGACGAGCGCTTGTCCCATCGAGACGAGCGCGAGCAGCACCGCCTTGTTCGCTGCGGTCTGAAACACGTTGGCCGACAATGCGGACGGATAGTTGAGCAGGTAGATCGCGAACATCAGCACGAACAGGCCGAACGCGAACACCGCCCCGCGATTCTCCGCATACCAGTAACGCAGCCCGCTCATAGCGCGACTCCCGTGGAAGGCGAAACCTGTCCGACGGGCAGGTCCAGTGCGCTCGCAATCAGGTTCTGCTCGGTGATCGCCGAGCCGACGAGTTCCTTCTTGATCCTGCCTTCGTACAGCACCAGCACGCGGTCGCAGCAGCCGATCAGCTCGTCGTAGTCGGTCGAATAGAACACGATCGCCGCGCCTTCGTCGGCGAGGCGTCTGAGCAGCTGATAGAGCTCCTGCTTGGTGCCGACGTCGATGCCGCGCGTCGGGTCGCTGAGCAGTAGAATCCGCGGCTGCCGGACCAGCCACTTCGCGATCACCACCTTCTGCTGATTGCCGCCCGACAGCGAGCCCACCGGCGCATCGATGCTGAACGACTTGATCGCGAGCAACTCCATCATCCGGTCGACCAGCGACTGCTGGCGGTCGCGATCGATTACGCCGGCGCTGGACATGCGATCGAGCGCGGCAAACGACAGGTTCTCGCGCACCGACATCGGCAGCATCAGGCCTTCGGTCTTGCGGTCCTCCGGGATCAGCGCCATGCCGATGCCGTTGGCGCGCGCGGCCCTCGGGCTGCCGATCGACACCGCTTTGCCATCGACCTCGATCGTGCCCGCGCACCCGCGCAACACGCCGAACAGCGCGAGCAGCAGTTCGCGCTGGCCCTGTCCGTCGAGGCCGCCGAGGCCGAGTATTTCACCGGGCTTCAACGAAAAGCTGATGCCTTGCAGCGTGTCGCTCCACGCGAGATCGCGACACGCGAGTACCGGAGCGGCGCTGCGTCCGTTGGCGGGTTTGGCCGGGAACACATGCTGGTACTTGCGGCCGATCATCATCTCGACGACTTCGTTGTCGGTGCGCGTGCCGGCCTCGAAACTCATTACATGACGGCCGTTCCGGTAGACCGTGCATTCGTCAGCGAGCGCCTTCACCTCGTGCATCCGGTGCGAGATGAACAGCAGCGCGAGGCCCTCGTCGCGCAGGCGCTTGAGCACTTCGATCACGCGCGCGACGTCGGCCGCGGTCAGCGCCGACGTGGCTTCGTCGAGGATCAGGATGCGAGGCTCGTGCGCCAGCCCCTTGGCAAGCTCGACCATCTGCTGGCGCGACAGCGGCAGGTCCCGGACCTTTGCAAGCGGATTGATGTCGGCGGCGCCCGCTCGGGCGAGCGCCTCCTCGGCCTGGCGGCGCTGGGCCCGGCGGTCGATCATGCCGAAACGTCGCGGGGGGTTCGAAGCGAAGATGTTGTCGGCGACGCTCAAGTCGGGAATGAGCGACAGCTCCTGATACACGCAGACGATGCCGGCCGCGTTCGCCTCGGCCGGCGATGCGAACGCGACCTGCCTGCCATCGTAGTGCATCGTGCCCTCGTCGGGCTGCACGACGCCGGACATCACCTTCAGCAACGTGGACTTGCCTGCGCCGTTCTCGCCGAGGATCGCGTGAATGCGGCCTCTCTTCACCGTCAGCTCGGCGTGATCCAGCGCGACCGCGCCGCCGTAGCTTTTCGACACGCCAGACATCTGAAAGAACGGCTGCGCTGCATCCTGCGGCATGCTTCGTCTCCCGTCACATTCCGGCCATCATCCGATCACTGGTTGCCCTGGGTCTGCTTCATGATCTCCTGCGCGGAGAAATTGATGCCGCAAGTCGGAAACGAGTTGCCGACGAAAAAGTTGTCGGAGTCGTTCGGGAAATAGTTGACGCCCGACTTCAGCTTCGAATCGTCGGTGACGTCTAGCGGCAGCTTGATCGAGACCGGGACCGTCTGGCCGTCCAGCGCGGCGAGCGCCGTCTTGATCGCTACCGCCACCTGCGCGGGACCGGTGCCAGCCGACGTGCACTTCAGGCCTTGGCCCCCATACTGCGCGCAGAACTTGCGAAAGCCGTTCTCCGTCTCGCCGCCGAAGGGCACGAACGGATGCTTCGCATCGATCATCGCGCGCACGACACCCGTGTCGCCGCCTTGCGCCGAGATTCCATCGAAATGACCCTGCACGGCGATCGCGTCGGCGGCGGCCTTTTGCGCGACCCCGTCGTCCCACTTGCCGTAGACCTGCACGACGTTCCACTTCTTGCCGGTGTCGTCCAACGTTTTCATGAAACCATTGTGCCGGTCCGTGTCGACCGACGTGCCCGCCACTCCGCGAACCTCGAGCACCTTGCCGCCGTTCGACAGGTGGTTCGCGAGCCACTTGGCCCACAGCACGCCGAGCCCGTACTGGTCGACGTTGACGTTGATCGCGTCTTCGCTGTCGAGGATGTTGTCGAACGCGATCAGCACGACGCCGGCGTTCTTCGCGCGGCGGATCGCGGGGCCGAACGAGGTGGGGTTCTGCGCGTCCACGATGATCGCGTCATAGCCGGCATCGATGAAGTTGTTGACGGCGGAGATCTGCGCCGGCACGTCCTCGCCGGTCGAGACGACCTTGAACTCCTTGAGCTTCGCGGCGACGGCCGGCTGTGCCGCATAGGCTTTGGCCGTCTTGATCATCTGGATGCGCCAGGTGTTCGCGATATAGCCGTTCACGAGTGCGATCCGGTAGGGCCCGTTCTTCTTCGGATACTTGATGTACTTCGTGTCGCTCTTCCAGGGGACCATGCATGTGGGATCGCTGGACGGCCCGGAAACGATCGTTGCCTGCGCGAAAGCCGCGCTTGCGCATAGCGTGAATGCCGCGGTCGCCGCCGCTCGAAGCACCTGGATTCCTGAAAGCATGTCGTCTCCTTTTTGTTGGATTGAACTTGCCGATTGCCGGCGAACATGGCGGTCATGAATCGCCGCCGAATTCTGTGCGTGAAGCAGGGAATCTTGCGGAATGTGCTGCAGCGGGGCTGAATCGGACTCGCCGAAGCAGCGGAACGACTTCTTCAAAGGCGTCGCCTCCGAGGCAAAACGAAGGGCCGGCGCGAACTCAGTCACGTCTGACAGTACTGGCATACCAATCCGCGCGCGATAGTGGTTTACCACGGCGTCGCGGGCGCACTCGAACAGTCTGAAACTCCTGCTGAATCGGCTCGAAGCCAACAAAAGTGGCGCCGGGCCCGTGGCGGCCTGATCCGTCAATTGGTGTACCATTTTGTCGAACTCGAACCGATCCTTTGGCCGCTTCGAAGCTTTCGGGAATCCTGAATGGACGAGCTTGCACACACGCCGAACGGCCGCGGTGCCGATGAGGACGCGACCGACCGTTCCTATGTCGGACTCGCGAAGCAGATCTACGATTTGATCGCCGCCGGCGACGTCGGGCCGCGTGCGCGCCTGCCTTCCGAGCGCACGCTGGCCGAACGCTTTGGCGTGAGCCGCACACAGGTGAGGGAGGCGATCATCGCGCTGGAAGTGCAGGGCGTGGTCGAGGTTCGCGTCGGCTCGGGCATCTATGTGGCAGACGCGCCGGACCCGCGCTCCGCCATGTTCAAACTGCCGCGCGGGCTAGGCCCGATCGAGACGCTGCGCGCGCGGGTGGTGATCGAAAGCGGGATCGCCGCGTTAGCCGCTACCGAACGCAAAGATTCAGACTTGGACCGGCTGTTCGCCGCGTTACGCGCGATGCGCGAAAACATGCATGACAAAGCGGCGAACGAGGCCGCTGACCGTGATTTCCATTTGGCAATTGCGCGGGCGACGGGAAACGAAATGCTCCGGCTCGTGGTGACCGCGATGTGGGACAACTCCCGCGCCGACCCGCTGTGGAAAAAGATCGAGGAGCACTTCCACACTCCCGCATTGCGGGCGGCTTCGCAGGATGAGCATCAGCGCATCTTCTCGGCGATCATGGCGCGAGACGCGGCCGCTGCGCGCGCGGCGATGCAGGCGCATCTGACGCGGGTCATCGGCGAGTTCACCCAGGCGTGGCGTTAGCGCCACTCCAGGCTGTTCGCCTTCCGCCCGGTCACGGCTCTGTTTCGTCGCCAGCAAGGTTGTCGAGGAAACGGGCGAGTCGTTCGGTGTCGGCCTTCGTCCAGCCGTCGGGCGGCACCACGCTGGCCCAGCCGCTGACGTAATCCTCCGAAGAGTAGTTGTGACCAAAACCCGGCGGCACGGCGAGTTGATGAATCTGATCGCCCACCGCCTGCACGCCCGAGACGATCGGAAACCAATGCATCGCGCGAGGCATGTCGAAGCCGCGAGGCGGAGCCATCCATTCTGGCGGCCACCAGAACGCTCTGACGCTCCAGAAGACAGCCGGATCGGCCGGATGCTGAAGGTACACGATTCGCGGGGCCGGCCAGTCCGCATTCAATGCCACCTGGTGCGGATCGCGATTCAGGAACCGTACGACGCGCCCCCCATCGAAGATCGGCTGCCAGAAGGGCGAGCCGCGATCGCGCTCGCGAGTGAGCTGCGCATGGATGAGGTTGCTTTGTTTGGCGCCGGCGATCAGCACGCCATCGGTCGCGGCCACCATATTGGCCACCGACGCGGATGCGTCCGCTCCCACGAAAGGCGCTTCCACTCCCGCGGCGCCGAGGCTCTTGCCGAACAGAACGAGCTTCGGCCGCTTTTGCGGTGGGAGCGTCGACCAGCGTGCGCGAACGGCGTTGAAGAGCGTGATACCCGCCTCGTCCGCGAGCCCAGCGTCCACGAAGATGGCGTAGCGGCTAGGCAGGAAAGAGTATTGAATCGCCACGATCGCCGTGTCGCCACCGTGCAGTTCCTCGAGCGAGGCGGCGGCTTGGGGCACGATCCAGCCCGTGCCGGTGGGTATCCACACGACCAGCACTTTGCGGTCGAACCCGCCCGCGCGCTCGAGCTCGCGGACCGCAATGCGCGCGCGCTGTTCGAGGGAGTCCGCAGAACGCACCCCCACGTAGACTCTCACCGGCTCGACCAGCCTCGCATCTGATCCGTGGAACTTCGCAAGTTCCTGCCTGTTTGTCGCCGTTGCCACGAAGTCGCGTCCCATGCGTCCCAAGCTGTCCCATGCGACCAACGACATGCTGCTGCCGGACACCGTGGGCGACGTGGGAGACAGGGTTCCCTCGGTCGTGTTCTCGTTCCTCGGCTCGTGGACGAGATCGGAGCCCGCGGCGAGGGCGGGAAAAAACACTCCGCGACCGAGCGCGATGCCAATCACGATGATGAAGAGCGCTGTTGCTGGCACCGACACGATCGACGGGACGCGGCGCAGGATCACCCGGTTGACTGCGGCGACACCACGGGCCGCGACTCGCCCGATGACCACCAGCAGCACCGCCGCCAACGGCGACACCGCGCTCATCAGCACGCCATCCAACCAGCCGATGGTTGTCATCCCCATGAAACTACGTTGCTCGTTCTGCCAGCCGAGCCATAGCTTCGCGCCAACGAACAGTGCAATGAGCCACGCCGCCGCCAGAACGATTGCTATGCGCCGGCGGCTCTCGCTGGCGGGCACGCGCCCCCATCGCTGCAGCAGCCGATGCACCCCGCAGCCAGCCAATGTGCCTACCCCGTAGCCGATGGCCAGACAAAACGCACCGACGACGGTTT
Source organism: Paraburkholderia sp. BR10954 (assembly GCF_040965775.1). Lineage (NCBI taxonomy): Bacteria > Pseudomonadati > Pseudomonadota > Betaproteobacteria > Burkholderiales > Burkholderiaceae > Paraburkholderia > Paraburkholderia sp. BR10954. The sequence goes on from NZ_JBFRCK010000018.1 coordinate 129,646, forward strand.
GCGTTACCCACGACCGCGGAATCAGCGTTGGCGTCAGTGACTGCCACCAGAACACGAGCGCGAGCAACGAGCCGCTGAGCGTCGGCGTCCGAAGTGCGCCTCGGAGCCAGGCAGCTATCGGCTCGTGGGAGTTCCGCATGCGTGCTCGCTCAGATTGGCGCAGCTCGCACTTCGTCCCCGCGGGCCATCCGCAAAGGGGTGGAAGACACGAGCCGGCTTGATTTTGACGGTGCTTCGGGCCATGCATCGCATTGTATTTAGCTTTCTCTGGGACGAACAACCTCGTCGCCTGCCAGTGACTTACCGAGTCGGCGCGCACGCTGCTTGCTCGTCGTGCTGCGATCGGCTCCCACGACTGAATGCTCGCGACTCAAAAATGAAAGATCGATCCACAATCCTATGCGTGCGCGACAGCAAGCTGCTCCTGGTCGCTCGCTCGCGCTCGCGCTGGTCGCTGCCCGGTGGCACGATAAAACGGCTCGAATCCCCGCTGGACGCTGCTCGACGCGAACTGGAGGAAGAAACGAACTTGGTCGAGGTCCACCTGACGTATTTGTTCCAGTTTGGCGGGCTCAACAAGCGGCACCATGTTTTCCTGGCCGAGTTCGCGCGCGACATATCACCTGAGCCCGGCAATGAGATCGCCCGATGCCGATGGTTCACTCCGATCAAGATCGAGACCTTGTCAGCCAGCATACCCACCCGGGAGATTGTCGGTCTGTTCGTTCGGCTTGACGATCGCGGCTATGGGCGCGCGGCCCGCTGAAGACAGGTGCGGCACGGTTTTAGCTACGCGGTTGTGGCAGATGGCTGTTGTAGCGAGGAGCACTGTCGTGAAAAAGGCGTTCTCAAAAAATTTTCCGGTTCCTGACCAACGGGCGCCTTTACTGGCAGAGCTTCGCCGGCAGAAAATGGCTCGCACGGCATACGACTACGTACGCGGAGGCGCCAGGCGCTTTTATGCGTGGCTCGACAGCCAGCCTCCCGGCGCGTTGCCCGATGGTCCGCCGGTGTGGATTTGTGGCGACTGTCATCTCGGGAATCTCGGCCCGGTCGCGGATGCAGCGGGTCACGTGGCAGTCCAGATCAGGGATCTGGATCAATGCGTGATCGGCAATCCTGTGCACGACCTGCTTCGGCTGGGACTGTCGCTGGCCACCGCCGCGCGCAGCGCGGACTTGCCGGGCGTAATCACCAGCTGCATGGTGGAAGCGCTCATCGACGGCTACCAACAGGCCTTCGACGACACCCGCAGCAACGAGACGAAGCGGGCGCAACGGCCGGCGGTCGTGCAGGTCGCGATGAAAAGGGCACTGCACCAGTCGTGGCGCAAGCTGGGCCGGCAAACGATCGACGGCGCGGCGCCGTACATTCCTCTTGGCAAGCGTTTCTGGCCGCTGTCAGAAGAAGAAGCGCAGGCGGTTCGATCCCTCTTCGCGCCGCAGTCGGACCTGGCGATGGCAGAGGTGCTGGGCACGGCGACGACAGGCGACGCGAAAATCGAGGTGCTGGACGCGGCGTTCTGGGTCAAGGGGTGCAGTTCTTTGGGGCGCCGCCGCTACGCGGTGTTGCTGGACATCGATGGAGAATGTTCTGCTGGCGGGCCCCCCTGTCTAGTCGACATCAAGGAAGCCGCTACCGCTGCCGCGCCGGCACACGCTGGCGCCCCGATGCCCCGCGACAACGCAAAGCGCGTAGCCGAAGGTGCCCGGCATGTGACTCCCCGGCTCGGCGACCGCATGCGCGCCGCGCGTCTGAACGGAGCGGCGGTCGTGATCCGCCAACTGATGCCGCAGGATCTCAAGTTCGACGCGGACCGGCTCACCGAAGCTGATGCCGTCAAGGCAGCCCATTTCCTTGCGCTCGTGATCGGGCAGGCCCATGCGCAGCAGATGGATGCCTCGACTCGTAAAGCCTGGCTGGGCGATCTGCAGGCAAGCTGGCCCAAATCGATCAAGGCGCCATCGTGGCTGTGGCGCAGCATGGTCGAATTGACCGTCGCAAACGAAGCGGAATATCTGGAGCACTGCCGGCGCTACGCTGTCGACCGCCGGGGCGACCAGGTCAGATAGCGAGAGGCTCCCGACGACGCGCCGGTGAGCGGAAATGCAGTCATTTCCGCTGACGAACGCCGGCCAGCACGCTTGCGAGTTCGTCGATGGTGAACGGTTTGCTCAATGCGGTCCAGCGAAATGGCATCGATGGCAATTGCGGGTTTGCGTATCCCGACGCAAACACGACATGGAGTGAAGGCGCTCGCGCGGTCGCCTGCTTCGCCAGTTCGATACCGTCGATATCCGGCATCCGCAGGTCCGTGATCAGCACGTCGAAGGGTTCGTTTGCCAGCCACTCGAGCGCCTCACGCGGCGACGTCGTGAATTTTCCCGAATGCCCAAGCAAGCCGATCAGTTCGTTGGTCGCTTGAGCCAGGTTCACGTCGTCGTCGACCAGCAGGATACGCAAAGGGGCGACCGGGCCGCCGAGCGCCGCATCGCGCGAAGTTTTGCTACGCACGGGGTCGCCGACATCGAGCACCTGACGGATCTTACGCGCAAGCTGCTCGCGGCTGTACGGCTTGCTGAGCAGGTCGACGCCCGGGTCGAGCCTGCCGCCATGGACGATCGCGTTCTGCGTATACCCCGACGTGAAAAGGACCTTCAGATGCGGCAGCAGCCGCAGACCCTGGGCGACCATGTCCGTGCTGCGAAGCGGACCCGGCATCACGACATCGGAAAAAATCAGATCGATATGGACGCCGCTGCGCAATACGGCGAGCGCTTCCTCCGCGGCGTCGGCTTTCAGGACCCGGTAACCGAGGTCCGAGAGCGTGTCGAGGGCGGTCGATTGCACGTTCCTGTCGTCTTCCACGACGAGGATCGTTTCCGATCCTCCCTTGGGAGCCGGTGTGACGCGTGGCGGCAGTTCGACTGCCGGCCGGTCCGAGCGGGGCAGATACAGTTTGACCGTCGTGCCGTGCCCGACCTCGCTGTAAATCTTGATATGGCCGCCGCTCTGCTTGACGAAGCCGTATGCCATGCTGAGCCCGAGACCCGTTCCTCTTCCCTCCGGTTTCGTCGTAAAGAAAGGATCGAACGCGCGATCCACCACGTCCGGCGGCATGCCTGTGCCGGTGTCGGTGACGGCCAGCAGCACGTACTGGCCAGCCTGGATGTCCGGCACCGCGGCGACGTACTCGTCGTCCAGCATCGCATTGGAGAGCTCCATCGTCAGCTTGCCGCCCTCGGGCATTGCGTCCCGTGCGTTGATCGCCAGATTGAGGATCACGTTTTCCAACTGATGGATATCGACGAGGGTGTTCCACAAGCCGCCGGCGACGACCGTTTGCACGTCGATCGTCTCGTCGAGAGCCCGGCGCAGCAGATCGTCCATGCCGCGAAGCGCGGAGGCCAGGTTGATGACGACCGGCCGTAGCGGTTGCCGCCGTCCGAACGCGAGCAGTTGCGACGCGAGTTTCGAGCCGCGCTCCACCGCTGTTATCGCTTTTGCCACGCGCTCGCGAGTCCATTCGTCGCGGGAATGCCGGCTGTCGAGCAATTCCAGATTGCCGCGCAAGATTTGCAGCACATTGTTGAAATCGTGAGCAACGCCGCCCGTCAGTTTGCCGACTGCCTCCATCTTTTGCGACTGGAACAGCGCCTTGCGCGTGTCCTCCAGCATCCGGCTGGCTTCCATACGCTCGGTGATGTCGCGCGTGATTTTCGCAAAGCCGACCAGCGCCCCATCTTCGTCACGGATTGCATCGATCACCACGTGCGCCCAGAAGCGCCGGCCGTCCTTGCGCACCCGCCACCCTTCGGCTTCGAATCGTCCCTCGCTGGCTGCGATCGACAGTCCCCGTTGCGGCAGGTCGGCCGCGGCATCCTCGGGTGTATAGAAGCGCGACATGTGCGAGCCGATGATTTCCTCGGCGCTATACCCGTTGATCCGGCGAGCGCCGGCGTTCCAGTTCGTGACGATCCCGGCGGGAGAAAGCATGAAAATCGCGTAGTCCGTCACTCCGTTCACGAGCATGCGAAAGCGCCGTTCGCTCTCGACGACGGCATCGTGTGCGGTCTTCTTGTCCGTCATGTCGCGCACGATCTTGCCGAAGCCGAGCACACGCCCTGTGTCGTCGGTCAGAGCGGTGATCACGACATTGGCCCAGAAGCGTGACCCGTCCTTGCGGATGCGCCAGCCTTCGGACTCGGAGCGGCCGGTGCTGCGGGCGATATCGAGCAACGCAGCGGCGCTGCCTTTGTCGCGATCGTCCTGCGTGTGGAAAATGTCGAAGCGTTGCCCGATGACTTCGTCAGCCAGAAAGCCATGAATTTTCTCGCCGCCGACGTTCCAGGTACGGATGATGCCCTCCGGCGAAAGTCCGATGACCGCATAGTCGATGACGGAGTCGATCCATCGCTGGGCCCAGTCGTCAGGCATGGATGGACCGGCTTGCGCGCCGTCTGGTGCTCGGTAGTCGTCGGGTTTCGAATGATTCATGCGATTCGATCCTGAAGAATATGATCTGGTAGCACGTGTTATGCCACACCCGGACAGGGTCGGGGAATCGGGTCGGGAACCGAGCCAGCCGCGTCACGCCGACCGGCTTGATCAGTTCGACGGCACCGGGTTATCAAGGCCCGGGAAGAAACTGGACATCCCCGTACCAGGCGCGTGTCGTGGTAGCGGTATTGTCGGTATCGGTGAGCAGCCCATAGCCTGTGATTCGTCCTGGCGGTTCGTGAAAGACCCGCTCGTAGTCTTGCACGATATTTCGGCGCAGACTTTGCCACCGACCCGCATCGCCGGGCTGACCGGAGACCACGATCATCTGCACGCGGTTCGTGCGGGGGTTGGCAATGACGGTGCCCGGCGCGGCGTTGGTCGACCAGACGTACATCAACGTCGCATAGGGCAGGTCTTCGCCGCTCAGTTGTTTGGCCAGCCCCATCTTCGCCCGGTCGAACATCGACAGCTTGCTCTTGTCGCCGTCGAACATGAACATCAGCCGCGCTGGCGCGTCTTCCTTCGACGCGACGCGGTTATCGGCGCCCTCGATCGGCCCATCCGCTTTCCAGCGCCATGCCACGACGGGTGTGCGCGCGAGGTCGATATTCCCTTCGTGCATCAACGCAGAAGCGGAGCGGTTCGCGTCCGCCTGCAGCACCGTGGTGTGGTCGTCGTGAACCAGCGTGTATTGCGTGATGGGCTTGCCGCGCACCACCGGCAGGTTCTTCCAGCCAGCGGGCAGCGATGCGCCGGGCTCGCTCGTGGAAAAGGCGATACCGGGGTTTTCGTCCTGGGCAGGAAGGGGGAGCGGCAACAACAGGAGCGCGACACATGCGGCGATCCAGGCTGGCTGTGCGGTTGGTTTTTGCGCTCGGCGGCTCGAAGGAAGGTGCATGGCGGTCGCATTCGTCTCCTGGATAGCAACCATTGTAATGGGCAGCGCAGGCGATATTTCAGCGGCCCCGTACTTCCGCGCGTGTCGGGATTCAGGATTTCCTGACGTCCGGATCAGGCTTTGCCGTAGTCATTTGCAGCCGCCGACGACTGTGCGCTAGCGCCCGTTCGTCCATCATCGGTGATGCTTGCGAAGATCGAAAGGCGATGTGCAAAATGATTGCGGACTTTCTGGACCGACGCAGGCGCTTGCAAGAGATCGACAGAATTTGCCAGCGCCTGTTCGAAACGTGGTGCGAGGCGCGCAGCCTGACACCGCTGACCTACCTGCTGTTTTGCTGGCCGTTGCGCGACACCCGTCCTGTCGCGATACGACGTTTGCAGCAGACGTTGAAGGAATTGCGCCGCGATCATGCGGAAGGTTTCGATGCCGGCACGTTCGTGGCGCTCGATCAACTCGTCGACCGGCTCGACGAACTGGTCGATCGGGCAGAAACCCCGGTGGCGTTTTCGCTGGTCACCTAGCCGGGCGCAACTTGCCGGCCGCGAATCCTGCGAATGCGAGATGATCGGACCAAGGCTTCACCAATCGGGCGCCTCACGCACGAGTTCGGATTCGGGACATGATCAAGATCCTCATCGCCGACGATCACGCGATCGTGCGCGGCGGCCTCAAGCAGATCATCGCAACTACCGCGGACATGATCGTGGTGGAGGAGGCTGGCCACGGCTCCGAGGTGATCGACAAACTTCGCAACTGTGACATCGACCTGCTGTTGCTCGACATGACGATGCCCGGCATCAGCGGCGTCGATCTGATCCGACGCGTGCGCTCGGACCGACCGGGATTGCCGCTGCTCGTGCTCAGCATTCACAACGAGGCGCAGGTGGCGTCGCGCGCACTGAGGGCAGGCGCGACCGGTTACGTGACCAAGGACAGCGATCCGGACGTATTGCTGGCGGCAATCCGTAAGCTCGCCGACGGCGGACGCTTCATCGACCCGAAACTGGTCGACGCGATGGTCTTTGAAAAGCATGCGGGAGACGTGCCGCCGCACGAAGTCCTGACGGATCGCGAGTTTCAGGTGCTACAGCTGATCGCCAGCGGCCGGAGCATCAATGACATCGCGGAAGCGTGCTCGCTCAGCGCCAAGACGATCAGCACCCACAAGATGCGGCTAATGCAAAAGCTGGGTCTTTCGAATAACGCGGAGGTGATCCGTTATGCGATCAGGCACGGCTTGATCAGCGAGTAGTCGAAGAAGCTGGACCAATGCTTTCGAACGAACCCGTCGCGCGGGTACACCTGGTGTGGGAGAACATCGCATGGAAGTGCTATCGGCGAGTGAAATCGAATTGCGCGCGTGGTTAAGCCGATGGTATGACCATGCCGTCGCAGCGGGCCTCGTCCGGCCGCCTTTTCTGCTCGACGATGCAAAGGCCACGCGCCTCGAGGCCTATTTCGCCGCGGGGTTGACGCCGGAGGAGGGTGCGCAACTGTTCTTCGGAACCGTGCATTGAGCCGCGCCGCTCCTTACGGTTCATCGACCGCAAACTCCCTCTCGAACCTCGATGCCAGGCGCAAGTATCTGGCACTCGCCTCGTCGCCCGTCGCTCGCAATTCCGGTTGACTCCCTCGCGTCTCGCCCGCTCATCATAGGCGCGCATTTCCCACATATCGGGGAAACTCCCTGGCTCTGGAAAATTGGAATCCGACTTAACAAAGTTAGAATGAGTGCTCTAAGACGGCTTCAGACCGTCTGCCCGACCGACGGCCCGGCGTGGGAACGACCTTCACGAATCGCAGTGGCAGCGATCACCGTGTCCGCGAGAACCTGAGAGATATCCCGTGAGCAGCCCAATACAGATGCCATTTGCCCTATCCGTTCCGACCGACGTGTCGCAACTGCCGAACCAGCTCGTCGCCGGCTTTTGCGCGCTGATGAGATTGAACGTCGACACGTGCAGGTCCGCGGTCACAGGTGCCGCGCTGCACTGGGAAAGCGTATGGCGCGCCCAGACGCCTGAACAGTTGATCAGACGCCAGGCCGATCTGATGCCTTGGCTCGTCCTGCAGTTCGCCGATTACACGCGCGGCTGGATGGATATCGCGTCGGAAACCATCACGCCGTGCTGCGCCGTTAGCAATCACGACGACGCGCATGAGCTCCACGAGGGCACCATGTCCGCTGAGCAGCCGGCATCCGCAACGGGCGTCGACCCGACGCTGAGCGAGGACATGGTGTCGCCGCAGGAGCAGCGGGACGGCGAGTCCGTCGCCGAAGCAGACGTAGGGGAAATGGTCCGCGCCATTCTCGAACGCGTTGCAAAGGCGACCCCTGACACGCCGGAACGCCGAAGTCCGCCTCGCGCACGCCGCTCGTCGACCCGATAGGCGACAAGCTTCCAAACATCCTGCCGGGTCCGGTTCTCGCGTGCTGCGGATGCAGCCGTGGCCGGATCTGGTCACCCGTCGTTCCTTCCCGCCGCGAGGTAAGCGACATGTTGAGCCCGCACGAAGTGGCCACGCTGCTGCTGTTGAAGGATGCGCCTGAACGAATCGATCTGGATCGGGCAGAGCTTGGCGCGCTGCGCGAACTGCAGTTGATCACGAATGAGCCAGCTGGCTCGGGCTTCCGGCTTCCTCACGTGACGCCGCGTGGCGACGCTGTGCTGCGTGCGTTCGCAAGGGTCCGTTGACTGATGCCAGACAGCAAATAACACAGCATTCTCCCGGCGCGGGGAACGAATTATGCGGCAGCTCGAAGCGAGGCTCGCGGTTCGATATCTGAAAACATCCGACAGAACGCTGCCACCAGCTTATGAAATATCTCGCCCGGGTTGCCGCACTTGCCGGCCTGGCGATCGCGGTCTGGCTCGTCTGGCACGTCGACGCGCAAAAGGTGCTCGGTTTGATGCGCGCGGCCGGCGCCGGGCTCGCGCTTGCAGGGATGGTCCATGTTCTGCCGATGCTCGCCAACGCGAGGAATTGGCAGATGCTGATGCGCGGCCCGCTCCGCCCGAATCTGTTCGCCGTACTGCGCCTCGTCTGGATTCGGGAGTCCGTGAACGGCATGCTGCCGGTCGCACGAGTGGGCGGCGAAGTCGTGACCTTTCGCATGATGCGCAAATGGGGCATGGAGCCGGCCCCCGCCATGGCGAGCCTCGTCGTCGATCTCCAGCTGACGCTGATCAGCGAAATGCTGTTCGCCATTGCGGCGATCGGCTATCTGATCGCCCATGCCGGCGCCACGGCGTTGCACCTCGCAGCCAGGCTCGGAGGCGGCATCGCCATTCTGGCGGTGCTGCTTCTGGCGTTTTCGTTCGTGCAGCGAGCGAGTCCGTTCGCCCGTCTGACGAAGCTGTTCAATCGCATAACCAGCGGCAAATTCCGCTCGCTCGTCGGCGAGTCGGTGCGCATCGATCAGTCGATTAGCGACCTCTGGCATCAGCCCGGTGTGATCGTCCGTTACCTGCTCGTCTGGCAATCACTCCAATGCATCGCGACCGCGCTCGAGCTGTGGCTCGCGCTCTATTTTCTGTCGGCCAAAGCAAGTTTCCTTCAGGCACTCGTGCTGCAGTCGCTGATCCAGGCGCTCAGCAGCGTCGCGTTCTTTGTGCCTGGCGCGCTCGGCGTTCAGGAAGGTGGATTTCTGCTGATCGGCACGGTGCTTGGTTTTCCTCCGCAGCTTTGCCTCGCGCTCGCGGGTGCGCGCCGTTTTCGTGACATCATCGTCTTTCTGCCTGGGCTGATTGCCTGGCAGGTGGAAGAATGGCGCGACAAGCGGCGGGCTCCGGCCAATGCGACGGCAGGTGGCGCCGCAGCGGAACCTGGTGAGCACCGGAGCCGCCCTTCGCAGAGGGTCGGTCGCAGATCATGATGCGAGACACTGGAAAGCATGATGCGGTAGTGCTGTTCGGCGCCTTCGATCGCCACAACCTGGGTGACCTGCTGTTCCCTCACGTCGTCGCAAAACTGCTTGCGTGCGAGCGCGTGATCTTCGCCGGGCTCGCGCAGCGCGACCTGCGCGTCTACGGTGGCCACGCTGTACAGGCGCTCGCGAAATTGGCTGCCGAACGCGGCAAGGATCGCGTGCATATCGTGCACGCAGGCGGCGAGATCCTGACGTGCGGCGACTGGGAGGCGGCGGTGATGCTGCTGCCGCGGGACGAGGCACAAAAGATCATCGCGCGACTGGATACACATCACGATGAGCGACGCTCGTGGGCACGAGCGCTGACGGGTCTCGATGCGCTTGCCCCTTACATGGCGTCTCGTGAGATGTTTCCCTTGGCGTCGAGCGTCATTTATCAAGCGGTTGGCGGCGTCGATGTCGAGCGGCTGGACCCCTGCATGCGAGCAGAAGTCCTGTCGAAGCTCACGCAAGCCGACGACGTCAGCGTGCGCGACGTCAGCACGCAGAGCGGGCTCGCCGCGGCGGGCATTCTCGCGCGGCTCGTGCCGGACCCGGCGGTGATGGTGGCCGAGCTGTTCGGCGCGACCATTCGCGCGCACAAGGAGCCGAGCGGCGTGACGAACTTGCAACGGACGTTTCCCGATGGATATGTCGCCGTGCAGTTCAGTGCGGACTTCGGCGACGATAGAACGCTCGGTGTGCTAGCGCGCGAGCTCGATCGCGTGTCGAACGAGAGCGGGCTTGGTATTGTGTTTTTTCGAGCGGGTGCCGCGCCTTGGCATGACGATATGGCGTGCTACGAACGGATTGCGGAGCGGATGAAGGTCTCACGTACGCAACTCTTCCGATCGCTGGAGATATGGGACATCTGCGCACTGATCGCGGATGCCACGGCCTATGCGGGAAGCAGCCTGCATGGACGGATCGTCGCGATGGCGTTCGGTGTGCCGCGGGTGAATTTCGTTCATCCGGCGCGCGCACATGACACGACGAAACAGTCCGCGTTTGCCGCGACGTGGGAGCCAGCGGCCGTGCCGGGCAGCGTCGGGATCGAGGCGCTTTCGGAAGCAATGCTCGATGCTCTGACGATCGACCGGGTGTTGCTGGGGCGGACGGCCGCATACCTCGCCGCTCGCTATCGGGAGGGGTTCGCACAGATGCAAGCTGCGATGCGTTGCGCGTGAAATGGGGGGCTTGCGCGACGAGCGCAAGACCCTGTCAGACAAACGCTGCAAGCAATGTCGTCAGATTTTCAGTCGAGAAACCTTGGTGCCGGCCAGCGACACGTCAGCCATCAGACCTGCATTCGTCAGCACGATCGCCTGGACGGGTTCGGTGGCCGTTGTCGTATCGATCGTGCCGTTCGCTCCGACCTTCACGAGCGCGACCGAACCTTCGCCACCGACCGACCATCCGTTGGATTTGCGAAAGCTGTCGAGCGCCTCTTGCGTCATGAACAGAAAGATCATGGCCTTCGACTGCGCGCCCGCCTGCAAGCCGAACGACCCGGATATCGTCTTGAAGTAGCCGACCGATTTCCCGTGCACCCGCAAAGCGCCTTCACCGTATTGGCCACCCGCGATGAAGCCGACCTTGAGCACGGACGGGAACACGAGTACGCCGTTCGCCTTGTCGACGAGTTCTCTTGAACCTTTGACCGTCTCGAACAGCCGCGACAGGGTCTCGTTGACCTTGGCATCGATGACCTGCCGCTTCGACGCGTTGGATTCGGCGGCAACGGCGTCACTCATCGTGACCGCGGACCCGCTCAGCGCCACCCCCGCGACTGCCAGAACCGCGGCACCTGTTTGTAAGAAGCTTCTTCTGCGCATGGCTGCCTCCATCGTGGTTCACGGTTTAACCCGTGATGCTGCAATGGTTGAAGGAATATATTCCACCGACACTTGCCAATTGCGTTGACTGCTGCGGGACCGACTGCCTCTTGCCTTGAAAAAATAAGCCGTGCATTCAGTCATCACCTGATCGTAGAAGATGACCTCCCAATTGTATGTAAGGGGCAGCACGGGTATTGCGTTGACATGCGTCGATACGCGCAATTTGCGAATCGGCAAAGGCGGGCTCATTGTCGACGAGTGCAGAAAGCCCACGGAAATGGCCGGACAGCAGAAAGACTGAATTCCGTTTCGTTTCTCCTTTGCTTAGCCCGCGTGTGCGAGCGCGCGTGTGGTGCGAACCGTGGACGGGCGGTCGCGCAGCAGTAGTGGCATCAAACGCCGATTGGCTGTCCGCGCCGCCCACTCGCAATACGCGGCGCTGCCGAGCACCCAGCCGTTGAGCGTCGACTGCATCAGGTTCTCGACCTCGCATTCGTCAAGCGGCCGTGCGCCCAGATCGCGGTAAGCCTGTTGGCGCTCCAACGGCGTATTGCCGAGCGCCCGGTACAGCGCGTGATCCTTGATGAAGCTATCCACACGCTGCCCGATGTGGTGCGCGCAGCTCGACCACTGGTAGTTTGCCGGGTCGGCAACAAGGCGGTTGCGCACCGGCGCCTGATCGATGACCTGGCTCGTGAGCAGGAAATACCGTTCGGGCTCGATTACCGTCGCCCGGTACCCGCCACGCCACACCGCACCGCGGCGTCCATGGCGGCGGTTGAAGGTCTCGACATAGCGACGGCACACTGCCTGCATCGCCATGGCCACGCTCGATTCGTATGAAGGCGTGACGAGGAACTGGACCGCGTCAGGCATGAGCACCCACGCGTGGACTGCCAGATCGGCGACGCGCGCGGCGTCTGCCAGACAGGCGAGGAAGTACAGGTAGTCTCCTTCGTCCAGAAATGCAGGGCCCACGATTCCCTGCAAGATCACGTGTTGCGGTTGTTCGGGGACGTAGTGCCGTGCGAGCCGTGTCATGCTGAATTAACTGGAAATCCGCTGTGGGAACGCGATCCCACAGATATCGCACGCGTGCGTAACGCGCTATAGAAAATTCTATCGATCATCCGCGCGCATTTGCATCGCGAAAAGGCCATTTTTCTGGCCTCTTTTCGCTGATTTGCCGCTCGCAGCCAGCGTTTTTATGCCACCGCTGAATTGCGGCGCCGCTTCATCCTGACGATCAGCTATCCGAGCTGATGCGGCGCGCGATAACGCGTTCAATGAGTTCATCGAACTGCTGACTGCGTTCGACGGCATTCTGCGCGTGCAGGCGGCAGCGGACTCGCGCTATTTCATCGCGAACTGCGTTGAATGCGTGCATGAGCGGTTGCGTTGAAAGCGAGGCTCGTCGTCGAGTGAATGGCGAGACGTGACGCGCGCGGCGAGGACCGGATGGTTTTCGTCGCGCCGCGTTTGCCTGGCGGGCGCGGCGGCGATCGGTGCTTCAAGATTCCAGTCCCTCGTGCTTCATCGCAAGCTGGACGGCCGGACGCGCGCGCATCCGTTCGGCAAAGGTTCGCAATTTCTCAGGCACTTCGATACCCACCTTTTGAGCCCAGAGCAGCATGGTGAACAAATATGCGTCCGCCACACTCGCTTCGCTGCCGAACAGGTAATCGCCCTTGAACATGGTGGCGATCAACTGAAAGCGTTGACCGAGCTTCTCACGCGCTGCCGTTGCTTCAGCATCCGAAGTGGGCTTGAAAACACGGCCGAACTGCTTGTGGATTTCTGTCGAAATGAACGCGAGCATCTCGAGCAGGCGCAGATTGCCGGGTTCGCTATTGGGCGCAAGGGCAGGCTTGCGCTGTGCGACCCACGAAAGAATCGCGATGTTCTCGGTAAGCCGCTGACCGTCATCCATCTCGAGGGTTGGGACGTAGCTCTTTGGATTGATCTGGTTGAACTGCTCCCCCGTTTCCGTCTCCTTCGACTTCAAATCGACGCGAACCCTGTCGAAAGTGAGGCCGGCCTCATGCATTGCGATATGGTCGGCGAGGCTGCAGGCACCTTGCGAATAGTAGAGCTTCATGGTAGGGGTCCCCTTTTCGTGAAATGAACTGAGCCGTTTCATTGCAGCAAAGGGTATGCCGCCGTCATAGCCACGGTCCCGCAGACTCGATAGCAGGTAGAAAGTAGGGTCACTAGTATTCTGACTGTGGCTCCTACAATAATTCAAGCTGTCTGACCCGGCCCATCCGAACCAGCATCACAACCGCAGCAGGGCATCGGCGACGGCCAGCACAGGAGGGACTATGCGGTCGGAAGTGAAGTCCGGCGTGCGTCTGAGACGTTATGCAATCACGGTGGCGGCCGTCGTCGTTGCCCTGATCGTCGTCGGACGCGTCACCGGCGTCCTCGTCGACTCGCTGTGGTTCTCTTCGGTCGGCTATGGTGGCGTTTTCTGGACCATCCTTTCGGCGCGGTTGCTGCTGTTTGCGACGGTGTTCGCAATCTCGGCGTGCGCGATCTGGCTGTCGGGGATGTTGGCGCATCGTTACGCGAGGCGTGTCGATGTCTTGCGAGCGCAAGCAGGCGATCCGTCGCATGCGAGCGAGGTTGCCGTCGAACTGTCCGAACTGATCGCGCCGCACGTTCCCTGGCGCGCCAGTATTGCCTGCGCCGCGGTCGTCCTGGGGCTGGTTATCGCCGCTAGCGAAGTTTCGAATTGGGACATCGCGCTTCGCTTCATTTATGAGGTGCCTGTTGGCGAGCGCGATCCGATTTTCGACAGGGATATCGGCTTTTATCTTTTCTCGCTCCCCGCGTATGTCGCTCTGAAGAACTGGCTGCTGCAGCTAGTGTTCTGGAGCGCGGTCGTGGCAGGTGCTGTGTACGCGTTGCGCGGCGACATTGCGCTGGAGCGGCCACCACGCACGCTGTCGGCCGCGGCCATCACTCATGGCTCGGCACTGCTCGGTTTGTTCTTTGCGGTGAAGGCATGGTCGTGGTGGCTCGACCGCTTCCTGCTGCTCTATGGCGACAACGGCGTCGTGGTCGGCGCCAGCTATACCGATGTCCACGTCGAGTTGCCGGTCCTGTGGATGCTTGTCGGCCTTGGAGCCGCCTCGTCGGTTGCTCTTTGGATCAACATGCGCCAGCGCAGCCATCTGCAGCCCGTCGTTCTCGCACTTCTCGTATTCGGCAGTTCGATTGTGTTCGCCGAAATCTATCCTTCGCTGTTTCAGCGCTTCTATGTCAAGCCGAGCGAGCTGAAACTGGAAACACCCTATATTGAGCATACGATCGCGCTAACGCGACAGGCGTACGGCCTTGCAAACATCGAGGTCAAGCCGTTCGAGGCCGAGCAGGGATTGACGCTCGACTCGCTGCAGGCCAATCGGGCGACCATCGACAACATCCGGCTTTGGGATGTGCCACCGCTGATGGACACTTACGCACAGCTGCAGGAGATCAGGACTTACTACAAATTTCTTTCGGTGGACATCGACCGCTATCAGCTCGATAGCGGATACAGGCAGGTGGTGCTGTCGGCGCGAGAACTGGAACCGGCGATGCTTCCGTCCAACGCCCAAACGTGGGTGAACCTGCACCTTATCTTTACTCACGGCATCGGCGTCGTGATGTCGCCAGTCACCGAGAAATCCACTGAAGGCTTACCGTCTTTCTATCTGCACGATATTCCGCCCGTCTCCAGCGGCGGGCCGGCGATTCGCGAACCACGTCTCTATTTCAGTGAAGGCCGGCAGGACTATGTGATCGTGAACGGCAATGTAGCTGAGTTCGACTATCCCCGCAGGCCGACCAATGCGTACACGAGGTATAGCGGGCGCGACGGCGTCGCGCTCGGCGGTGTGGGACGCCGCAGTCTCTTTGCCTGGCAGCTCGACGATCCGAACATTTTGCTGAGCGGCTATATCACTGACCAGAGCCGGATTCTGCTTCACCGCAACATTCAGGACCGCGTGCGTACGATCGCGCCGTTTCTGACTCTCGACCATGACCCCTACGTCGTCGCAAGCGATGGGCGGCTGTTCTGGATACAGGACGCCTACACCGTCAGCCAGTGGTTTCCTTACTCCCGGCCCGGTTTCGGCGACAACGCCAATTACATTCGAAACGCGGTCAAGGTCGTGATCGACGCGTATAACGGCACGGTCGACTTCTACGTCAGCGATCCCGCCGATCCGCTCCTGCGCACCTACGAGCGCATCTTCCCCGCTATGTTCAAGCCTTTGGACGCGATGCCAGCGGCGCAACGGCAGCATATCCGCTACCCCGAGGATCTGTTCCTGATCCAGGCGCAGCTCTACCGCGCGTATCACATGGATGCGCCGGAAGTGTTCTACAACCGCGAGGATCTGTGGCAGTTTCCTCAGGAGCTGGTCGGCATGGATGGCGGAAGCTCCGCCAGCACGATGCCGCCGTATTACACGATCATGCGACTCCCCGGCGACCCGCGCGCCGAGTTCATCCTGATGCTGCCGATGGTGCCGAGCCAGCGGGAGAACATGATTGCCTGGCTCGCGGCGCGCTGCGATCAGCCCGGGTACGGCAAGCTCATCGTGTATACCTTTCCGAAGGACAAGCTGGTGTACGGGCCGTTTCAGATCGAAGCGCGCATTCAGCAGAATACCGAGATCTCGCAGCAGATTTCGCTGTGGAACCAGATGGGCTCACGCGTCATTCGCGGTCATCTTGTAGTCGTGCCGATCGAGAACTCGATCCTCTACGTTTCTCCGCTCTATTTGCGCGCGGCCTCCGGTCAGTTGCCGGAGATGAAGAGAGTAATTGCCGCCTATGGCGACCGTGTGGTGATGGAGGACACGCTGGATCAAGCGTTGGCGGCGCTTTTCCAGGAGACCGCGCGAGCGGCATCGCCATCTCGGGGCACAGTGGATGCTCGCGCGCGAGAGGCACTTGCCCACTATGACCGCGCGATCGAGCGACTGAAGGCGGAAGACTGGAGCGGCTTCGGTGCGGAACTGAATGCGCTGCGGCCGTTGCTCGAGGCACTCGGTGCTGGCCGTTCCGATGATCACAAATGACCAGCGGGACAAGGAACGGGTCGTTGAAAGCCTGCGCGTCGATCAATGCGGTTCGCCGAGGCAAGCGTCGGCAACATCGACGATCGGCTCGCTGTCGGCGTGAGCTTCAGGAAACCGATCAACACACCTGATCTGAACGTAGGTCCACCAGGTTCCCGGTGGATCGTGACCTAGCCACATCACCGTGGCTGCGACCTTGGTTCGCAGCCCCCATTGCCGCCAGTCGGCGCCGGTTGGCGAGAAATTTCCGTGAATGTCCTTATAAAGGTTGCGGTCCAGGCCGTACCGCTTCAGATAGGGCGGGTTGATGCGTTCCTCGACTGTAGCCGGCTCGCCACGTCCGATGCCCACCTGCGCTATAGCCATGTCCCGGCGGAAATCGCTGACCGCACGGCCGACCACCAACAGCTCGAACAGCAATACCCCGCCAACGGCGATGCAAGTCGCAATAATGCAAAGCGAGAGCGCCCAAAGCACCCGCCTTGTGGTCGTCGGTGTCTTCATCCCTGCCGACCTCCCTACCGGCATTGGGATTCGCTGCCAGCAAGAGCCAAGCCGGTCCGCAGTGCGGTACGGGTACTTCAGGCCCTTTGTAGAAGGTCAATCGCCTTTTCGGCGTCGTCCAGCGAGTCGAGTGCGAGATAAGCGATGAATTGCGTGCCAAGCACAGCGGCCGAGACGCCGCGCAGATTGATCCCGCCATCCGCCAGCATCTGGCTCAATTGCGCGATGATGCCCAACTGGTCCAGACCCATTACACGGATGGAGTGAAGGCTCGGGGTGACGCTGAACCCCGCCTGGGTGGCGGCGCGGGTCGCACTGTCTCCCTGTAGCGGAGCGACGAACACGACTCCTTTACCCGATGCCTCTGGCGTGCGACGCGCCACGATGAACTGCAAGTCGGCACCAGCATCCCGCAAGACGCTTAAGACTTTCGCAAGACCTCCCGGTTTGTCGTCGATGGTAGCTGCCCAAACCTCGACACGTTCCACACTCAGTTCCATGGCCGTCCCTCCCCGGCTCGAACCTCATTAGAAAAATCTACTTCACGAACGGCATGCGGGCAAGGCCCGTTGGACCGCGCACCGGTCGGCGATCCGCGTCCAACTTGCTGCTGCCTGGCATCTGTATCAAGATCAAGTCGCCTCTTCACACACAGGCGACTCTGATGACAGACGATCCCGATGACGATCCCGACGCGCTCAAAGGCCCAGGCGGCATGAGCTTGAGGCAGATCCACGAACAGGTGCAGAAGTCCGTCCAGCGCGACCGCGAAGCGCAGACTGTGCGCCACGCGCCCGCTCCACCGCAAAGCCGCTGGCAGCGATGGGTGCGCTATGTATGGGGCCGTAGCGGGCGGCGTTAGCCGCAGGTTGAATAGGGCCGGCACTGCATCTACGCGGCTACCCATTTGGGTGGTGTGCGCGCCCTGTGGTTCTGTCATTGTGAATCCGTCGTCATAACGCAATGGGCAGGGGGCTTGAAATGGAAACCACATCCTCGAGCAGCAATCCTTTGATGGATCTCTCGGACAATCTGGCGGACGTCGTCGCGCGAGTGGGGCGGAGTGTCGTGGCGGTGCACGGCCGGCATCGCATGCCGTCGAGCGGCGTAATCTGGCGCCGTGGCGTCGTCGTGACCGCCGCACACACGCTCAGGCGCGAGGAAGGGATCGAAGTCACATTGACCGACGGCCGTACGGTCGCCGCGGTCCTCGCGGGTCTGGACCCGGGCTCCGACGTCGGCGTGCTGAAACTGGACGGCGTCGATCTCGACCCGATCGATTCTGGCGATGCCCACTCACTGAAGCCGGGTCATCTTGCGCTCGCCGTCGCCCGTGCGGATGATTCCGGCGTTAGCGCTGATTTTGGCGTGATCGGCGGCGTAGGGGGGGCCTGGCGCACGTGGAGAGGCGGACAACTCGATGCGTTCGTGCGGCTGGACGGCGGTCTGCGCCCCGGTTTCTCCGGTGCGGCCCTCGCGGATATGCGCGGGCAGGTCGTCGGCATCTGCACGTCGGCACTGATGCGCGGCGCCGGCATCGTGATTCCCGGGACGACCGTGGAGCGCGTCACCGATGAACTGTTGGCGAAAGGGCGCGTGTCGCGGGGCTACCTTGGTGTCGGCACGCAGCGTGTCGGCCTGCCGGACGCCTGGGTCAAGGAAATGAACCTGTCGTTCGGCAGTGGCTTGTTGATCAACTCGCTTGCGCCGGGCGGCCCTGCGGAGCAGGCGGGCGTGCTGATAGGCGATGTACTGATCGAACTGGACGGCAAGCCTTGCCGCGACATGGGCGACGTAAGTGCCGCGCTGGGCTCCGCAAGCGTTGGGCAGCAGTTGCAGATCGCCTTGATCCGAGGCGGCGAACGCCACGCGTGTTCGGTAACAGTGGGCGAACGGCCCCAACGGAATTCGTGCAGATGAGGTCCGGGAAGGGACGAAATGTCGGATGGACGGACGAGACAGACGGTGCCTTTGCGGGTCGCAGTGATTGCGGCATCGTGGCAGGAGCGCGCCAGCCTGCAAGCGCTTGTCGAGGCGAACCCCGCACTCGAGTTCCTGGGTAGCGCAGCCGATGCCGAAAAGCTCGTCGATTGCCTCGCCGGATCGGTGCCGGATGTGATCGTCGCCGACACCGCGCCGGAGGCAAGCGACGCGCTCAAGATTCCACTCGAACTCTCGCACGCGTTGCCGTCGCTCGTGCTGTTGAGCGACGACCCGGACAGCGACTGGATGCTCGATGCGTTGCCCACCGACGCGGTAGCCATCCTGCCGCGCAACGCGATGCCAGCCGAAATCGTCGTCTCCATCGAAGCCGTGGCCGCGGGCCTTTGCGTGCTGACGCCCGACATGCTCGCAAGGCTGCTCGCGGAAACGAGACCGTCGCGCCAGAAGGCACCCGGCGAAACGTTCGAAGCGTTGACGTTACGAGAGATCGAAGTGCTGGCGATGCTCGCCGACGGACTCGGCAACAAGGAGATCGCGCGGCAACTCGACATCTCCGACAACACGGTGAAATTCCACCTGTCGTCCATCTTCGGCAAACTCGGTGCGACCAACCGCACCGAGGCGGTGATGCTCGGCATGCGGCACGGATTCATCATGGTGTAGAAAAGCTCGTGCGCACACCGTAAAGACGGGTTACCCGCTCGCGGAGCTCATCGGTGAAGAACGCTTCGGCAGCGTCCTCCGATTCCCAAACGTAGAAGTTCGTGGCTTCACGCTTTGCGAAATTGAGCGTGAAAGCCTTTGAACGTGGCCCGGGCATTCCCTCGAACCTTGCAGGTGCGGTCTCGGCAATCGTCCCCACGGCTCGGCTTCACGCACCTCAACGAAGAATCATCGGTGGGATCTCCGCGACCAGTGCATCGATCGCGCAACGAGTCTTTGATGGAAGATATCGCGTGTTCGGCCACACCGCGTGGATGTCCTGTGGTCGCACGCCGCAACGCTCCCTCACCGCGACGAGTTCGCCCGTCATCACATATCGTGTCAGCAACCAGCATGGCAACTGCACGAGCCCCAGACCGGCGACACCGGCTCCGGCAATCGCCTGGATATCGTCGAGGCTCAGTTGCGGCTCGATCAGCAATTCCCGTTCAACCCCGTCCGTGTCGAGTACGCGCCATGGCGACATCACGCCGGCGCGCGAGTAAGCGATGCCCGCATGCTTCGCGAAATCGTCGATATCGACGGGCGTCCCATGCCGCGCAAGATACGCCGGGGCCGCTCCGATGCTGGTTTCCTGAACGCCGAGATGCCGTGCGGCGAGACTCGTGCTGTCGCGCAAAGCGCCGATGCGCACCGCAAGATCGATGTTTTCTTCAACGAGATCGACGGCCCGGTCTGTAAACGAGATGTCGATCCGTAGTTTGGGGTGCTTGCGTGCCAGTCCGAACAACACCGGGGCGACGCAATGGTGGCCGAATGCGAGCGGCGCGCTGACCCGCAGGCGCCCGCGTGGCTCGCTGTATCCGGTCTCCAGTTCGGCTTCGGCGGCGTCCAGCTCGGCAAGCGCGCGGACGCATCGATCGTAATAGCTGCGCCCAGCCTCCGTCAGTGTCTGGCTACGCGTCGTGCGCTGGAGCAGGCGTACGCCGAGGCGCGCCTCGAGCTTCGCAATCACTTTGCCGATGGCCGACCGCGTGAGGTGCATGCGCTCGGCCGCAACAGTAAAGCTACCGGCTTCGATCACCTTGACAAAGACCGCTACGCCATCGAGTTGATCCATCGAATTGGGTCCTTGTGGGAATAAGTTGTGGGAAAAAACTGCCTCAATAGGGACAATGGTTCCCGTTATAGTACATCGGACGTGATGCTGCTGGTCGATTAGCTCCCTCCGTGCACGCCGACGTGTACTCGCAAACGCACCTTTTCCCTGCGATATCTCATGACACTCGCCACCCCTTCCAAAAATGCCGTGGCGCTCGCCGCGGTATGCCTGACCTCGCTGATGTTCGGCCTCGAAATTTCCAGTGTGCCGACGGTGCTCTCCACCCTTGAAGGCGTGCTGCACGCAGATTTCAAGGAGATTCAATGGATCATGAACGCCTACACGCTCGCGTGCACCACCGTGCTGATGGGCACCGGCGCGCTGGCAGACCGTTTCGGACGCAAACGCATCTACGTGGCGAGCATCGTGATCTTCGGGATCACCTCGCTCATCTGCGGCCTCGCACAGAGTGCGTCCGTCCTGATCGTCGGCCGTTTTTTGCAAGGGATGGGCGGCGGAGCGATGCTGATCTGCCAGGTGGCGGTGCTGTCGCATCAGTTTCAGGAAGGGCGCGACCGCAGCAAAGCGTTTGGCGCGTGGGGAATCATCTTCGGCATCGGCCTCGGCTTTGGTCCGATCATCGGCGGCATGATCGTCGCAGTCGCCAACTGGCAGTGGGTGTTCCTCGTCCACGCGTTGATCTCGATCGTGGCGCTAGGTCTCGTCTACGCGGGTGTGCAGGAGTCCCGCGACCCGCATGCGCAACATCTGGACGTTGCTGGCATGCTCACGCTTTCCGCGTCGTGTTTCGGTCTCGTCTATTTGATTACGCAAGGTCCGGATCTCGGCCTGGACAGCCCCGCCGCGCTCGGCATCGTCGCGGCGACGGCGTCGGGTTTTATCGCGTTCATCCTCGTCGAGAAGCGTAGTCGTCGGCCGATGTTCGACTTTTCCGTGTTCCGCATCCGGCGGTTTTCAGGCGCGATATTCGGATCGATGGGCATGAACTTCAGCTACTGGCCGTTCATGATCTACCTGCCGATCTATTTTCAGGGCGCGCTCGGCTACTCGAACGTGAAGTCCGGACTGTCGCTGCTCGCCTATACGCTACCCACGCTCATCGTGCCGCCATTTGCCGAGCGGCTTGCGCTGCGCTTCGATGCACGCAGGGTCATTCCGCTCGGACTGTTCATCATCGGTCTAGGCTTCATCCTGATGAGGTGCGGAGCTGGCGTGGAGCAGGCCAGTTGGCTCACGATGCTGCCGGGGTGCCTGTTGAGCGGAATCGGGCTGGGGATGACCAACACGCCGGTCGCCAATACTGCGACCGGCTCGGTCTCGTCGAACCGCGCGGGCATGGCCTCGGGTATCGATATGAGCGCGAGGCTGATCAGCCTGGCCATCAATATCGCGCTGATGGGTTACATACTCTTCGAGGGTGTGCTTTCTTATCTTTCTCGCGCGCTTCCCGGCCCTTCCGAAACCTCGTCGCTGCGTTTTCTCGCGCAAAAGGTGGCAGCAGGCAATTTTGCGCATCTGACGCGGGACAGCGCGAAACTCGCAACCGCCGATCCGCATGGCGTGATCGCTCATGCGGCGCTCGTGCACGGCTTGGGTCTCGTGATGCTGTACGCCGTGATCTGTGTATGGGCTTTGGCGCTGCTCAGCGTCGTCGCGTTCGGACTGGGCACGTACGCGCATCGTCCGAACTCTGCGCTGGATGAGTGTGTCCGTCGCCCGAGCACGTAAGCCTGCTGAATCACGCGTCCCATTGGGGAGCGAAGGGGGGAACGACATAACGCTGATCCTTGCGAAGCGCTGCGATTGCATTGCGGTCATCGTCGTCGAGTCGAACAGCCAGTGCATTCAGATTTGCTTGCTGGCTTTCGCGCCGCTGCGCCTTGGGGATCGCAATAACGTCGTTCTGATCGAGCAGCCAGGCAATTGCAATCTGTGCGGCAGTCGCACCGTGCTTGCTGCCGATCCGCGCCAATGTCGCATCGCTTGCCGCACGTCCCTGAGCGAGCGGCGCATACGCGATCAACGGGATGTTTTTCGAGCGCAGATAGCCGAGCATCGCGGACTGATCCAGGAACGGGTGATATTCAAGTTGATGACAGGCGATCGGCGCGCCTATGTCCTCAACGGCCGCTTCGATCAACGGCATATTGAAATTGCACACGCCGATGCCGCGGGTAAGCCCCGCCTCCTTGAGCTGCATGAGCGTCTCCAAAGCAGCCGCAAGATTCATGTCGCGGGACGGCCAATGGATCATGTAGAGGTCGACGAAATCAAGTCGCAGCTTCTCGAGGCTCTTGGCAAATGCGCGGCGCAGGGCATTGGGTTCGAGGTTCTCGTGCCATACCTTGGTCGTCACGAATAGCTCGTCCCGCGCGATGCCCGAGCCGGCGATGGCGGCCCCCACCGATTCTTCGTTCTGGTACATCTCGGCGGTATCGATATGCCGATAGCCGACTTCCAGCGCGCTTTCTACCACCGGCTGACAGTCGTTGCCGGGCATGCGGAACGTACCGAAGCCCAGGCGTGGTATGGCGAGCTCTCCGCGTTTGATCGTTTCCATGCTGTTCCTCCGTGTTGATGAGGCGTCCAATGTCTCACGCGCCAATTGATGAATAAAGTATGGTTCAATCAAATTTGAAATGATTAAAATCACGAATCCATCAGTATTCGAGGCGCATCATGACCTTCGACGGTCGATTGTTCGCGGGGATAACGGTGCTTGCCGCTGTCGCCGAAAGCGGAAGTTTCGTTCGTGCCGCAGAGGCGCTCGGCGTGTCTCCGTCCGGCGTAAGCAGAGCGATAAGCCGGCTGGAACAGCAGATCGGCGTCCGCTTGCTCGACCGTACGACCCGATCGCAAACCTTGACCGACGAAGGAAGGCGTCTCTACGAGACTGTCAGCCCACATCTGGTCGGCATCGAGTGCGCGGCAAGTACAGCATCGGGTTCTGCCGGCGTGGTCCAAGGCAAGTTGCGCGTCAATGTGGACCCCTTCTTTTCTCGGACTGTCCTCGCGTCGAAGCTGCCCGGATTTCTGCGGCAGTTTCCAGAGCTTTCGGTGGAATTGATCATGCGCGATGACGTGGGCGATCTCGTTGCGGATGGCTTCGACCTTGCGATACGCTTCGGGCCGCCACCGGTTGGTACTCTGGTTGCTCGCAAGCTGCTGGAAGCGCGGATCATCACGGTTGCGTCTGCGGCTTACCTTGAAAGCAACGGCCGCCCCAATTGTCCTGATGACGTCGTCGATCACGAACGCATACTTTTCTACAATCCCTTATCGGGACGCCCCTTTGAATGGGAGTTCCAGCGGGGCAAGGAAGTCGTTAGCATCCCGATCTCCGGGCGGCTGCTGGTCTCCGATGTCGGCACGATGTTGAACGCTTGCGTAGCGGGCGCAGGAGTCGCCCAGGTCATGTCGATCGGCACGGAAACACTGATCGCACAGCACGAGCTCGTCGATCTGTTTCCGGACTGGCCGGATGAACGTTTCCCTCTATATGCGCTCTATCCGTCGCGGCGGCACCTGGCCGCAAAGGTGCAGGCGTTCATCGCGTTCTGCGTTGATGCCCAGATCACGCCAAATGATTCCGCGACCTCGGAGCAAGCAAAGCGGAGCCGATCTCCATCGAGGCGTTCGCGTTCCCGCTCGCGCTGATATGTGCGGAGAAGGCGAGGAGCGGGGATTTCAATATTTAACGAACGCTGACCGGCGAGGCGGCACAGGACCCAAGGAGGCTATGCGATGCTCGCTCTCTTTACCGATTTCGGGGCCGACGACATCTATGTCGGGCAGGTAAGGGTCGCTTTGCTGCGACACGCGGCAGCCGGCACCCCCATTATCGATGTGCTGCATACTGCCCCGAACTACGACCCGCGGGCAGGCGCGCATCTACTCGCGGCGCTAGCACGGTGGTATCCGCCGGATTGTGTGTTCCTTGCCGTGGTCGATCCCGGCGTGGGTAGCGAGCGGGATGCCGTCGTGCTGCAAGCCGACGGGCAGCGGTTCGTCGGGCCGGACAACGGGCTGCTCTCGGTCGTGGCGGCGCGCGCGGCACATACCCGGGCCTGGCGGATTACATGGCGTCCCGCCGCGCTTTCCGCCTCATTTCATGGTCGCGATCTGTTCGCCCCGATGGCGGCATGGGTGAGCCGCGGCGAGTTGCCTTCCGACAAGCTCGTTGAGAGGACAGGCTTAAGCGTGCAACTGGATGCGGGCGATTTCGCCCAGGTCATTTACGTCGATCACTACGGCAATGCGCTGACGGGACTGCGGGCTGGAACCGTGCCGAGGGCTGCACGGCTTGGCATCGGAGATGCCGATGTCGAATATGCGCGGGTCTTCTCCGATGTAACGGCCGGTCGAGCTTTCTGGTACGAGAACTCGATCGGGCTCGTCGAGATTGCCGTGAATCGCGGCAGCGCCGCGACGCAACTTGGCGTACGTGTCGGAGATGCGGTCCAGGTGAAGGAGGGCGGCGAATCGGTGACGTAGCGCGCCCTGTCAGAGTTGGAGCGTCGCGAATGGGCGGCGACCTTCTCCGTCGCCGCCCATTTGCGCTCACGGCAAGGTGATCTTGCGGGTGAATTCGTCCGTCACGTTGGGCCCCGTGGCTACGCCGAATACCGGGTAGACAGTTTTCGAACCACTAGCAGCCAGCCCCATGTAGTCGCCGAGGAAATGGCCGCCCGCCACGGGAGCGTTAAGGATGTTGAACGAGGTGTCGGTCAGCTTGCGTTCATTACTCCAATTCTTGGGATCGGTACACGCAGTCGCAGTCGAGCAGAACACTGCGAAATAGTCGGTTCCCTCGTAGCCGGCGGGTGTGTTCGTGTCGTTACGAAAGTCGTAGTAGGTCACCACGATCGTATTGCCGTCGCCCGACGAAACGACCGCCGGAATGAAGGCCTGCTGACGGCAGGGGTGGGCTTCGTTTGTCGGCGTCTGGTTGATCATCACCGGCGTTGACCAGGTAGCACCGCCATCTGTCGATTCGCTGAAGGCGATCGCGTCGACCGGAATCGATCCAGTGGGCGTGGTGCAGGTCGCGGACGAAAAGCGATCGTCCTGCCAGGTGAGATAGATCGCCCCCGAGACCGGGTTCACGGCGACACTGTAAAGAATGGAGGCATCGCGTATCGACTGGCCGCTGTCAGGTGAGACCACTCCGGCCACCTGAATGTCGTTGGTGAATGTCGGCGCCGACCAGCTTCCGCCTTTATCCGCAGACTTGATGTAGCCGATGCTCAGGCCCGACGGCGTGGCATTGATCGCCGTGAAGAAATCAAGCAGGGTTCCATCAGGCAACACGCGCACCATGTTGTCGATTGTCTGTGCGTTCGTCCCCGGCTGGTAAATCGGGGCGGCGGTGCTCCATGTCACGCCTTTGTCAGTGGATCGCGAGAAGAAGCTCGGGCCGGTGGAATTGAACTTGAATACGGGGGCGCCGCCCGCCGCGGATGCTGCACCGTTACGCAATTGCCGCGCGATCAGAACGCCATCGTTTTCCGCGAGCAACTGGGCGCCTTCCTTCGTTGGCGGGAACACGCTCAACTGGTCCCAAACCGCATAGACGTAGTTGTTCGCAGTCGGGTCCGCAGTGAGCGAGTTCTTGTCATTGAGCACGTGCGGCGAGCTGCTGCGGATCAGCGTAACAGGAGTCTGCCAGGTTGCGCCGTGGTCGCTGGAGCGGCTGACCAGCATTCCGCTATTGCGCGCGCCAAACGGCGTGGTCGGTTTCGCGGGGTCCAGCACCAGAGAGAAGAAGAAGGCCGTTCCGTCTTGCGCAAAGTCCACCCAGGGATCGGAAGCACGGCGGAATTTGCCGCCAGTGCAGTCAGTCACGCCGGACGGAATCGAGTTGGACCAGGTGCTGCCCGCATCGTTGGAGACGACGCCGACGAGCCCGCGTGAGCCGCCGTCGCTCCAGCGATCCTGCTGGTGGCCGACGAGCAGGCGAGCCGGGTCCGTCGGGTCCACCGCAACCCAGGGCTCGATCGAGGTGGCGGGAAACAGGACGCTGCCGAATGCCGACCCCTGCGCGTTCAGCTGGTCGGCAGTGCAACCGCTAAATGGGTCGCCCGCGGCTACCTGAACGAGCGATCCCAGCGTTTGCGCGTGCGCGCCTGTGGCGATCGAGCATGCGAGCGCGACGACGCCAGCACCTGCAATGCTCTGCAAAACAGACCGGGATAGGCAACTGAAATTCATTTTCATTCTGGGCCTCGCGAAAAAGGGGAAAACGCCTGTGAATTGCCGGCTTTCCATTGCCGGTGCCATCACTTCCGACCTTCCGATACATATGAAAACGTCTTTTCCCAGCGCAGAACGATGCATGCTGCCGTCCGCCGAAGACATGCAGCAATGCATGTATCTACCGAAACACACTAGGTCGCGGTGACAGAACTTGTGTGAATAAATCTTTGGATATGCCATTTCGTTACTGACATCCCCGGCATTGCTGGCATGGCATGATGATTGCGGCGATTCCACGATGACGGTCGAAGAATGTATCCGCTGCAGAAACGTGGCGTTTGAGATCGACGAACCAAAAAAACCCGCCTCTGAAAAGAGAGCGGGCGTGGATTAAAAGAAGCCACCTAGGGCGTTACAGACCCAGGGGATGCCCTGAGTTACGTCAATGACTCGTTCCCAGATAAGCGGCCTTCACTGACGGATCGTTGCGCAATTGCAGCGCCGGCCCATGCGCGGCGATCCGGCCGTTCTCCAATACGTAACCGTAATCCGCCACGTTGAGCGCCGCCGCGGCGAACTGCTCGACGAGCAGCATCGTCACGCCCTGGCCCTTCAGATTCTCGATGATGCGAAAGACCTCTTCGACGAGTATCGGTGCGAGCCCCATCGAAGGTTCGTCGAGCAGCACGAGTTCCGGATTCAGCATGATCGCGCGCGCCATCGCGAGCATCTGCTGCTCGCCCCCGGAGAGGGTGCCGGCCAGTTGATGGCGCCGCTCTTTGAGACGCGGAAAGAGTTCGATCGCGCGTTCGAGATCGGCGTTCACGTCGCCGCGCGGCCGCGCCCACGTGAGGCGTGGAAAGGCGCCGAGGATCAGGTTGTCGTGCACGCTCATCGTCGCGAACACGCGCCGTCCTTCCGGCGAATGCGCGAGCCCGAGACGCGCGATGCGATGCGAGTCGAGCGCATCGATCCGCTTTGCGCTCGCGCCCACGCCCATCGTGATTTCGCCGTCGCTCGCGCGGATCATGCCGGAGATCGCTCGCATCGTGGTGGTTTTCCCCGCGCCGTTCGAGCCGATCAGCGTGACGACCGAGCCCTTGGGCACGTCGATCGAAATGCCGTGCAGCACTTTCACCTTGCCATATCCTGCATGCAGATTCTTGACCGATAGCATGTGTGTTCCTGAGTGTTCCTGTGGATCTCGTGGGTCGAGGTAGGTGAGCCCGGCTCAGGCCGCTTGCCCCGCCGCCTCGCCGCCGAGATAAGCCTCGATGACTTTTTCGTTCGACTGGATGTCGGCCGGCTTGCCTTCCGCGATCTTCTGCCCGAAGTCGAGCACCGACACGCGATCACAGACGCTCATCACGACGTCCATGTGATGTTCGATCAGCACGACGGTGATGCCGTGAGCGCGCACCTTGCGGATGATTGCGACCAGCTCCTTGATGTCGGGCGCGGTCAGGCCGGCCGCCGGTTCGTCGAGCAGCAGCAGTTGCGGATCGAGCGCGAGCGCCCGCGCGATTTCCAGCAGCCGTTGCTTGCCGTAGGGCAGGTTGCGCGCTTCTTCGCCGGCGGCATGTTCAAGCCCGACAAAGCGCAGCATGCCCAACGCGCGCTCACGGGCGGCGCGCTCCTCGCGCCGGTACCGCGGGGACATCAGTCCGACGTCCGCGATATGTGCGCGAAACGTGTGATGCAAGCCGACCAGCACGTTTTCGAGCGCGCTCATCTCGCCGAACAGTTGCACGTTCTGGAAGGTGCGTGCGATGCCCGCCAACGCGATCTGCGACGAAGTCTTGCCCGCGAGCGACATGCCGCGATACTCGATCGAGCCCGCGGTCGGCACATAGATGCCGGTCAACACGTTCATCATCGTGCTCTTGCCGGAGCCATTCGGGCCGATCAGCCCGTGAACCGTGCCACGCCGCACGCTCAGGTCGACCTGGTTGAGCGCCTTGAGCCCGCTGAACTGCATCAGGATGCCGCGTAGTTGCAGGATTTCTTCCGTGTCGCCCGCGTGCACGGCGGCGACCGCGTCGGCGCCGATCGTCGCGGGTTGATGGGCGTCGACGGTGCTCGCGCGCACCACGCCGCCCATCATGCTCTTGCGCACGAATCCGATCACGCCGTCCTGCAGGTAGTACACGACGAGCAGGATCATCAGGCCAAAGATGCTCAGCCGCCAGTCGGCGAGCGTGTCGATGCAGTACGAAAACGCGGCGAGCCCCACCGTACCGAATACCGGAATCGCCACCTTGCGTGGCGTCGACACCTTGCGCGCGAGTGCTATGCCTGCGCCGATCACTACCGCGGCTGCCAGCACCGATGCGACGACGCGGAACATATCGATGTCATCGAGCAGCTTGGGTAGGAGCACGATGATCGCCGAGCCGAGCACCGCGCCGGTGCGCGTCTTGCGCCCGCCCATGATGATCGCGAGCAGGAACAGGATGGTCAGCTCGAAGTTGTAGGTATTCGGTGAGATGTACTGCTCCGAATACGAGTAGAGGCAGCCGGCCAGACCGGCGAAGCCCGCGCTTATCACGAACGCGTAGACCTTGTAGCGGTACACCGATACGCCCATACAGTCCGACGCGATCGGACTGTCTCGCAGGGCTTCGAAGGCCCGGCCCAGATGCGACTTGAGCACCCGGTGCACGACGATCAGCGACGCCACCAGCAGGACCGCGACGAGCCAGTAGTACTCGACTTCGTTCATCGGCCGCGCACCGAGCGACGGCTTCGGAATCTTGACGCCCATCGGCCCGTTGGTGAGAAAATCCATCTCGTTGATGAGAATCTGAAGGATCGTGCCGAACGCGAGCGTCACCATCGCGAGGTAGGGGCCGGACACGCGCAGTGCGGGCAGCGCGAGAATCGCGCCGAAGCCGGCCGTGACGAGAATCGCGAGCGGCGCGGTCACGAAAATCGGCAAGCCGAGCTTCATGAACAGCACGCCCGCCGTGTAGGCGCCAACCCCGAACAGCCCCGCATGCCCGAGCGAAACCTGGCCGGTGTAGCCGACCACGATGTCGAGACCGAACAACAGGATCGCGTAGATCATGATGGTCTCGACCAGATGGATGTAGTACGGATTGCCCGACAGCACCGGGAACACCGCAAGCGCGATCAGCACAAGTGCCGTCGCAACGAGTTTCTTCATATTCACGGCGGCCCTCACACTTTCTTGATCGAAGTCTTGCCGAACAGCCCGGCGGGTTTCATCGCGAGCACGATGAGCAGCAGGACCAGCCCCGGCACATCCTTATAGCCGGTGGAGAGATAGAAGCCGGTAGTGGTCTCGGCGATGCCGAGAATCACGCCGCCGACAAGAATGCCCAAACCGCTGGTGAGACCGCCGATGATCGCCACTGCGAACGCCTTGAGGCCGAGCACTGCGCCCATCGTCGCGCCGGTCAGCGTGAGCGGAGCGATCAGCACGCCGGCGAACGCGGCGGTCAGCGACGAGAGGGCATACGAAAACGTGATCACGAGGCCGGTGTTGATGCCCATCAGCGCGGCGGCGTCGCGGTCGTTCGCGGTGGCCACGACGGCCTTGCCGAAGATCGTCTTGCGGTTGAAGAACTCGACGGCCAGCATCATCGCGATGCGCGCCGCCGACCACCAGAAGTTCCATTGGCAGAACGTTGGCGCCGAACACCTTGAGCGGCGCTTCCGGCAGCGGCGACGGGAAGCGCAGATCGTCGCGGCCCCAGACGTTTTCCGCGACGTTCTTGAAGATGATGCCCAGCGCGATCGTCGACATGATCCAGCCGAATTCGGATTTGATCCTGATCGCGGGCCGCACCCCGATCCGTTCGACGAACGCGCCTTGCAACAGACCGAACGCGCAGACGAGCGGGATCATCAGCCAATAGTTGACGCCGAGCGAAACCAGCGTGAGGCCGACTAGCGCGCCGAGCATCAGCGCGTCGCCCTGGCCGAAGTTCAGCGTGCCGGAGGTCGCGAATGTGAGTTGGTAGCCGAATGCGATCACGGCGTAGATCATGCCGAGTGCGATCCCGCTATAGATGAGCTGTAAAAGAATGGTCATCGTCGAGCGCCTTAGAGTTCACCATCTATAAAACAAAGCCGCCCCCGCTGGCGGGCGGGTGCGGCTTTGGAGCATGCTGCCGCGCTGGATTTGGGCTTGTATCCGCGCTTAGTTCGTCGACGCCTGCTTGCTGCGCAACTGGCTGCCGTCCTTGCGATCAGCGTCATACGCATAGATCACGCGGCCTCCCTTGACCTCGCCAACCACCGGCACGTTCGGGCTGATCGCCTCGTGGTCGTCGTGAGTGAACGGCTTGTCGTACACCATCACGACGCCTTCCACCTTGCTGTTGAGGTTTTCGAGCGCGGCGCGCACCTTCGAACCATCGGTCGAACCTGCCTGGGTCATCGCCGCGGCCAGCAGATAGACCGAGTCGTAACCTTGGGCAGCGGACACCGCCGATTCGATGCGGTTGTTCTTCGGCTTGAACTCCTTGAGGTACGCGTCGATGAACGCCTTGCGCTTGGGCGTGTTCGCTTCCTGAATGAACGTCTGCGGCATACGCGCGCCTTCGCCGTTGGTGCTCGCGTTGTCGATGTAGTTCGCCATCGACAGGGTCCAGCTGCCGACCAGCGGCACTTTCCAGCCGAGCTTGGCCATGCCGTTGGCGATCTGCGCGAGTTCCGGCCCAATGCCGTAGGTCAATACCGCTTCAGCGCCGGCCTCCTTGGCCTTGAGCAGCTGCGCGGTCATGTCGACGTCCTTGATATTGAATTTTTCTACCGCAACTGGCTTCACGCCTTTAGTGGCCAGCGCCTTTTCGAGGTCTTCGCGGCCGAGCTGACCGTAATTGGTCGAGTCCGCGAGAATCGCGACCTTCTTGAAGCCGCGTTTGGTGATCGCTTCTTCAACGATCATCGGCGCCTGAATGCGGTCGGCGGCGGCGTTGCGGAACACGTAGTTAGTCGAACCTGAACAATCCGGAGAGCCTTTTGCAGCAAGGGTTTGAAGCGGAAAGTTGTTGATGCATTTGCAGGAACCTGGCAGATTATGGGTAGTTTCCTGCAAATTCTGTCGAGGTCTGGATG
>NZ_JBFRCK010000019.1:0-160243 GCF_040965775.1 Paraburkholderia sp. BR10954
TGGCGTGAGTTTCATTTGAAGCCTCCGGTTGGTTTGGCCTATGAACCCTCATGATCCGCCAGATGAGAATCCGCCGTCCTTCTTTGTTTCCACCGCCATCTCCGGCGGGAGGCGTTCATTCCATTTTCCGGTGTCCTCTGGAGTTATTGGGCTGCCACGCTAGCAGGCAACTACAGGGAGATCGAATGGGCGACGGATGATTTTATTGGCTCAAAATGAGACACCCGGAAACAATCGTGAACATTTGTCAAAAAGTCTTAATCTCAAATTAAAGATGTTGACGAAAAACATTTGAAGATTAATTCGTTGGGTGTTTTCTGGAAAATCAGAATGGGTCGCATGGAAAAAACCGAAACAGGGCAATGCCGTGGACGAGCTCCGACTATCTGATAGCGACAGGAGCCAAGGCATACCGATGAGAGTCACTCCGATACTGTTGGCGGCTTTGGCCGCCCTATCGGGCAGCGCACATGCCGACCACTCCTACGACAGCTATGAAGCCTTCTACACTCCGATGTCAAAGTTCTATCGGCGCCGTCCAGGCTTGAAACTCGCCGACCACTTCATCGCAGGCAACTCAACCAGCCGATAGAACACATAGGCGGCGGGCACGGCGACCAGCATATAACCAAACGACGGCCAGATAGACATCTGCAGCGTCGAACGAAACAGCCACGCCGACAGCAGCACGAAGATCGGCAGATGGATCAGATACAGCGAGAAGCTGAAGTCGCCGACGCGCGACAGCATGCGCGCTACCGCATCCGACCCGGCACGAAGCATTGCGCGCACGCCGCCCGTTTCTCGCCGGGGGGCGTGACGCCCATCGAGCGCCTTGTACAGATAGCACGCGAAGCCAAGCGCCCAGATCTGGAACGCACCATACTGCCCGAAATGAAACACGACGCAGCCTGCCGCGATCAATCCCGCCGCGAGAACGTACAGCAATGCGGGCGCGCGCGCCTCTCGCGCGTTGCGCGCCCTGACATCGGCGATCCACGCACCGAGCATCCACGAGAACCAGTACGACGTGAAGAACTGCAGATCATGTCGTTCCAGCCCATACGCGGACGCAACGTTGATCAGCGCGACGAGCGCGAGCACGGCGTTCATGCCGATGCGCCGCCGCAGCGCGAACAGCAGCGGATAGATCGCATAGAACTGCACTTCGAGCGACAGCGTCCACAGCGCACCGTTCGAGCCATACGTTTTGCCTGCCACACCCTGAAGCGAAAACAGATTGACCAGAAACGGCTGCCAGCCGATCTCGCGAATCTTGTGACTGACGGGCGGCAATTGCAGGCTCAGCGAATCGAGCGCGAAGGTCAGTACCAGCGCCGCGAGCAGCACCGGATAGATGCGCGCGAAGCGGCGCAGCCAGAAGTTGCCTGCATCGAGCCGGTAAGCGGGATTGCCCGCGAGCCGCAGCGCGCCGCCGCGATGGATGCAGTAGCCGCTGATCACGAAGAACATCGGCACGCCGGCCGAGCCCCATGCGATCGGAAATGTCAGATACGCAGCGAGACTGCCGGGACTCAACGAATGTCCGACGCTCTGATGAAACGCCTGCATGCCGACCCACACGATCTGGCGGCAATGAAAATAGGCGACCAGCAGCGCGGCGAAACCTCGCATCGCGTCGATCACATGCTCCTTGCCGACGCTATCGGTACGCGCGTCGCCGCGAGCGTGCGCCGCGGCCGGGTTTTTCTCGGGGCGCGGCAGCGGGGAGAGGGGCAGGGATGAGCCGGCGGCATCCAATGCTGGGTCGCTCATACGCGGTCCTTATCTGAAGCGGGAAAGAGAAAAAATCGACGCGGAATCGGGCCTTCGAGCGGGCGTCCTTGCGCACTCCGCGACGCATCCATGCTAGAGCACCACAATCCCACAAAATGATTAAAAAATTGCGTTTTGAATTGAATCGGCATCTATTTTGTGACGAATTGTAATTACGCAGCGATGTATGGAGCGTCGAATTATTTATCGCTTTTGTCGTGCTAATTTAGATCAAGGATTCTCTGACCCGAGGTGAAGTCATGAACCTGCATTTACTGGCCGGCATCGCCGTCCTGCTGATCCTGGTGGCCGCCTCCGCCTACCGCGATGCCTTGCGCAACGAGCCGATCCGTCGCTACAGAATGAACCCAGGCAAGCTGCCGCCCGTTGACGACCAGGACTGACGTGCTGCCGAAACCGGTCGCCAGATCGCCAGACGGGCCACGCCAGGGGTTGTCCGAAAGCTAAGACTTTCGGATTTTGTCATTCGCCTCCTGGCAAATATATGCGTAACAATTTGCTCTCAATTTTTCGCAATATCGCATTGCGATCAATGCATGAATTATCCGAATTAAATCGGAGAAAGACCGTTTCCGTGAACCTCGCAGATTGTTCTGCTAGT
The DNA here is from genome assembly GCF_040965775.1 of Paraburkholderia sp. BR10954. Classification (NCBI taxonomy): domain Bacteria; kingdom Pseudomonadati; phylum Pseudomonadota; class Betaproteobacteria; order Burkholderiales; family Burkholderiaceae; genus Paraburkholderia; species Paraburkholderia sp. BR10954. The sequence continues at coordinate 2,399 of NZ_JBFRCK010000019.1, forward strand.
CTTGCGCCGACATCGATGGGCCGCCAGGTCCGCGAACACACCAACTTCTAACCGATGTGGGAATGCCTACCATGCTGAAAGTCACCAAAGCCGTGTTTCCCGTAGCGGGCCTCGGGACACGATTCCTGCCGGCTACCAAAGCAAGTCCGAAGGAAATGCTGCCGATCGTCGACAAGCCGCTGATCCAGTACGCGGTCGAAGAAGCGATCGCCGCCGGCATCACCGAGATGATCTTCGTGACGGGCCGCAGCAAGCGCGCGATCGAAGATCACTTCGATAAATCCTATGAGATCGAGTCCGAACTCGAAGCGCGCAACAAGCAGAAACTGCTCGATCTGGTTCGCAGCATCAAACCGGCCAACGTCGACTGCTTTTACGTTCGTCAGGCCGAAGCGCTCGGTCTCGGCCATGCGGTGCTGTGCGCCGAAAAACTGGTGGGCGACAGCCCGTTCGCGGTGATACTCGCCGACGACCTGCTGCATAGCTCGAAGCCTGTGATGAGCCAGTTGGTCGATACCTTCAATCACTATCACAGCTCGGTGATCGGCGTCGAAACGATCGCACGCGAGGACAGCCGCTCGTACGGCGTCGTCGACGGCCGCGAGTGGGAAGACAACGTGATCAAACTGTCGGGCATCGTCGAGAAGCCGGCGCCGGAGCAGGCGCCGTCGAATCTCGGCGTGGTAGGGCGCTACGTGCTGATGCCGACGATCTTCAAGCATATCCGCGCGCTCAAGCCGGGCGCGGGCGGCGAGCTGCAACTGACGGACGCGGTGCAGTCGCTGCTGACCGAAGAGCAGGTGCTCGCGTATCGCTACTTCGGCACGCGCTTCGATTGCGGCAGCAAGCTCGGCTATCTGAAGGCGACCGTCGAATTCGCGCTGCGCCACCCAGAGGTGAAGGCTGAATTCGAGGCGTATTTGCAGGCGTATATGCAGAACGAAGCGCCAGCCGGCGAGGCGGGGCAGTTGACGGCCGAAGCCGCGTGAACTGACGAGGCCCTGAAATAAACAACGGGCGCCGCGTTGCGCGGCGCCCATTGTCGTTTCAGCAGGACGGCCTCAACCTTGCTGCTTCACCTCGAGCCGGAACTTGTGCAGCAACGGCTCGGTATAACCGCTCGGCTGCCGGCGCCCCTCGAATACGAGCGCTTGCGCGGCCCTGAACGCAATCGTGTCGAAGCCCGGCGCCATCGGCTGGTAGAGCGGATCACCGGCGTTCTGCGCGTCCACGACCTTGGCCATGCGCTTGAACGTCTCCTCGACGAGCTCGCGTTCGATCACGCCGTGATACAGCCAGTTGGCGATGTGCTGGCTCGAAATACGCAGCGTCGCGCGGTCTTCCATCAGGCCGACGTTGTGAATGTCCGGCACCTTCGAGCAGCCGACGCCCTGATCGATCCAGCGCACCACGTAGCCGAGAATGCCTTGCGTGTTGTTGTCGACCTCGGCGCGGATTTCTTCGTCGCTCCATTGCGCCTTTTCGACGACCGGAATCGTCAGCAGGCCATCGAGCAGTTCGTCGTACACCTTCGCGTAGTCGGTGCGTTCGAGTTCCTGCTGGACCGCCTGCACGTCGACCTGGTGATAGTGCAGCGCGTGCAGCGTCGCCGCGGTAGGCGAGGGCACCCACGCGGTATTCGCGCCAGCCTTCGGATGGCCGATCTTCTGCTCGAGCATCGCGTGCATCAGGTCGGGCATCGCCCACATGCCCTTACCGATCTGCGAGCGCCCGCGCAGGCCCCCGCTCAAACCGACCAGCACGTTGCTGCGCTCGTACGACGTGATCCACTTGCTCGACTTCATGTCGCCCTTGCGGATCATCGGGCCTGCTTCCATCGCGGAGTGCATCTCGTCGCCGGTGCGATCGAGGAAGCCCGTGTTGATGAACGCGACGCGCGCCGACGCTTCGGCGATACACGCCAGCAGGTTGACGCTGGTGCGGCGCTCCTCGTCCATGATGCCCATCTTGAGCGTGTTGCGCGGCAGCTTCAGCAGGTCTTCGACGCGCGCGAACAGCTCGCTCGCGAACGCGACTTCGGCCGGGCCGTGCATCTTCGGCTTCACGATATAGATCGAGCCGGTGCGCGAGTTTAGCTTGTTCTGACGGTCTCGCAGCGCGCACAGCGTCGTGATTACCGCGTCGAGAATGCCTTCGGGAATCTCGTGGCCGTCTTTGGTCAATACGGCCGGGTTGGTCATCAGGTGGCCGACGTTGCGGATGAACAGCAGCGAGCGGCCATGCAGCTTGAGCTGCGACTTGCCGTCCGCGCCGGTGTACTCGCGATCCGCGTTGAGCCGGCGCGTGAAGGTCTTGCCGTTCTTCGTGACCTGTTCGGTCAGGTCGCCGTTCATCAGGCCGAGCCAGTTGCGATAGAGCTGCACTTTGTCGTCGGCGTCGACGGCCGCGACCGAGTCCTCGCAGTCGATGATCGTCGTGACGGCCGCTTCGACAACGACGTCCTTCACATGCGCCGCGTCGGTCTTGCCGACCGGATCGTTCGCATCGATCTGGATCTCGACGTGCAGGCCGTTGTGCTTGAGCAGCACCGCCGACGGCGCGCTCGCGTCGCCCTGATAGCCGACCAGTTGCGCGGGTGTCTTGAGCGCGGTAGTGCCGTTCTTCAGCGCGACCAAGAGCTGGCCGTTCTCGACGCTATAGCGCGTCGCATCCGCGTGCGAGCCGTTCGCGAGCGGCGCGGCCTGATCGAGGAACTTGCGCGCATACGCAATCACCGCGGCGCCGCGCACCGGGTTGTAACCCTTCTGCTTTTCAGTGCCATCCGTTTCGGGGATCGCATCGGTGCCGTACAGCGCGTCGTAAAGGCTGCCCCAGCGCGCGTTCGCGGCGTTCAGCGCGTAGCGCTGGTTCGACAGCGGCACGACGAGCTGCGGGCCGGCCTGCTCCGAGATTTCGCTGTCCACGTGGTCGGTCGTGGCCTGGACGCTGGCGGGCACGGGCACGATGTAGCCGATGCCTTCGAGAAACGCACGATACTCGCGCAGATCCCGCACCGGGCCGGGATGGCTCCGATGCCAATTGTCGAGTTCGCTTTGCAGGCGGTCGCGCTCGGCGAGCAACGCCCGATTTTTTGGCGCCAGCTCGTGCACGAGGGCGTCGAAACCCGACCAGAAGGCGGCGCTGTCGATTCCGGTGCCGGGCAGGGCTTCGGTTTCGACGAACTGGTCGAGGTTGGCGGCGACCTGCAGTCCGCCGCGCGGGTTCATCTGAGTCATCGACTGCTCCATCTGTTATGGGACCGATGAGGGGGCATCGGTCCGCGTTGAGCCACGGGATTGCTGTGACGCGCGGCGCCTTAAACGCCGAGCGCCTGAATGCCGGCCTTCGCGATCTGCGCATCCTGCTCCGACTTGACGCCCGACACGCCGACCGCGCCGACTACATGGCCGTCGACGATCACCGGCACGCCGCCTTCGAGCGTGCCCTGCAACGGTGCGCTGAGGAATGCGGTGCGGCCGTTGTTGATCATGTCTTCATACACCTTGGTTTCGCGCCGGCCGAGCGCCGCGGTGCGCGCTTTCTCGGTCGCGATATACGAGGTGGCCGGCGCCGCGCCGTCCAGACGCAGCACCGCGAGCGGATGGCCGCCGTCGTCCACGACCACGATCGCGACGGGCCACCTGTTCTTCTCGGCTTCCGCGCGCGCGGCATCGACGATGCGGGTCGTCTCGGCGACGGTCAACACGGGTTTGGTCAGCATAATGAATGTCCTGTCTCGGTGAGGGGAAGGTGGCGTCTTCGGCTTCTCTCGGTAACGGGTCGATGCGGCGCCTGCGCGCGCGTTTCGCAGCTCTGTCGCATGCCGGATGCCGCGCGCCGGCGCCTGCCTGATCTGAAGATTCTACTTCCCGCCGCCCCAGCGCGGAACGGCAGCTTCCCTGGTCGCCATCACCGATACACGCGGAGCGCTTTACAATCGCGTCTCAACCTGAAAAACGCGCTTCCCCGAGACCTAAGACCATGCCAACCATCAGCGAACTCTTCGTCTATCCGATCAAATCCTGCGCGGGCATCCCGCTCGATGCGGCGCGCCTGCTGGCGACCGGCCTCGAATACGACCGCAACTGGATGATCGTCGATCCCGAAGGCGCGATGTTCACGCAGCGCGCGTATCCGCGCATGGCCCTGATCAAGGTCGAACTCGGCGCCGAGGATCTGATCGTCAACGCGCCGGGTATGGGTGAGCTGCGCACGCCGCTCGATGCCGCGCGCCTGGCCGGCGCGACCCGGGTCGATACCGCGGTGTGGCGCGACGCCGCCTACGGACTCGATACCGGCGAAGCAACGGCGGCGTGGTTCACGGAGTTCCTCGGTCTGCCCGCGCGCTTGCTGCGCTTCGATCCGGAGCGTGAACGCATCGTCGATCCGGACTACACGGACAGCACCGGCGGTGCGACGACCTTTTTCGCCGATGGTTTTCCGCTGCTGGTGGCGGGCCAGGCCTCGCTCGACGATCTGAACGCGCGCCTGAACCGCAAAGGCGCGCCGTCGATCGGAATCGATCGCTTTCGGCCCAACATCGTGCTCACGGGCCTCGATGCCTATGAAGAGGACTATGTCGAGACGCTCGCCGTCGACCCGGATGCGGACTCGAGCGCGCGGGTCGAGTTGCGTCTCGTCAAGCTGTGCTCGCGCTGTCCGATGCCGACCGTCGATCAGGCGCGCGGCGCGCCCGATCCCGACTGGCCGAACGAGCCGACCGACACGATGCTCGGTTATCGCGTCAGCGAACGCTTCGACGGCGCGGTCACGTTCGGCAACAACGCGCTGGTCGCGAGCGGGGCGGGGGCGTGGCTGCGGGTCGGGCAGCAGGTCGATGCGGAGCTCGGGTTCGGCGATTGATTGGATGAAAGGCGGGCGAGGCCCGCTTCGATCGGATCTCAGGCCGCCCGCGCAATCGCCGGCGCGGGCAGCGTCTTTTCCCCACCTTGTTCGCCGCGACCTTCGCGTTCCCAGCAAGGCGCTTCGGCGCTCTCGCCAACCGCATCGCCCACCAGAATCACCGCCGGACTGCCGAAGCCCGCGCCGAGCGCGTCGGCGGCGAGCCGATCGAGCCGCGTCAACAGACGCCGCTCGTCGCGGCCGCCGGCCCACTGCGCGACCGCGGCCGGCGTGTCGGCCGGCAGGTGCGCGAGCAAGGCAGCGGCGATGCCGTCGATGCGCCGCATGCCCATATAGATCGCCAGCGTCGTGCGCGTCGCGGCGAGCGCGGCCCAGTCCGGCTCGCCGTGGTCTTCCGTGTGCGCGGTGACGAAGCTCACGCCGTGGCAGTGCCGCCGATGCGTGAGCGACATGCCGAGTCCCGCCGCGGCCGCGAAGCCCGACGAGATGCCGTTGACGATCTCCACCGCGAGGCCCGCGTCGCGCAACACCGCGAGCTCCTCGCCCGCACGGCCGAACAGCAGCGCTTCGCCGCCTTTGACGCGCACCACGTGCAGCCCCTTCAGCGCATAACGCCGCATCAGCCGCTCGATGAACGCCTGCGGCGTCGAGCGGCAGCCGCCGCGTTTGCCGACGCGGATCACGCGCGCCCGCGGCGCGAGCGTCACGATGTCTGGATTCGCGAGGTCGTCGAGCAGCACGACGTCGGCGGCCGCGAGCGTCTTGACGGCCTTCAGCGTCAGCAAGTCGAGGTCGCCTGGGCCCGCGCTCAGCAGCGTGACCTTGCCGGTGTTGGTGTTCATGTTGTGTCCTTGTGCCGTGGGTTTCTCGTGGCTCGAAACGAAAACGGCGTCCGCCCGTGAAGATCACGAGGGGACGCCGTTGTCCATTGCATTGCCGGTTGACGGTTGAGTCTGCGCATCGCGACGACGTTGCCGCGACGACGTTGCGGAGGACCAACGCAAGGACCGCGCCATCGATCGAATAGCGGCACGCAAGACGTTGCCACACGCTGCGATTCACGCGGAAAACAGCATCACGATCGCACCTGCGTGCACCTTGGTTTCGCACGTCCACAGTGCTGCGTCGCACCATCCCTGTGCCTTGCCGCATCAAAACGCGTCGCGCTCGGGGTGCGGGCCGAAGCCGAGCGAATTGCCGCAAAGCCCCGCCACACCGTGCTTTCCGGCGCATCTATCTAAATTGGCACAGCCTTTGCAATAAGCGTTGCCATCGGACCAACGTGGGTTCGTCGCGCTTGCAGCACAAAGCAGCGCCCCGCAGCAACCAACAGGACAACGGCGTCCCCCGGATTCAGCCTCGGCTGGATTCGCGGGACGCCGTTTTTATTTCCGCAATCGCTTTCGCCAAACACCAGAGGACAGCGCGCTCATGAAAATCATCGTTATCGGTCACGGGATGGTCGGCCACAAACTGGTCGAATGCCTGGCGCTTCAGGACGCGCACGATCTCGACATCACGGTGCTGGGCGAAGAATCGCGACCGGCCTACGATCGCGTGCATCTGTCCGAGTTCTTCTCGGGCAAGACCGCCGATGACCTGTCGCTCGTCGAGCCCGGTTTTTTCGAGCGCCACGGCGTGCAGCTGAAGCTGAACGCGCGGGCCGTCGCGGTCGATCGCGACGCGCGCACGGTGACGGTCGCGAGCGGCGAAACGCTGACGTACGACCGCCTCGTGTTCGCGACCGGCTCCTATCCGTTCGTGCCGCCGGTGCCGGGCCGTGAGCGCGGCGACTGCTTCGTCTACCGGACCATCGACGATCTCGAAGCGATGCGCGAATGCGGCGCTCGCTCGAAAACGGGCACGGTGGTCGGCGGCGGGCTGCTCGGTCTCGAATGCGCGAAGGCGCTGCGCGATATGGGCCTGCAAACGCATGTGGTCGAATTCGCGCCGCGCCTGATGGCGGTGCAGGTCGACGACGGCGGCGGCCGCGTATTGCGCGGCCGGATCGAAGAACTGGGCGTCACCGTGCATACGCACAAGAACACGACGGCGATCGTCGACGGCGAAGCGGGCACGCACCGCATGCAGTTCGCCGACGGCAGCCATCTCGACACCGACATGATCGTGTTCTCCGCGGGCATCCGTCCGCGCGACGATCTGGCCCGCGCATGCGGCCTCGAACTCGGCGCGCGCGGCGGCATCGTCATCGACGACGCGTGCCGCACCAGCGATCCGCACATCTACGCGATCGGCGAATGCGCGCTGTGGGGGGGGCAGTTGTTCGGCCTCGTCGCGCCCGGGTACGAGATGGCGCGCGTGGTCGCGAAACAGCTGCTGGGCGACTCGGCCGAATTCGCGGGTGCCGACATGAGCACCAAGCTGAAGCTGATGGGCGTCGATGTGGCCAGCATCGGAGACGCACACGGCAATACGCCCGGCAGCCGCACGTACCAGTTCAGCGACGAGCGCAAGCAGATCTACAAGAAGCTCGTCGTGTCCGATTGCGGCAAGTATCTGCTCGGCGGCGTGATGGTCGGCGACGCGAGCGAATACGGCACGCTGCTGCAGATGATGCTGAATCGCATCGAGCTGCCCGCGTCGCCCGAATTCCTGATCCTGCCGCAAGCGGACGGCAGCGCGAAGCCCGCGCTCGGCGTCGAGGCGCTGCCCGCGGCCGCGCAGATCTGCTCGTGCAACAACGTGTCGAAGGGCGAGCTGTGCGCGGCCGTCTGCGCGGGCGCGACCGACATCGGCGCATTGAAGAGCGCGACCGGCGCGGGCACTTCGTGCGGCGGCTGCGTGCCGCTCGTCACGCAAGTGATGAAGGCCGAGATGAAGAAGCAGGGCCTCGCGGTCGACAATCACGTCTGCGAGCACTTCCCGTATTCGCGCCAGGAGCTTTACCACCTCGTGCGCGTCGAGGGGCTGCGCAGTTTCGGCGCGCTGCTCGCGAAACATGGCCGCGGGCTCGGCTGCGACATCTGCAAGCCGGCGGTCGCCAGCATTCTCGCGTCGTGCTGGAACGAATTCGTGCTGAAGAAGGAGCACGCGTCGCTACAGGACACCAACGACTACTACCTCGCGAACATCCAGCGCGACGGCACCTATTCGGTCGTGCCGCGCATGCCGGGCGGCGAAGTGACGCCCGATGGCCTGATCGCGGTCGCGCAGGTCGCGAAGAAATACGGCCTCTACACGAAGATCACCGGCGGTCAGCGGGTCGATCTGTTCGGCGCGCGCGTCGAGCAATTGCCGTCGATCTGGGAAGAGCTGATCGCGGCCGGCTTCGAATCGGGCCACGCGTACGGCAAATCGCTGCGTACCGTGAAGTCGTGCGTCGGTTCGACGTGGTGCCGCTATGGCGTCGGCGATTCGGTCGGCCTCGCGGTCGAACTCGAGAATCGCTACAAGGGGCTGCGCACGCCGCACAAGATCAAGTTCGGCGTGTCGGGCTGCACCCGCGAATGCGCGGAAGCGCAGGGCAAGGATGTCGGCGTGATCGCCACCGAGAAGGGCTGGAATCTGTACGTGTGCGGCAACGGCGGCATGAAGCCGCGTCACGCGGAACTGCTCGCCGCGGACCTCGACCAGGAAACGCTGGTGCGCTACATCGACCGCTTCCTGATGTTCTACGTGCGCACCGCCGACCGGCTGCAACGCACCAGCGTGTGGCGCGACAACCTCGAAGGCGGTCTCGACTATCTGATCGACGTGGTCGTCAACGATCGCCTTGGCGTTGCCACCGAACTCGAAGCGGAGATGCAGCACGTGGTCGACACGTACGAGTGCGAATGGAAGAAGGCCGTCACCGATCCCGAAACACGCAAGCGCTTCCGCCATTTCGTCAACAGCGACGAGTCCGATAGCAACGTCGCGTTCGTCGAGGAGCGCGGACAGAGCCGGCCGGCCACGCCCGCCGAGCGGCAGGCGCCGCGCATCGAGATTCCCATTGTCGTCGAGACGGTTTGACCTCAACCGATTCCCGCTTAACTCAAAAGGAGCCCAGTCATGAAGAACGAACGCTTGCCCCGCGCCTGGACCGCGATCTGCGCACTCGACGACATCGTGCCGAACACCGGCGTTTGCGCGCTCGTCAACGGCGAGCAGGTGGCCGTGTTTCATGTCGAAGGCGGTGAAGTGGAGTCGCCCGCCGAGCCCACGGTGTACGCGATCGAAAACTTCGATCCGGGTTCGCACGCGGCGGTGCTGTCGCGCGGACTCGTCGGCAGCCTCGGCGAGCGCATCGTGGTCGCGTCGCCGATCTACAAGCATCACTTCGATCTGCGCACCGGCGAATGCCTCGAAACGCCGTCGTATTCGGTCAGCGCGTTTGCCACGCGCGTCGAAAACGGCCAGGTGTGGGTCGCGGTTTGACGGTAACAGCCTCGCTTCATCGTTCAGAGTTCTAACCAGATCATTCGCGCATGTCTGATACCAGCGTAAAGAGCGTATGTCCTTATTGCGGCGTCGGTTGCGGCATGGTGCTGCACGTCGAGGACGGCCAGGTCGTGAAGATCGCTGGCGACAAGGAGCATCCGGCCAACTTTGGCCGGCTCTGCACCAAGGGGCAGTCGGCTCACGTCGCGCTGCGCAAGTCGGGGCGTCTCGAAGGCGCGTTCGTGCGTCATGCGCGCGACGAAGACCCGGCGCCGCTGCCGATGGCCCAGGCGTTGAGCGACACCGCAGCGCGTCTGCGGCGTGTGATCGACGAGCATGGTCCCAATGCGGTGTCGTTTTACGTGTCGGGGCAGATGTCGCTCGAAGCGCAGTATCTGGTCAACAAGCTCGCGAAGGGCTTTATCGGCACGAACAATATCGAAGCGAATTCGCGCCTGTGCATGGCGAGCGCGGCGAGCGGCTACAAGCTGTCGCTCGGTGCGGACGGCCCGCCCGGCTCGTATGAAGACTTCGATCACGCGGATCTGTTTTTCGTCAGCGGCGCGAATATGGCCGACTGTCATCCGATCCTGTTCCTGCGCATGATGGATCGCGTGAAGGCGGGCGCGAAGCTGATCGTCGTCGATCCGCGCCGCAACACGACCGCCGAGAAAGCCGATCTGTTCCTGCAGATCAAACCCGGCACCGACCTCGCGTTGCTGAACGGTCTGCTCCATCTGCTGCACGAAAACGGCGCAACGGATACGGCTTTTATCGCCGAACACACCGAAGGCTGGGACGCGATGCCCGCGTTTCTGGCCGAGTACACGCCGGAGAACGTGGCACGCATCACGGGCCTTGCCGCCGGCGACATCCGTCGCGCCGCGCAGATGATCGCGTCGGCCAAAGACTGGATGAGCTGCTGGACGATGGGCCTGAACCAGAGCACGCACGGCACGTGGCACACCAATGCGCTGTGCAATCTGCATCTGGCGACGGGCCGTATCTGCCGGCGCGGCAGTGGACCGTTCTCGCTGACGGGCCAGCCGAACGCGATGGGCGGCCGCGAAATGGGCTACATGGGCCCCGGTTTGCCCGGTCAGCGTTCGGCGCTGGTCGCCGAAGATCGCGCGTTCATCGAAGCGCTGTGGGGCATCGCACCGGGCACGCTCAAAGCGGACGCGGGCAACGGCACGATTGACCTGTTCGCGCGCATGGCCGCGGGCGACATCAAGGCGTGCTGGATCATCTGCACGAATCCGGTCGCGACCGTCGCGAACCGGCAGACCGCGATCGCCGGATTGCGCGCGGCCGAACTCGTGATCGCGCAGGACGCGTTCCTCGACACCGAAACGAATCGCTACGCCGACGTGCTATTGCCCGGCGCTTTGTGGGCCGAAGCCGAAGGCGTGATGGTCAACTCCGAGCGCAATCTGACGCTGATGCAGCAGGCGATCCAACCGCCCGGCGCGGCGTTGCCCGACTGGCAGATCATCGCGCGCGTCGCATGTGAAATGGGCTTTGCCGATGCGTTCAGCTATGCGAGCGCCGACGAAGTGTTCGCCGAACTCACGCGCGCGGCGAACCCGGCGACCGGCTACGATCTGCGCGGCGCGAGTCATCGCCGCTTGAAGGACGCACCGCTGCAGTGGCCGATCGCGTCGGCGGATTCGTCCGAGCGCAATCCGCTTCGCTATCTGAATGACGGCGTGAGCCAAACGCTTAGGGAGGCTGAAGATGGCAGCCGCCCGAGCATCGCTTTTCCGACCGCGAGCGGCAAGGCGAAGTTTTTCGCGCGCGCGTATCAGCCCGCGGCCGAGTTGCCCGATCGCGAGTTTCCGATCGTGTTGAACACGGGCCGCGTGCAGCATCAATGGCACACGATGACCAAGACCGGCAAGGTCGCGATGCTAAACAAGCTGAACCCGGGACCCTTCGTCGAGATTCATCCGCACGATGCGGCCGAACTCGGCATTCGCGCGAAAGACGCGGTCGAGATCCGTTCACGGCGCGGCCGCGCGGTGTTGCCCGCCGTCGTCACCGAGCGGGTGATCGCGGGTCAGTGCTTCGCGCCGATGCACTGGAACGACGTGTTCGGCGACGAGCTTTGCATCAACGCGGTGACCAACGACGCGGTCGATCCGGTTTCATTGCAGCCCGAACTGAAAGTCTGCGCGGTCGCGCTGAGTCCGGTAACGGCCGATCGCATCGCGGATACACGCAACGACGACGCGCTCTCTACTCCCGCCGACGCAGCGGCTTTTGCGCCCAGCGCCAAGGATCAACCCATGCCTCGTATCGAAGCCCTCACGACTTTGCTGCAATTGCCGCCCGAGCCCGTACCGATGCCCGCGCTCAGCGATCCGGAGCGCGCGTATCTGGCCGGGTTCGTCAGCGGCCTGCGTTCGTCCGAAGCGCAAGGCCTCGACAACGTGCCGGTGCTGCCGCACAGCGCACCGTTCGATGCGGTGAAGCGGCTCTATGTCGATGGTCTGCTTGCCGGACTGTATAGCCGCAGCGCGACGACGGCCCGGGCTTCAGGCGCTGCATCGCCGCCGAATGCCGCGCAGGAAGAGGCCCGCGAATCGGGCGTGCGTATCGTGCGCACCCGGCCGAAGGTCACGCTGTTGTGGGCCTCGCAAACCGGCAACACCGAATCGCTGACCGAGCGTTACGCGACGCGTCTGATGGAATCGGGCTTCGAGATTCGCACCGCGTGCATGGCCGACTATCCGTTCGCGGCGCTCGCGAAGGCGCAGTACGTGTTGCTGATGACCAGCACGTTCGGCGACGGCGATGCGCCCGACAACGCGCAGGACTTCTGGACGCATCTGAACGCCGCCACGGCGCCGCGCCTCGACGGCGTGCGCTTCGCGGTGCTCGCGCTCGGCGATCGCAACTACGATCAGTTTTGCGGTCACGGCCGTCGGCTCGATGAACGGCTCGCCGCGCAGGGCGCGCTGCGTCTCACCGAGCGCGTCGATTGCGACATCGAATATCAGTCGAGCGCAGATGCATGGCTCGAACGCGTGATCGTCTGTATCAAGCAGGCGGATGCCGCGCTGCATGCGGTGCCGCCGGGCGGCATGATCAACGCGGTGGTGGGCGCGGTGCCGACCAAGGCCCGGCCTGCCGCGTCGCGCATCGTCGGCAATTTGCGGCTAAACCGGCAGGGCGCCGTGAAGGATACGCGCTACGTGTCGCTGCAAACGGGCGATTCGAACCTCGAGTACGAAGCGGGTGATGCGCTCGGCGTGTGGCCGAGCAACTGCCCCGAACTCGTCGACGAACTGATCACGCTGAGCGGCCTGCACGCTGACGCATCGGTGCACGTCGCGGGTATCGGCGACATGCGCCTCGCCGATGCGCTCACCAAACACTACGAGATCGCGCGGCCGAGCGCCGAAGCGCTTGCGCTGGTCGCCGCGCGCAGCCGCAACGGCGCGCTGGGCGATCTGCTCGCGCCCGAACGCAAGGCGGATCTGAAGCAATGGCTATGGGGACAGCAGCTCGCCGACGTATTGCACGAGTTTCCGGTGAGCCTCTCGGCCGCCGAACTCACCGGCATGCTGAAGCGCCTGCAGCCGCGCCTGTATTCGATCGCATCGAGCCCGAAGGCGCATCCGGGCGAGGTGCATCTGACGGTATCGGCGGTGCGTTACAGCAATGGGCGGCGGCACCGCAAGGGTGTGTCGTCGACGTTTCTCGCGGATCGCGCAAGCGACACCGACGTCCCCGTGTTCGTGCAGAAGTCCGCACACTTTCGTCCTCCTCATCAGTCGGACACGCCGATGATCATGGTCGGTCCCGGCACCGGCATCGCACCGTTTCGCGGCTTTCTGCACGAACGGCAGGCACGCGGCGAACGCGGACGCAACTGGCTGTTCTTCGGCGAACAACATGCCGCGACCGATTTCTACTATCGCGACGAGCTCGAAGCGATGCGCACGAGCGGTCTCTTGACCCGACTCGACGTCGCGTTCTCGCGCGACCAGGCCGACAAGATCTATGTGCAGGACCGCATGCGCGAGCACGGTGCGCAACTGTGGGCATGGCTCGAAGACGGTGCGCATTTCTATGTATGCGGCGACGCGAACCGGATGGCACGCGATGTCGATGCGGCGCTGAAGGACATCATCGCGACGCACGGTGGCATGAGCGAAGAGAAAGCACTCGAATACGTGAGCCGTCTGACGCGCGAAAAGCGCTATGCACGCGACGTGTATTGAGCCGCCGACGCGTTTCGAAAAAGGCCTTAAAAAAGGCCTCAAAACGCACAGCATGATGGCATGACGCTTGCATATCGAGTCCCGGTTAAAACTCCGGGCGACATGCCGGTGCAAAACACAAGTAACGCAGCAACCGGACTACCAGGCATTTTATTTACCGAGGATCTCTGATGAAAAACGTGATGCACTCCCTGCGAAGCGGCGATTGGCGCGCACTGGTCGCCTGCTTTCTGTATTTCGACACGGGCTTCACCGTCTGGGTGCTGTATGGGCCGCTCGCGCCGTTCATCAGCAAGAGCATCGCGATGACGCCCGCGCAGCAGGGTCTGCTGGTCGCGGTGCCGGTGTTGTCCGCGGCGATTCTGCGCGTGACGCTCGGCAATCTGTATCAGTCCGCGCATGGCAAACGCATTGCGTTGATGGGCGTGTTGCTATCGGCGGTACCGACGATCGTGCTGCCGTTGCTGCAATCGGTGCCGTCGTACGAAATGCTGCTGGTGCTCGGCGTGTTCCTCGGCGTCGGCGGCGCCAGCTTCGCGGTCGCGCTGCCGATGGCCGGCAGCAACTACCCGCCGAAGGTGCAGGGCCTCGTGCTGGGCCTGGCCGCGGCCGGCAACATCGGCGCGGTGCTCGACGGCTTCCTGTTCCCGCAACTGGCGACGCGCTATGGTTGGCAACTCGCCGCGGGCGGCGCCTTGCCGCTGCTCGCGATCGCCGCGATCACGCTGTACTTCTGGGCCAACGACGCGGGCGTCAAAACCGGCAGCGTGCTGCGCGCGTTCGGCAGCTTCGCGACGACGCTCGCCGGCCTGATCGTGCTCGTGCTGCTCGTCGAAGCGGGGCTGTTCGGTGCGGGCAAGACCGGCGTGCTGCTGTTGCCGGTGGTCGGAGCGCTGCTCGCGATCGCGGTGCTGCCGCAACGCTACCGCTCGGTGCTCGCCGAGCGCGATACGTGGGTCATCATGCTCGTCTATAGCATCACGTTCGGCGGTTTCGTCGGCATGTCCTCGTATGTGTCGCTGCTGCTGACCAACCTGTATCAACTGTCGAAGATCGACGCAGGTCTGTTCATGGCGCTGCTCGCCGCGACCGGCGCGATGGTGCGTCCGCTCGGCGGCCTGATTGCCGACCGCGTGTCGGGCGTGCGCGCGCTGACCGTGCTGCTCGCGATCATCGCGATTTGCGACTTCCTGTTCGCGACGGCGATGCCGTCGTTCGCGGGCGGCATCGCATTGCTGCTGTGCATGTACGTGGCGTTCGGCCTCGGCAATGGCGCGACGTTCCAGCTCGTGCCGCATCGCTGGGCCGGCCGCACCGGTCTGATGTCCGGCATCGTCGGCGCGGCGGGCGGCATCGGCGGCTTTTATCTGCCGGTCGTGATGGGCATCGCGAAGGAGAGCACCGGCAGCTATCAGATGGGCTTCGCGACGTTCGGCGCGCTGTCGGCGTGCGCGTTCTTTGCGATCGTCGCGCTGCGCCGGCCGTGGATGGCGTGGTCGATGCAGACGGGCGTCATGCATGCGCATGCGACGGAGTGAGGCACGGCGCTGACAAAAGCGCAGTCGAATGCTTGCATATCGGTCGCGGCGTTTCTAATATGCAGCCAGGAGGCTGCATATGAACTCATCGACCGATCGCATCGAAAAGCAGATTCTGTTGAAGGCGCCGCGCCCGCGCGTCTGGCACGCGCTGGCCAACGCCGAGGAATTCGGCAAATGGTTCGGCGTGGACCTCGCCGGCAAGCAGTTCGTCGCCGGGCAATCCACGCAGGGGCACATCACCTATCCGGGCTACGAACACCTGGTGATGGACGTGCTGGTCGAGCGTGTCGAGCCCGAGCATCATCTGTCGTGGCGCTGGCATCCGGCCGCGATCGACATCACGATCGACTACACGCCGGAGCCGACCACGCTCGTCGAATTCGATCTGAGCGAGGTCGAGTCCGGCACGCTGCTGCGGGTCGTCGAATCGGGCTTCGACCAGTTGCCGGTCGGGCGCCGCGCGGAAGCGTTCCGGCTGAACGACGGCGGCTGGGGACAGCAGATGGTCAATATCGAACGATATGTCGGCGCGAGTTAAAGCGGGCTCCGCGAAGGCGGGTCTCAAGGCGGCGACGCTGCGCAGTTCGGCGGCGGTGTTCGCCGCGCTCGGTGACGAGACGCGCCTGCGTCTCGTCGCGGCATTGTGTGCGGGCAGCGCGATGTCGATCGCGCAGCTGACGGCCGGCACCGACATCACGCGGCAGTCGGTCACGCAGCATCTGCAGGTGCTGGCCGACGCGGGGCTCGTCCACGATGTGAAGGTTGGACGCGAGCGCCTGTGGGCGTTCGAACCCGCGCATCTCGACGCGGCGCGCCGCGCGCTCGACGCGATTTCGCGGCAATGGGATCAGGCGCTGCTGAAGTTGAAGACGATGGTCGAGGAATAAAGGGCGGGGCGGTCGCGGCGATTGCGCGAACCGAATAAAGATGACGCGCGACGGCGCGTACCGCATTTTTTACCGACTGCAAGCGACGCATCCTGCCCGGCAAGGGCGGAACAACGCAAAAGGGGCCAATCATTGGCCCCCAAACCACCGCAAAAAAAGGAAGAAAAACCAGCCCGCGGCTAATCGGCGATCCGCTTGTCGGCCAGCGCGCTCTGGCAGTCGGCTATCACCTGCCGGACGAGCCGGGCTTGTGGGTCGAGTTCGTCGGTATCGAGAATTTCCTCGACCGCGTCGCGCGCCCAATCGGCATCGACGAAGCGCGCGTGGCGCCGCGCGATTTCGACGGCGGTGGCAGACAGCTTCGCAATGCACAGCCAGTCGGCTTCGCGCGCGCGGCGGTCGAGCCACTTGTGCGCGGACTGCACGTGAAACGCCGCGTCGGGCCAGTCTTCGTTCAGATAATAAGCGCCGAGGCTTCCGCATGTGAGCCAGCACAACAGCTCCAGGCGGTCACGGGGACTCAGATGTTGGCGTACATCACTCATGGCGACGCTCGCTGCAGTAAATGGCTTCCCGGTGAGGCCGGCGGGCGCCGTCCTCCGCTTTTTATAAACATTAGCATGCGGAATTCCCGGGCGGCAATTCCTGACCAACCCTAGCGTGCGGCACCGCAACAGGCGGGCTTTCGGGCGATGCATCCGCGACGTGCGCCGGCCGCCCCGATCGAGCTCGAAGCATCCGCCGGAGCCCGCCGCGCGGCGCTCAGCGGCTTGTGGCGGTTTCCGGGCGCGGACTCAGCGTTGGCCACGCGTCGCGACGATGAAAAGCCGCGGAAATGGCAGTAGCACCGTGCCATCGGCGAGCGCCGGGTAGGCTTTGGCGATTTCGTCGCGATAGCGTTGAAGAAACGCGCTGCGTTCGGCGTCGTCGAGCGCGGCCAGAAACGGCCGCAGCGCGCTGCCCTTGAACCATTCGACCACTGCGTCGGGGCCCGCGAGCGGGTGGTGATAGACCGTGCGCCACACGTCGACGCGCGCGCACAGCGGCTTGAGCAGCGCGTAGTACCAGTTCGCGTCGTGGCGCACGGTGCGCTCGACGCCCGTCAGCCTGGGCGCCCAAGGCCCGTCGGCGGCGATTTCGCGCAGCAGCCGGTGCGCCGGTTCGTCGAGATTGACGGGCATCTGCACGGCGAGGCTGCCGCCCGTGGCGAGTTTTGCGACCAGCGCGGGGAACAGCCGCTCGTGGTCGGGCACCCATTGGAGCACCGCGTTCGCGAGGATCACATCGAAGGGGCCGCGCGCGTCCCACGTCGACACGTCGCCGACGTCGAAGCGCAATTGCGGCAACCGCCGACGGGCCGCCGCGATCATGTCGGCCGAGCTGTCGATGCCGCTGACCGACGCGCCCGGCACGCGCTCGGCCAGCACCTCGGTCGAGTTGCCCGGTCCGCAGCCGATATCGACCGCGAGCCGCGCCCCGTCCAACGGCACCGCCGCAAGCAGATCGCGCACCGGCCGAGTGCGCTCGTTCTCGAATAGGGTGTACTGCTTCGCGTGCCAATCGCTGTGCTCGTTCGTGGTTTTGTCGGTCATCTTCTGGCTCCTTTGCAAGGTTCGTTGCGGCCATTCTCGGCCGCTACCAGTCCCGAGTAAAATGAATTTATGATTCCGATTACTTCATTTTTCTAATGAAAATCGACACGCTCGGCGTGCAGGCATTCGTCGCGATTGCCGATCGCGGCAGCTTCCAGGGCGCGGCGGATTCGCTGCACGTCACGCAAACGGCGATCACGCAACGGCTGCGCAAGCTCGAAACCTATCTCGGCGTCACGCTGATCGAGCGCACCACGCGGTCGATGGCGCTCACCGAAATCGGCCGCAGTTTTCTGCCGCAGGCGCGCCGGCTGCTCGGCGAACTGGCCGACGCGCTGGTCGAAATCCGCGAAACGGGGATCGCGCGACGCGGCGACGTGTCGATCGCGTGCGTGCCGACCGTCGGCGTGCAGTATCTGCCGCGCATCTTGCAGGCGTATTCGGCGCGCTATCCGCACAATCGCATCAAGATTCTCGATCATGCGTCGTCGGCGGTTGAGGAGGCCGTGTTGCGCAGGGAGGTCGAGTTCGGCATCAACATCGCGCGCGAGCATCATCCGGATCTCGCTACCGTGCCGCTCACCGAAGACCGCTATGTGCTGATCTGCCATGAAGACCATCCGCTCGCGAAGCGGCGGCGCATCGCGTGGCGGCAATTGCAGGCGTTCCCGCTGATTTTCGCCGGCGAGGTCAGCGGCAATCGCGCTCTGCTCGACGTCGCGTTGGCATCGAGCGAACTTGCGCTGCGGTCGTTCTACGAGGTACAGCGCAGTTCGACCGCGCTCGGGCTCGTCGCGCAGCGTGTCGGCGCGGCCGTGGTGCCCGCGCTCGCGCTGCAGAAGGGCGCGTATCCGAGCGTGCGCACGGTCGAGCTCACGCAGCCCACCGTGTCGCGCACATTGGTGCTGGTCGCGCGCAAGACCGCGCAGTTGTCGCCGGCCGCGCAGGCGCTGTACGACATGATCCGCGAACAGGCGACGCTGAAAAGCGGATGACGCCGCGCCGTGCGCAAGGCAAACTCACTGGCTGCTAAGTTTGATCCCTCCAACCCGTTCTACCGACGCGACACACAACAACCGATGCTGCAAATACTCGGCAAGACCACCTCGATCAACGTGCGCAAGGTGCTGTGGACCTGCGCGGAACTCGGACTTGCGTTCGAACAGGAAGACTGGGGCTCGGGCTTTCGCTCGACCGATGTCGCCGAATTCCGCGCGCTCAATCCGAACGCGATGGTCCCCGTGATTCGCGACGGCGACTTCGTGCTGTGGGAATCGAACTCGATCATCCGTTACCTCGCGAACCGTTATCGCGGTGACGCGCTGTATCCGGCCGATCCGGTCGAGCGCGCGCGCTGCGATCAATGGATCGACTGGCAGGCGAGCGAATTGAACCGCTCGTGGAGCTACGCGTTTCTCGCACTCGTGCGGCACTCGCCGGAGCATCAGGACCCGCGGCAGATCGCCGCGTCGTGTGCGAACTAGTCGAAGCATATGGCGATCGTCGAGCAGCAACTCGCGCGCACCGGCGCGTATATCGCGGGCGACGCGTTCTCGCTCGCCGATATTCCGATCGCGCTGTC
Organism: Paraburkholderia sp. BR10954; assembly: GCF_040965775.1. NCBI lineage: Bacteria > Pseudomonadati > Pseudomonadota > Betaproteobacteria > Burkholderiales > Burkholderiaceae > Paraburkholderia > Paraburkholderia sp. BR10954. Next base: position 21,473 of record NZ_JBFRCK010000019.1, read on the forward strand.
CGCGAACCGCTGGCTCGAAACGCCGCAGCAGCACGACGATTTGCCGGCGCTGGCCGCGTATATGGCGCGCCTCGCCGAGCGCGACGGGTATCGCAGGTATTGCCGCAACGGCACGCCGTAATCGTTGATTCGCGCGCGCGTCGGCAAACCCGCCGATGCTGGCAGCTGCCGCCTTGAATGCTTACGTATTGCTTTCGAATTGCCGTGCTCGACGGCTTCTGCGCGGTGCACCCGCGTCGCCTACAATGGCGCCCATTTAGCGACATTGAAGGTCCAACGATGCGGGTAACTAAATTCGCGCTGGCTGCGCTGACGGCGTGTTTCACTCTGAATGCGAGTGCCGAGATGACTGCCGCCCAGTACAAGAAATGGGCGCACGCCGACAACAACTCGATCTATGCGGCGTACATCACCGGCACGATCAACGCGTTCGGCTGGGCGAACGGCGACCTGGTCTCGCGCAAACAGCGGCAGCTGTTCTGTCCGCCAGAAACTCTCGCGATCGGCAACCAGACGGTTTATCCGCTGCTCGATGCGTTCTTCGCGAACCACCCGGGCATTTCCGACGATTTTCCGATCGGGCTCGCGATTCTGCGCTCGTTGCAGGGCGCGTATCCGTGCTGACGTGTGGATGGAAGAAGTGAGGGGAGGGAGTCGAGCGGGGGTAACAGCAGGGGCGAACTCGCGATGCGGGGCCGCCCCTCGGGGGATCAAACCTGAACGAGATTCGGAATCTGCACGTCCGGATTGACGTCCGCGTCGTAATCGACGCCCTTCATTTCAAAGCCGAACAGACGCAGGAAATCGGTCTTGTAGCCGGCGAAATCGGTGAGTTCGTAGATGTTGTCGTTGCTCACCTGGTTCCACAGCTCCTGCACGCGGCCTTGCACCTGCGGATCGAGTTCCTTGTAGTCCGCGCGCAGACGGCCTTCGTCGTCCAGATGCGGCTGGCCGCCATAGAGGCTGTCCTTGTACAGGCCGTAGACCTGTTCGATGCAGCCTTCGTGCGTACCTTTTTCCTTCATCACCTTGAAGAGCAGCGACAGATACAGCGGCATCATCGGAATCGCCGAGCTTGCCTGCGTGACTACCGCCTTCAGCACCGCGACGCGCGCGTCGCCGCCGTTGGCCGCGAGCTTTGCGCGGATGCCGAGCACCTTCTGGTCGAGATCCTTCTTGGCCGCGCCGATCGAGCCGTTCCAATAGATGTCGTGCGTGATCTTCTCGCCGAGGTAGGTGAATGCGGTGGTCTTCGCGCCGTCGGCGAGCACGCCGGCTTCGCCCAGCGCGTCCATCCACATCTGCCAGTCCTCGCCGCCCATCACCGCGACCGTCTGCGCGATTTCTTCCGGCGTCGCCGGTTCGAGCACGGTTTCCTTGATCACTTCCTTGTCGGTGTCGATGCCGCGCAGGTTGACTGCCTTGCCGATTGGCTTCAGCACCGAGCTGAACACCTCACCGGTTTTCGGATGCTGGCGCTTCGGCGCCGCGAGGCTGTAGACGACCAGATCCACCTGGCCGAGATCGCGCTTGATTACTTCGATGGTGCGCGCCTTCACTTCGTCGGAGAACGCGTCGCCGTTGATGCTGGTCGCATACAGGCCCTCGGCGGTGGCGAACTTCTCGAACGCCGCGGTGTTGTACCAGCCGGCCGTGCCCGCCTTGGTTTCGCTGCCGGCGCGCTCGAAGAACACGCCGAGGGTCGACGCGCCCGAGCCGAACGCGGCGCTGATGCGCGCGGCGAGGCCATAGCCGGTAGACGCGCCGATCACGAGCACCTTCTTCGGCCCGTTGGCGATGGGGCCGTGTGCCTTCACATACTCGATCTGTTCCTTGACGTTGGCTTCGCAGCCGGTCGGATGGGTCGATACACAGATGAAGCCACGCACACGCGGTTTGATGATCATGAAGCACCTCTTGTCGGAATTGGCGACATTATAGTGGCCCCGCCGGGGCCGCACGCCATACCGCGAACGGGGCAAAAATCAGCGCACTCCCCACATCTTGATACGATTGCGCCTTTCCCAGCCGACGACAGCACGTGAAGCGCCTCTTTTCCTCCTTTCTGGCGGCCCTCGACAAAGGGCTGACCCTCGCGAACCCGCTATTCGCGAAGGCCGCGTGGCATCTGCGCCACCCGACCCGCCGCACGTTCGCGTGGGGGCTCGCCGCGCTGCCAGTGCTGTTCGTGCTGTACGTGCTGCTGCTGATTCCGTTCACGCCGAGCATCGGCGACATCCGCAAGGCGAAGATCGAGCAGCCCGCGCAGATCCTGTCGGCGGACGGCAAGCTGCTCGCCGAGTTCAAGCCGTCGAACCGCGAGTGGGTCAAGCTGACGGACATCTCGCCGAACGTCGTCAACGCGCTGATCGCGACCGAGGATCACCGCTTCTATCAGCATTTCGGGCTCGACTGGCGGCGCACCGCGTCGGCCGCGCTGCACACGTTCTCCGGCGACCGCCAGGGCGGCTCGACGATCACCCAGCAGCTCGCGCGCAATCTGTATCCCGACGAAATCGGCCGCGCACCGACTCTGACGCGCAAGCTGAAGGAAGCGATCACCGCACTGAAGATCGAGGCGTTCTACACGAAGGACGAGATCCTCGAAACCTACCTGAACACGGTGCCGTTCCTGTACAACGCGTACGGCATCGAAATGGCCGCGCGCACCTATTTCGACAAGTCCGCGTCCGAGCTGAACGTGCTCGAAGCGGCGACGCTGACCGGCATGCTGAAGGGCAACGCGTACTACAACCCGGTGCTGAACCCCGAGCGCGCATTGCAGCGGCGCAATACGGTGCTCGCGCAGCTGGTCAAGTACGGCAAGCTGACGCCCGCGCAGTACGACGGGCTCGCCCGCAAGCCGCTGCGTCTGGACTTCGAGCGCCAGATCGAGCCGCCCGGACCCGCGCCGCACTTCACGCAGCAACTGCGCAAATGGCTGGTCGCGTGGGCCGATCGCAACGACTACAACATCTATTCCGATGGGCTCGTCGTGCGCACGACGATCGACTCGCGCCTCCAGGCAATGGCGACCCAGGCGGTCACGCTGCAGGGCAACCAGTTGCAGAACATCGCGAACTCGGCGTGGGGCACGCGCGCCGGCTGCTCGGCCGACAAAGACCTGCTGCGCACGTTCCTGCGCGAGACGCCCGACTTCCGCGCGGCCAAAGATACGGGCCTGTCCGACGACGACGCGCTCAAACACCTGCTCGCCGATCGCAAGCTCGTGCAAAGCGTTTGCGATACGAAGACGCGCGTGCAGGCCGACTTCCTCGCGATGGACCCGCGTACCGGCGAGATCAAGGCGTGGGTCGGCAGCCGCGACTTTGGGGTTGATCCGTTCGACCACGTCCAGCAGGCGCGCCGTCAGCCGGGCTCGACGTTCAAGCCGTTCGTCTACGCGGCGGCCTTCGAGGCCGGCGCGAAGCCCGACGACAAACTGCCCGACAACCCGGTCCAGATTGAACTCGCCGGCGGCGAACTGTGGAAGCCGAACGACGAGGACGAGCCGAGCGGCCGCATGATCAGCCTGCGCGATGCGCTCGCATATTCGCGCAACCGCATTACCGCGCAGGTGATGGAGTCGGTCGGTCCGAACCGGGTCGCGAGGCTCGCGCGCGCGATGGGCGTGCGCGACAGCCTGCTCGACCCGGTGCCGTCGCTCGCGCTCGGCACGAGCCCGGTCACGCTGAAGGAAATGGTGTCGGCGTACGGCACGATCGCGAACCTCGGCGGCTACGTCGAGCCGCTGATGGTCACGCGCATCGAGGACCGCAACGGCAACCTGCTGGCCGAATTCAGCCCGGCCACCCCGAAGCGCGAGTTGCCCGCCGACGCGGCGCGCACGCTCGTCGACGTGATGCGCGACGTGGTCAGCCGCGGCACCGGCGCGAGCATCCGCACGCGCTTTGGCGTGCGCGGCGACGTCGCGGGCAAGACGGGCACGACCCAGGGCAACGCGGATGGCTGGTTCATCCTGATGCAGCCGCAACTGGTGGCGGGGGCGTGGGTCGGCTTCAACGACAGCCGCGTGACGCTGCGCAGTGACTACTGGGGGCAGGGCGCGCATAGCGCGCTGCCGATCGTCGGCGATTTCTTCCAGCGCGCGCAGCGCTCGCGGCTCCTCGACAGCCACATGAAGTTCGATACCGCGCAGCAGCCCGGCTGGTTCGCGGAGCGCGCCCAACGCTTGCGCAACTGGATCGAGAGTCTGTTCACGCGCACGCCGGCGCAGCCGGACAAGCAGGTCGTGGCGCGTGCTCCGGCGCGGCGCGCGCCGGTGGCGCCGGTGCAGCCATCGGCGTCCACCGTGGCTGCTCCGGCGGCGTCAGAGGCAGCGGGCGCGTCCGCGGTGCAGGGCGAGGCGCGCGAGTTGCCGCCGTTGCTGCCGGCGCCTTGGTCGGGGTCGGAAGGGGCTCCCACGACGCCGCCCGCTAATGCCGTCGACGGTGAAACGCATGGCGGCGGTGCGGCCGCGCTCGCGCCGACCCCGACGCCAGACGACGTCGTACCGCCCGACGCGGGCGGTCAGGGCGGCGCAGGGTCGAATAACGGCAGCGGGGCGAACTGAATGCGACCCGGGCGCGCTGCCCGGGTGCGAATCGAAGCGGGGAGCCAGAAGGCTAAGGCCTAGCGACGCCCGTTTCACCGGGCGGCCGCGCATGCGGATTGCCATGCGCCGTCTCGAGCGACGTGTCGTGATGCAGCAGCAACACCGCCGCCACACCGATCAGCCCCGCACCCGCGAGGCATAGCAGCCCGGCGCCGAAGCCGCCGGTGCTGTCCTTGATCCAGCCCATCGCGAACGGGCCGAAGAAACCCGCCAGATTGCCGAGCGAATTGATCGCGGCGATGCCGCCCGCGGCCGCGGCGCCCGACAGGAACGCGGCCGGCAAGGTCCAGATCACCGGCAGGCAACCGAAGATGCCGAAGCCGGCAATCGATAGCGCAATCATCTTCAGCACCGGATTGTCGAGTCCGGCCGAGACCGCGATGCCGCCCGCCGCAATGAACAGCGCAATCGCGACGTGCCAGCGGCGCTCGAGGTGGCGATCCGAATGCCGCCCCCACACGATCATGCCGATGAGCCCGACGACGTACGGCAGCGAAGTGACGAAACCCGTCTGCAGATTGGTCAGACCGAATGCTTTCACGATCTGCGGCAGGAAGAAGCTCAGGCCGTAGTTGGTCGCATTCGCGCCAAAATAGATCAGCGCGATGGCGAGCACGCGCGGATTGATCAGCGCTTCCTTCACGCTGAAGTGGCGCACCGCCTCGCGATGCTCGCGCTCCTGCTTCTGGCGCGCGATCAGCCATTCACGCTCCTCGGTGCTGAGCCAGGTGGCGTCGGCGGGCTTGTCGGTCAAATAGAGCAGCACTGCGACCGACAGCAATACTGCGGGCGCCGCCTCGATCAGATACAGCCACTGCCAGCCGCCGAGTCCACCGATGCCGTCGAGCGACAGCAGTGCGCCGGAGATCGGGCCGCCGATTACAGTCGACAGCGGAATCGCCGCCATGAAATAGCCGACCACCCGCCCGCGATACGCGGCCGGAAACCACAAGGTCAGCAGAAAAATGATGCCCGGGAAAAAACCGGCCTCGGCGACGCCAAGCAGAATGCGCAGGCCGAAAAACACGTGGGCGGGCGATAGTCCGGTGAAGCGCGAGATGTCCGGGATGAAGGCCATCGCGCCCGCGAGTATGCCCCACGAGAACATGATCCGCGCGATCCAGCGGCGTGCGCCGAATCGTTCGAGCAGCAGGTTCGACGGCACTTCGAAAAAGAAGTACGCGAGAAAGAAAACGCCCGCGCCGAAGCCGAACGCGCTCGCGGACAGATCGAGCGCCTTGTTCATCTGCAAGGCAGCGAAGCCGACGTTGACGCGATCCAGATAAGCGATGAAGTAGCAGAGCATCAGAAACGGTATGAGCCGCATCGTGACGCGATGAAGGGTACGTGATTCGAGATCCATATGTGTCTCCTCCGGTTCGGCGACCGGTGTATGCCGCTATGTGGTGGGGTCCGTCCGCGGTTCGATATGCCTGTCTGTCGAGCAGGCATCGCTACAGACTAAACGCTCACAAGGGATTCCGGAAGTCTTTTGTGAACCACACGGTCCGCTCATTGCCGATGTGGTCACGGCATTGTGGTCATGTCCATTGTTAAGAGCCGCGCAACAGTGTTTTCGGTTGTATCGGCTGATCTTGCGCGAACGATTCCGGATAATCACTGCCTGATTAATCGGTTAAAAATGCAGGTGATCCACGATGTTGAATCAGAGTTCGGACGGTCTTGCCGAAGCGTGCACAACGGTGCGCGTATGCGAAGCCGACGGCGTCGCGCGAGTGGCGAGCGCAGCAAGGAAGAGGGCGCCGCTGCTCACGCGTGTGCGCGGAGCGCTCGCGGTGGCGCTCGCGTGCGCGAGTCTCGTCGGCTGCGCGTCGAGCACGGATGTGGTCGCGAGCGACAAGCCCGGCAGCTACACGGTTGCCGCGAGCGCGACCGGAGGACGCATGGCCTGGGCGCGCGCGCACGAACTCGCGATGAACGAGGCGCGCGACTACTGCGATCGTCGCGGCATGCAAAGCAGCGTGAATAGGGAGACGGTCAGCGGTGTCAGCGCGATGACCGAACACGCGTCGTCGGTCAGCTTCGAGTGTCATCCGCGCTTCTGATGCCGCGTTGCGCGCAGCTCGTTGCACCTGCATCGATGCGCGCGGGCGGCGAGCGCCGCCGCCCGATGACGATTACTTTTTATCGAACGTCACCAGGTGCTGGTCGTTCGTATCCGCGACGAAAATCGCGAGCAGTTTTGCCGGCTCGGTCGTGCTCGCGTTCTCGCTGACCGTGTGATGCGCGCCAGGCTTCTCGGTCCACGATTCGCCCGCATGGTAGACGCGCTCCCCGCCGTTATCGACACGGCTGCGGATCGCGCCCGACAGCACATAGCCCACCACGAACGCCTGGCCATGCCGATGCGGCGCCGACTTGCCGCCCGGCGCATAGTCGACGATGAGCGCGGTCATCATCTTGCCCGGCACGTTCGCGATCGGGACGGCGAAGGCGGGGGCGATGGTCTCGTGAGGGGCTGCGCTCGCCTCGGCGGTGTCGGCGGCATAGGCGGACTGCCACGTGCCCGTGATCGCGGCGCCGGCGAACAGCGCCGACGCGAATAGAGTGCGGATCGTGTTCATAGCTTCACTCCGCGTCAGCCTGGCACAACGCCTCGGCTTGCCGGTTTGCCACGCGTTCGCCTTGTGCCCACTGCACCGCAACCCCGGCCAATTCTCCACGCGCGCGTTCGAGCGCCGCGGCCCGCGCTTCGGGATTGGCGAACTGCAGCGGCTGCGCATCGACGAAAGTCGGCGCAGCGACGCCAAGAAAACCGAATGCAGCCTTCAGCGCCGGCGTCAGCGCATCCATCGATTCATACGGCGAGCCCGCGCGCAGATCCGCGCCGCGGCTCGTGATGAACACCACCTTGTGCCGGGCCAACTGCCCGACGATGCGACCGTCTTCCGCGTGCAGGTAGGTCACGCCGGTCCGCGTGACGCTATCGATGAACGCCTTGAACGCCGACGGCATCGACCAGTTGTACATCGGCATGGCGAACACCAGCGCGTCGGCGGCGAGCAGGCGCGCGCATAGCGCATCCGATGACGCCAGCGTCGCTTTCGTCGCCGCTGTGCGCTCTTGCGCGGCCGTGTAGGTGGCGATCGCGAACGCTTCGGAGACGTGCGGTGGTGTGTCGACTGTCACGTCCAGATAGTCGACGTCGAACTCGACGCGCTCTTCGCGCAGGCGCTCGAGAAAATAGCGGGCGAGCGCGCGGGAATTGGATCGCTCGCGCTTCGCGCTGGCGTCGACGTGCATGATCTTCATGGGGACCGTCCTTGCGGTGGGTTTAGCGTGAGCTCAGGTTAGACGGCCGACTGGCGTGGTGGAATAACCGGTTTTGTTGAATTCGAGGTGGCCACTTATGCCGCTTATGCGCGTTGTTACGACTCGCGTGATTTGGCCTTGGTCGAGCGTTTGACGAACGGTCCGCCTGAGAAACCCGCCGTTGCGCGGCCTTGCGCGGATGATTTTTCGCGGGCGCGGCGGGCAGGGCGCGCGGACGCTTTTTCTGTTCGCGCCGTCTCGATCTGCCGCGACAGCGTGTCGATGCGCTGGCGTAACTGGTCGGCCGCAGCCACGCGTTCAGCCAGCAACGCGTCCTTTTCCGCAAGCTGTCCGCGGGTCTCGGCATGCCGCGCAGCCGAGGCAGCCAGTTCCGCCTTTATTGCGGCCAACTCGTTGCGCAGCGCGTCGCGCTCGGTTCGCGATTCGGCTTCGAGCGTCGCCGCCCGCTCGTGACTCGCCTGAAGCTCCTTGCGCAGACGTTGCGCCGCGGCCCGTTCACCGTCGATTTCGAGCAATGCGCGCTTTTCCGCAGCGGCGAGCCGCTGCTCGTTCTGCTCGTGCGAACGGCGCAGCTTTGCGAGTTCGTCGGCGAAATCCCGGCGGGCAGCGGCGAGCGCGGCGGCGCCTGCCGCGATTTCTTCCTTCGATGCCGTCAGCTGCGCCGTCAACATATCGTTGGCGGTCTGCAGTTCGACGATGCGCGCCTCGAGCCCGGCGAACCGCGCGCGCAGGGTCGCGGCGTCGTTGGCCGACTTTTCGGCCTGCTCGACGGCTTCCTGACGCTGCCTGTCTAGTTGCTCGGCCTGTTTTTGCGCCGCGGAGATTTGGGCGTCGGCGTCCTGCCTGAACACGTCGAGCGCAGCGTTCGCGGCGTCGCTCGACAGACGCCACAGCTGCGCCGCGAACTCGCCGGCGGCCGTTGCGACCTCGGCCGGCAAATCCGGACGACCGACATCGACACGCGTTCTATCACGCACGTCGGTCCAGAAATCGCGCAACGCCTTGGCCGGCGCGCTCATGCTGCCTTTACGCACCAGTTGATACAGGCGGTTCGCGGTCGGCGTTTCGCCGTAGCGGAAAAACAGCAACGCGCAGACTTCGCGATAAAGCGTCTGCGTGTCGGACGCATTTTGGCGGGCGACTTCGATGTCGGCTTCGAGGGTCATGGTGGTACCGGCCGGAAATATGGATTGCGTTGATAATACAACGTAAAACGCAAGACACGCTACGCACCCATGCCAGAAACACGACATTAGTACTATAATGTCGTGTGTACCTTTATTGAACTTTGTCGAAATTTGTCAGGTTCTCTAACCGGTGATAACGGCCTTCGAATCCACAGCCGGAGAACCTTAACTTCAATTTTGCGCCTCAAGGCAGTTTTGCACTTCGATAGTGCATTACTTGAGCGAGTTGACGAGTTGCGTCCGGGAATTGCCTCCCCGCGAGAATGCTGCACTTTTGCGTCCGGCAACACATAACCTCAAATGGTCTTCCAGTCAAATAACTCAAAAATGCATTAACTTTGGAGCGTGTCGAATCTCGCGGTCGAGCGGCCCGACTTACGGTGATTGGCGACTTTTGAGTGGGACATCTCGAGGTTGTACAAGCCGGAGATGTCTGAGACGACGCGGCGTAGCAGCGACAACAACCAACGTGCAAACACGGCGGCACCCGCGGTGGCGGGCAGACCGTTGCCGTTTGAAGAGCTCGCTGAAGCATCAACTCGCGCTTACGAGAAGGACCCGCACGGCTACAACCGCACCCCTTCTCGAATGTGCACGCTCGATGATGCACTAACCGACGTGAACGCTCTCAACGCTTGGCTTCGCACCTATGACGAGGGGTCTCGTGGTGCGGCAAGCGCAACGGGCGGCGGTCAAAAGGTGACTGGCACCCGTTCGAAGGTCCGCTGTCTGAGCGCAGCAGGTCGTATGCCCGCAGGGTCATCGGTGGTTTCTTTGGATGGCTCGTCGCGATAGGTAACCTCGTCAGAGATCCGTTTGTTGTCAGTGCCCAGCATCACCGACAGAAGAATGATGCGGTCCGCCATGAAGCGGCATCCACCACGAGCGTTCTAACCCTATCTACGTTTCGCAGATTCGCGAACGTCATCCGCTTTGCAGGACACGACTATTCCGGCAGGAGCGTATTCTCTATCAAACGCTGACCCGCGCTACAGCCCGCCATAAGTGCAGTCGCTTCCGTCCCGAAAGGCTTCCAGGTGTCTTTCATCAGGCGGATAGGTGATATCAGCGAAGTTGGCACCCCGTTAGCGCCAACGGATACGATTGCGACAAACCCCCTCGGCGGTGACAGCACAGCGCTGCCTGACGCCTCCCACACGGGCTCAAGTTCGACGGTTATTTCGAAACCTTTGTACGGGTAAGTCCTTTGCATACGGTGCGGCGGATTGGTTCTTCGGCGGGCTGGAGCATACGCATTATGTGTCTCTCTAACCTGAAGAGAGCCTTAAGAAACAGATCCACAGAAATACGTGAAGAACTCTCTTTCAGCGCGCAGGTCCGGTTTGTGACGATATGATGCATTGCTGGTGCGCTCGATACCTCACACCCCAATAAGTATGGCTACTCGCGCAAAATACTGGGCTCCGCTCGTTGCCCCGCACCGAACGATTGCTACGCCGCGCTAACGTGCCGCAATTCACCGACGATCGTCTGTGGGTTCTTCAGCAGGTTGTAGATCGGGCAAACCGCCTCTACCGCTTCATGCAGTGCGCGAATCGCTTCGGGTGGTTCTGGCGACACGATATCTAGCGTGTAGCGGATGTTATGCGGAAAGATCGGCACATGCTCGAAGCCCGGTTGCTGTGCGAGCGGATGCTGGTCACCGGTCACCTCCACTTCGATCGAATCTATCCGCAATTGCCGCTCGGCGGCCTGAATCAGCGTGATATGCGTCAGGCAACTCCCCAGCACCCCGAGCTGTAATTCAGGCGATGCTGGTCCGAGGTTGTAACCGGCGAAATCGGTGGGACTGTCGCTGATGACCTGAAAGTCGCGGATACGGATTTCGCGTACGCCGCTGCGTCCCAAGGCTCGCACATTGGCTTTCAGCTGGTTAGCCTTGATATTCGGGTCGTTGCGCGCCGCTTCGCGTTTGGCGAGCCATGCAATGCGTTTCTGCTGAAGGTACTCGTTTAGCGTCGTCATGAATGAATGGTTCGGTCGGTCGTCGAAACTGCGAGTGAGGATTCGGCGCACAGCATAGCCGGCTACCGTGGATCCACGAACGAAGCGATTCTGCTTTGCTTAAATCCATCCGTCAGTTTCGGCGGCCCCAACCAACGCGCATAAGAATATAAGTTATTGTTTGTTGTCCAATTGATTTATTCACCGGTACATTTTTTCGATCGCGCAGCCACACAAAGTTGCTGCTCTCAATCGAACTCTGTACGTCAAAGCATCGGCTATGTCCGTAAATGCCGATTTTCTTCGGCCACGTGCGTGCAACGAAGTCATGCAGCGCCGATACGTTCCAACGATTTGCTGGCGTCGTGCGGCTTCACCGTTTGCAATGTTGTTTGCCTGGCAAATTGCATGTTGGGGCTTCCGCTTGTCCGGCACCAAACTTTATTCGACCGGCGCGCTTTTCGCCGACTATATGTCGACCATTGGCCAGGACCAGGAGGAAGTCGCCGGACTGTGGCGGCGGTGCCGGCCGGTCACCCAGGTATGAAGATCATCGATGACTGGCAAAGCTTCGGGCAGAAAACCACGGCAAGCGGGACTGTGATTTTCGACGATGTGTGGGTGCCCTCGCTCAACGTGCTACCGATCCACCAAAGCTACGAGCACTGGCCGCAAAACGCGGTCACGCAGATCAGCCATGTCGGCATCGACGCGGGCATTGCGCGCGCCGCGATCGACGCGACGATCGCCTTTATTCGCGAACGCGACGCGGCTTCGTCGTCGAGCGCCGCCCTGCCCCTCGGCGCCGATCCGTATGTGATCCATCAGCTTGGCGAATTGACGACGCGTCTGCACGCTGCCGAAGCGATGATGGAACGCGCCGGCCGCGAGATCGATCGCTGCCTCGCCGATATCGGGCCGGACTCGATTGCGGCCGCGTCGATCGCCGTAGCGCAAGCCAAGGCATTGACCACCGAAATCGCGATCGAAGCGAGCAGCAAGTTGTTCGAATTGGCCGGAACCCGCTCGACGCAACCGTCGTTCAATCTCGACCGGCACTGGCGCAACGCTCGGGTTCACACCGTGCACGATCCGGTGCGCTGGAAATACGCCGCTGTTGGGAACTTCTATCTCAACGGCGTGCGCCCTTCACCCAGCGGTCAGACCTGAAACGCGCACGCGCCTCTGAAGCGATTATCAGCTTTCGCGCTGCGTGCGGCATGCGGGCGGCGATGCAGGGGTGATCTGGGATCCATACTTCACGAGAACAGAACTGACTGACGTTTGCCGAGCAGTGCAACGCCTCGTATGAAAAGAAGAAATCATTGTTTTGCGTCGCAAACTTTGCGTGATCTACTGCGTTGACGCGATTCCTGATGGCCTGTCCTCAGGTGTGGTCCCGACGCTTTGCGCCAACCACCTTGCAAGACAGCCGAGCGCCTGAAAGAACAGGCGCCTCTTACGTTAAACGGCACGGACAACGACTGTAACCCAGTCCATTTCCGACTCTCATCCGCAAGCGTCGGCGCACTCCTCGGGCAGCACGCGCGACGCCACTGCGTTCGTCCCCGTGCGCTCGCCCGTCGAATTCAACGATAGTCCGGTTGCCCGCGCGCTCGAGCAGCCGTTGCTGCTCGGGCTGTTCCTGCCGATCCAGGCGGGTGGCTGGAGCGCCTCGACCTTGCCTCGCACCACCGACTGGAACTTCGACTACAACCTGGCGCTCGTGCAAAAGGCCGAGAGCCTCGGCTTCGATCTGGTGTTCGCGCTGTCCCAGTGGCTGCCGAAAGGCGGCTATGGTGGCGTGTTCAACGGTCAGGCCCTCGACTCGTTCATGTCGCTTGCAGCGATGACCGCGCGCACCGAACGCATCATTCTTGTCGCTACCAGCCACGTGCTTTATGGCCCGTGGCATCCGTTGCATTTCGCGAAGTTCTCCGCCACGCTCGATCACATTTCAAAGGGGCGCTGGGGCATCAATGTCGTGACCGGCCATCGCGCGGTCGAGCACGAAATGTTCGGTTGGCAGCGCATCGAACATGACCGCCGCTATGAACTGGCGGGCGAATTTCTCGACGCGGTGCAACAGCTATGGTCACAACCGGAGAACTTCAGCTTCGTGCCCGAGCTGTCGACGTGGAAGCTCGACAAGGCGTTCGTCACGCCAAAGCCGCAATACGGGCGCCCGCTGCTCGTGAATGCGACGGGATCGGATGCAGGGATCGACTTCGCCGCGCGTTACTCGGACGTCGTGTTCATCACCAGCCCCGCTGGCTCTGAAATCGAAGCCGCGCTGGCGGCGTTGCCGGCCCACACGGCACGCGTGAAGGCAACGGCCGCGAAGTACGGACGCAAAGTCCGCACTCTGATTAACCCGATGGTGATTTGCCGCCAGACCGAAGCCGAAGCGCTCGCCTATCGCGACGCAATCGTCGCGCACGGCGACGAAGGGAGCTTCCATCGCTTCGAAAGTGACGCCCACGCATGGCGAGGCAACGCCGAGCAGCGAAACCAGGCGGCCGCCCGGGCAGTCGGCGGCAATATCTCGATGGTCGGCTCGCCGCAGCAGATTGCCGAATACATCGTGCGCCTGTATCACGCGAGTATCGACGGCGTGCAGTTGAGCTTCTTCGACTTCCAGCCGGACCTCGAATTCTTTGGCGCGCGCGTACTCCCGCTGCTACGTGAAGCGGGCCTGCGCCTCTGACTGCCCCGCCATCTCCGAATTCAATGGTGATTGAATGAGCCGACTCTGGTACACCCGCTACGCCGTATCCGTTCAACGTAGAGCGCGCCAACGCGCTGCTCGACGAAGCCGGCTATCCGCGCAAGGCGGACGGTACGCGTTTCGCGCTGACCGTCGACCCGCTGCCGATCGGCGATCTGCCCACGCGCACCGCCGCTTATGTGAAATCCGCGCTGGCGCGGGTCGGCATTGCGGTCACCGTGCGCAGCCAGGATTTGCCCGCGTATCTGAAACGTATCTATACCGACCGCGACTTCGACTTTTCGATCAACGGCATGAGCAACCTGTTCGATCCGGTGGTCGGCGTAGCGCGGCTCTATACGAGCAACAACTTCCGGCGCGGCGTGCCGTTCACGAACGGTTCGCACTATAGCAACCCACAGATCGACCTGCTGTTCACGCAGGTCGCCGAGGAAACCGATGAAGGCAGACGCAAGCAGCTCTTCTCGCAGATTCAGCGCATTCTCGAACACGATCTTCCGGACATCAACCTGGTGTCGCCGCAATACCTGACCGTGTACTCGCGCGCTGTCCACAACCATACGACGGGCCCGGACGGCGTGTCGGCGAGTTTCGCCGACGTCTGGCTGCAACGCTAAATCGCATTTGACTCAAACTCTCACGGAATTCGACTCTCATGGAATACAGACAACTCGGTCGCAGCGGCATCAAGGTCTCGACACTGACTCCGGGCACGATGATGTTCGGCGGCCCCACCGACGAGGCCACCGCTGCACGTATCATCGAACAGGCGCTGGAACAGGGTGTCAATTCGATCGACACCGCCGACGTCTACGTCAAAGGCGAATCGGAACGCGTGGTCGGCCGCGCGATTTCCGCGCAACGCGAGCGCCTGGTGCTGGCGACTAAATTCGCCAATCCGCTCGATGAGCGCGACGTCAATGCGCGAGGTGCGTCGCGCAAACATATCGCGCGCGCCGTCAATGCGAGCCTGGAGCGGCTCGGCACCGACTACATCGACCTGCTGTACATCCATCGCGAAGATCATCAGACGCCGGTCGAAGAAACCGTGCGCGCGCTCAACGAGCTGATCCGCGCTGGCAAGCTGCGCTACTACGGACTGTCCAATCATCGCGCGTGGAAGATCGCCGAGTTCAGCCATACCGCCCAGGCGCTCGGACTCGACGCGCCTGTCGCAAGCCAGCCGCTCTACAACATCGCGAACCGCCAGGCCGAAGCCGAACAATTGACGGCGGCACATCGTTACGGGCTCGGCGTCATTTCGTACAGCCCGCTCGCGCGTGGGGTGCTGACGGGCAAATACGAACCGGGCGCCACGCCCGGCGCCGACACCCGCGCGGGGCGTAGCGACCGCCGCTTGCAGCAGACCGAGTGGCGCCCCGAATCTCTCGAACTGGCGCGGCGCGTGCGTGAGCATGCGCAGGCCCGCGGTCTTTCTGCCGGTCAATTCGCGCTCGCGTGGG
The DNA here is from genome assembly GCF_040965775.1 of Paraburkholderia sp. BR10954. NCBI lineage: Bacteria > Pseudomonadati > Pseudomonadota > Betaproteobacteria > Burkholderiales > Burkholderiaceae > Paraburkholderia > Paraburkholderia sp. BR10954. The sequence goes on from NZ_JBFRCK010000019.1 coordinate 36,725, forward strand.
TGCTCAATAGCCGTTACATCAGTTCCACGATCGCCGGACCTCGCACCGAAGCGCAGTGGCAGGACTATCTGCCCGCGCTCGCGTACCGCCTGAACGCTGAAGACGAAGCGTTCGTCGATTCGCTCGTGACGAGCGGACATCCGTCCACGCCGGGTTTCAACGATCCAGGCCATCCATTCTTTGGGCGCCTCGTGCGTCATGGCGAGGCCCAACCGGACCAGACGCCGCTTCACCTGCGATAGCCCCGCGTTCCGACACACGCTGCGCGCGCGAGTCAAGCCGCCTGCGCGTCGTCGAAGGTCTTGCCCGGAATCGCGTCGAGCAACGTACGGGTGTAGGGAAGTTGCGGCGCACGCAAGATATCGCGGTGGTCTCCGCTTTCGACGATCCGGCCCGCCTGCATCACGTGCACCCGGTCGGCGATGTAGCGCACCACGGACAGGTCATGCGAGATGAACAGGTACGCGAGCCCGAGGTCGCGCTTCAGATCGACCAGCAGATTGAGAATCTGCGCCTGAATCGACACGTCGAGTGCGGAAACCGGTTCATCGCAGATCAGCAGATCCGGTTCGAGGACCAGTGCTCGCGCAATGCCGATGCGCTGCCGCTGCCCGCCGGAGAATTCGTGCGGATAGCGGCCCAGCGCCGAACTGGGCAAGCCGACGCGGTCCAGCATCGCGGCGATGCGTGTGCGGCGCTGCCGGGCGTTACCGATCCGATTCACCACGAGCACGGTGTCGAGAATCTCGGCCACCGTGCGGCGCGGATTGATCGACGAATACGGGTCCTGAAACACCATTTGCACATGGCGCCTCAACGGCCGCAATTCGCGTTCGCCTAGCGGCGCGAGATCCGTACCTCGCAAGCGGATCGCGCCCGCGGCAGCCGGTACGAGCCGCAGGATCGCTTTAGACAGCGTCGATTTCCCGCAACCGGATTCGCCCACCAGTCCCACCGTCTCGCCGCGCGCGATCGTCAGCGACACGCCATCGACCGCGTGCAGCGCGGGTTGGCCACGCCGCTGTGGATAGTCGACGCGCAGGTCCTGCAATTCGAGCAACGGCGTGGCGCTCACTGCGTTGCCTTCCGATGACGCATTGCTGTGCGCGTCCGCTTTGACATCCGCCACATGGAGCCCTGGGCGCGGCGAGCGCGGCAGCACGATAAAGGAAGGCACGCCGTCTTCGGCGATGCCATGACGGATTTCCGGCAGCTTCCAGCCGCGATAGTGCAGATCGTCCGCGAGATTCAGCGACGCGCCGAGCAGACCCCGCGTGTAAGGATGCTGCGGCTGCGTGAAGAGCCGCGCGACCGGCGCTTCTTCGACCTTCTCCCCCGCCAGCATCACGGCCACGCGATCCGCATGCTTGGCGACGACGCCCAGGTCGTGCGTGATCAGCAGCAAGGACATCGACAGCTCACGACGCAAACCGTCGAGCAGTTCGAGAATGTGCGCCTGAATCGTGACGTCGAGCGCTGTGGTCGGCTCATCCGCGATCAGCAGACGCGGGCGGCATGCCACCGCCATCGCGATCATCACCCGCTGCCGCTGCCCGCCGGACAACTCGTGGGGATAATCGAACACCCGGCGTTGCGGCTCGGGGATCTGCACGAGTTCGAGCAATTCGACAGCGCGCTTTGACGCCGCCGCCGTGGACAGATCCTCATGCTGACGCAAGGCTTCGACGATTTGCGCGCCAATCGACAGCACCGGATTGAGCGACGTCATCGGCTCCTGGAAAATCATCGAAATCTGCTGGCCGCGGACCTGGCGGATTTCGCGCGGCGACAGGTCGAGCAGCTCATGGCCATCGAAGCGCAAGCTCCCCGTCACGCGTCCCGGCGCGGGCACGAGGCGCATCAGCGACAGCGCCGTTGCCGATTTGCCGCAACCGGATTCGCCGACAAGCGCCAGCGTCTCCCCTTGCGCAATGTCGAAACTCAGGCCGCGCACCGCTTCGTGCGTGCCGAAACTGACGCGCAGATCGCGTACTTCAAGCAGGTTTGCCACAGAGCGTCCTCGATTACATTGTGAGCCGCGTGAGCCGCGGGCTCTTCAAGCTCGTTCCCGCAGGCGCGGATTGAGCGCGTCGTTCAGACCGTCGCCGAGCAGGTTCAGCGCGAGCACCGCCAGAACAATCGCAGCACCGGGCACGGCCGTCAGATACCAGGCGGTACGCAACGAGTCACGGCCCGCGCCGATCATGCCGCCCCAGCTGACCACGTTCGGGTCTCCCATGCCGAGAAACGACAGCGACGACTCGATCAGGATCGCACTCGCCACCATCACGGACGCGGTCACGATCACCGGTGGCAACGCGTTCGGCAGAATCTCGCCGAAAATGATGCGAGCGTTGCTGAAGCCCTGGCTGCGCGCAGCAAGCACGAAGTCCGATCGACGCAGGCTGCGAAATTCGGCCCGCACGATCCGCGCAACGGTGGGCCATGACGCAATGCCGATCGCGAGCGCGATGATCGTCACGCTCGGATGACCAATCGCGACGATCACGATGACCAGCAGAAAAGACGGTATGGTTTGAAAGAGTTCGGTGATGCGCACCAGCACATCGTCGATCACCCCGCCGAAGAAGCCTCCCGTCGCACCAACCAGCGTGCCGATCACGAGCCCGATGCTGGCCGCGCTCGCGCCGATCAGCAGCGACACGCGCGCGCCGTGCGCAATGCCGGCGGCCACGTCGCGTCCGAGCGAATCCGTGCCGAGCCAGTATTGCGGATCGGTGCCCGGCCATACGAACGGCGCCGCCACCATGTCGAGCGGATCGCCCGGAAACAGATGTCCCGCGCCCAGCGCAAGCGCGATGAACGCCGCGAGCAGCGCGAAACCCCCGAGCGCCGAGCGATTGCGCAGCAGCGCGCGCCACACGCCGAGCCCTGCCGCACCGTGCGGAGCGTCGTTCGTGGCAGTCGCCGCGCCGTCGCGGCGGAAACCGAAGAGCGCGCCGCCAAGCTGACGCCGCCAAGTGGAAGCACGGGGTTCGGGCGGCGTGGAAACCAGATTGGAAGAGTCGGAAGCCATGTATGCCTTGGGGGAGAAATCGCCGGTGCGTGCGATCACGCGACGCGCGGATCGAGCCAGGCCTGCAAAAGATCGACCAGCACATTCGCCAGGATCACGAGCATCGACGACAGCAGCAGCACGCCGAGCAGCACGCTGAAGTCACGCGCCATCACCGCATCGAGCGCGAGGCGGCCCAGTCCTGGCCAACTGAACACCGTTTCGGTCACCGCGGCGCCACCCAGCAAGGTGCCAAAGTGAATGCCGACCATCGTCGTCAGCGGCATCAGCGCGTTGCGCAGGACATGCCGCACCGTCACACGCCACGGATGCAAGCCCTTGGCCTGCGCGGTCCGCACGAAGTCCTGGCGCTGCACTTCGAGCATCGCCGCGCGCGTAAGCCGTGCGTAGATCGCGATGAAGAACGTCGCCAGCGTCGCGGCAGGCAGCAGCACGTGCTTCAGTGCATCGATCACGCAGGCGGCGCCGTGAAGCTGCACGCCGAGCGTGATATTGCCGCCGCTCGGCAACCAGCCCAGATGCACCGAGAACAGCACGATCGCGAGCAGACCGATCCAGAAGCCGGGTGTCGAGTAGAACAGCATGGCCACGACGGACAGCACGCGATCGGGCCACCTGCCAGCCCAATGCGCCATCACCACGCCGAGCACTACGCCCACGACGATCGCGACCGATAGCGCGACGCCCATCAGCAGCAGCGTATTGGGCAGGCGCGAGAGGATCAGTTGCATCACCGGCATGTCGTAGCGCGGCGAATAGCCGAGGCTGAAGCGCGACAGATGAGCGAGGTACGACCACAACTGGTGCAGCACCGGTTGATCGAGGCCGAACTTCGCGCGCAATACCTGCATCGTTTCCACCGTCGCCGAGCCGGCTTCGCCGGCCAGCACATCCGCGGCGTCGCCCGGCATCAGCTTCAGCAGGAAAAAATTCAGGATCACGATACCGATCACCGTCGGAAGCGCCTGCCACGCGGTACGCCGCGCGATCGCGGCAAAACGCAAACCCCTGCTCATCGTGTCGCTCCTGTCATGCGCTCAGATAGACGTCGGCCAGATTGGCTTCGAGGCCTTGCGCGGACACGGTGTGGTTGTGAACGCGCCGGTTCGCGAGCGTGACCATGCGAGGTGCGACGAGGTTGAGAATCGGCAGGTCGCGATAGACGATTTGCTGGAATTGTTGATAAAGCGCGACGCGCTTGCTTTCGTCGGTTTCGATCGCGGCGCTCTCGAGCAGGTGATCGACCTCGGCATTGCTGTAGTGCGGCGCGTTGGAGAACGGCACGCCCGGCCGAATGTTCTGCGACCAGTAGAGACGTTGCACGCCGACGCTCGGATCGAATAGCGTATTCACGCCGATGCTGGTGAAATCGAACTGGCGGTCGGCATACACGCGCTTCAGAAACGCGGGTAGGTCCTGAGAGCGCACCGTCACGTCGATCCCCACGCGAGAGAGTGCCGATTTCACGTAATCCGCCTGGCGGCGGTACATGTCGCCGTACGGCAGGAAATCATGCGTGAGACCAAAGCGCACGCCGCCCGACTTGCGCGGATAACCGGCCGCGTCGAGCAGTTTTTCGGCGGCGGCGGTATCGAACGGGTACGGTGCGAGTTTGCCGTCGTGATAGGGCGAGCCCGGCGTGATCGGTGTCGGCGACAAGTCGGCGTAGCCATACGCGACCGTGCGCAGCACCACTTGCGGATTGATTGCATGCGCGATCGCCTGGCGCACCCGCAGGTCACTGAGGATCGGATGTTGCAGATTGAAGTCGATCTCGGACAGCGGTTCGAGGAACCGATAGCCACGCGTTTCGACAACCAGCTGCGGTAATTGAGTGAGGCGCGGCAAATCGGTGAGCGGTACGGGATTTTCGCCGCCCAGATCGAGCGCGCCCGTCTCGAACGCGGCGGATCGCGCGGCAGCGTCGGGAATCACCTTCAGTACGAGACTGTCGATGTAGGGTTTGCCGGCATCCCAGTAGTCCGGATTGCGTTCATAGACGATGCTGGCACCGCGCGTCCACGACTTGAAGCGAAACGGCCCGGTGCCGATTGGCGCGTTATTGTGCGGGTTGGACAGCGGATCGCCCGACGCATACAGATGCTTTGGAACGATTGGGGATTCACCGGCCGACAGTGCCTTCAACAGATAGGGCGCCGGCTTCGACAATTCGATCACCGCGGTCCGGGCGTCCGGCGTCGATACGCGCGTGACATTGGCGAAAGTGCTGCGTCCGCGCGGATGCACCGTCTTCAACAATTCGATCGAGAACGCTACGTCCGTCGACGTGAATGGCTGCCCGTCATGCCATTTGACGTTCTCGCGTAGTGTGAAGCTGTACTTCAAGCCGTCAGGACTGACTGCCCACGCGGTTGCCAATTGCGGCCGTGGACGCAGATCGAAGTCGTATGCGAGCAAGCCTTCGAGCACCTTGGAGCTCGCGACCAGAGCAGGCCCGGTGGTCTGAAAGATCGACACCAGCACTGGCGGTTCCGGATTGATCAGCATATTCAGCGTGCCGCCCCGCTTCGGCACCGATGCTGCGCTGCCTTGTGCGAACACGCGTGCCGGCATGCCGGCGGCCGCGAGAGCAGCGCCTGAGGAAATCAGAAAGTCGCGTCGATTCAGCCGTGCCATGTAATTCATATCCTGGTGCTTCGGCCGAGTCACGTTGGCCGCGTCAAAGTACCGAGCGGCTTGCCGCTCGCGCAGCGCTTACGATAAAGCCGCAGTCGCAGTAAAAGAACCAATCGTTCGGCATATGCAAAGCACGCCACCGAAGAAAGACGGATTCCTCATCGAGCAGTCCCGATCGTATCTTGCGGGACGGAGCCTAATCCAGTTGCGGCGCTATGCAATCGACAATCCATTACTAGCGTTTTGGCGGCAGGCTTCGCATACTCGGACCACCCTACTGTGGACCTCGCTCGTTATGTCTCTTTCAATCGACCACATCGTGATCCGCGTGCAGGATCTCGAGCAGACCATCGCCGATTTCACTACGCTTGGCTTCACCGTGCAACGCGGCGGCACGCACGCCGACGGCGCCACACATAACGCGCTGATCGGTTTCGCCGATGGCAGCTACATCGAACTCATCGCCTTTCTGCGCGACGCACCGGAGCATCGCTGGTGGGACGCTAGCCGTCGCATAGGAGATGGTTTCGTCGACTACGCGCTGCTGCCGCAATCGGTTGCCAGCACCATCGCCGCGGCACGCGAACGAGGTCTCTCTTACGACGGCCCCCTAGCCGGCGGACGTCTGCGTCCCGATGGCGAGCGCCTCGAATGGCAGATCGGCAAGCCGTCGAGCGCGGATCTGCCGTTCCTGTGCGGCGACGTGACGCCGCGCCACCTGCGCGTGGCCGAAGGCGACGTTCGCCATCATGCGAACGGGGCGCACGGCGTCGCGAACATTACGCTCGCGGTGCACGACCTGGATGCGAGCCTCGCACGATATCGCGCGCTGCTCGGAGAACCCGACGTGCAGCGCGCGCCGCTGCCTGGTTACGACGTCGCATTGGCGATCCTGTCGCTTGGCGCGACGACGCTCACGCTTGCAAGCCCGGCCCGCGAAACCCGTCCGCCAGCCGAAGGTCTTGCCGCTGACCTTCGGCACCACCTCGCCTCGCGCGGCGAAGGGGTTTTCGCGGTCGCCCTGGAGACGTACGTCGATGGCGCCGCGCGGCGCCTCGAGCGTACGCTCGCTCATGGCGCCATCATCGAACTGGTAGCAAACCCGTCGATCCGACGCGACCGATAGCGTCGCGCGGCGAGCGAAACACCAGGCGATCCGGCGCCGCTCACGACGCCGTCTGCGCCGCCAGCGATCCGCCGAGATAAGCGTCGCGAATGCGCTGGTCGCCGAGCAATTCGCTCGCGGTGCCGGACAACACCATGCGCCCCGTCTGCAGCACGTAGCCACGATGCGCGATCTGCAGCGCGAGGCTCGCGTTCTGCTCGACCATGAAGAAGGTGATGCCCTGCCGGTTGATGGTCTGGATCAGGTCGAGCACCTTGTCGACGTATAACGGCGACAGGCCCATCGTCGGCTCGTCCATGCAGACCAGCGCGGGGCGGCTCATCAACGCGCGCGCCATCGCCAGCATCTGCTGTTCACCGCCGGAAAGCGTGCCGGCCCGTTGGGTCAGCCGCTCTTTCACGCGCGGAAACAGTTCGAGCATGCGTTCGTAGTCCTCGCCGATGCCCGCGCGGTCGTTGCGCGTGAAAGCGCCCATCAGCAAGTTTTCGCGCACGGTCATGTCGCCGAAAAGCCGCCGGGCCTCCGGCACCGAAGCGATGCCTCGCCGCACGATCTGCGAAGTCGGCAGACCGTTCAACGGCTTACCGTCGAAGCTGATGGTGCCGGCTCGCGGTTTGTGCAGTCCAAGAATCACCTTCATCGCCGTCGATTTGCCGCTCGCATTGCCGCCCAGCAGGCTGACGATCTCGCCGCGCCCGATGCTGAGATTCACGCCGAAGTGCACCTGGATCTGTCCGTAGAACGTGTCGATCTGTTCGAGTTTCAGCAGCGGCTCGGTCATGGCGGCTTGTGTGGAGGCTAATGGGTTCGGCGCAAGCAGATGCAGATTTGATGTCTTCATGCTGCCGCCGTTTCGTTGCGGCCGGCAGCCGCGCCGACCTGACGGTGTCCAAGGTAGGCCTCGATCACAGCGGGGTCGTCGCGCACCTCGGCCGGCAGGCCGGAAGCGATCTTGCGGCCGTCTTCGAGCACGAGCACGCGATCGGAAAGCTGCATCACCAGGTCCAGCTTGTGTTCGATAAGCAGGATGGTGAGCCCATCGCGCTTGAGTTCGAGTATCAGTTCGAGCATTTCGGCGGTTTCGGACTCGTTCATGCCGGCGGTCGGTTCGTCGAGCAGAAGGATGCGCGGCCGCAGCGCTAGCGCACGCGCTATCTCGACGCGCCGGCGGTTCGCATAGGACAGGCTGTGCGCCGGCTGATCGACTCGCGGCGACAGGCGCGTACCGAAGCGGGCCAACAGCGTCGTCACTTCTTCACGCAGCGCGGCGTTTTCGCGACGTACCGATGCAGGCCCGACCAGCGCGCGCAACGCTTCCGCGAATGCCCCCACCACCGGCCAGCCGCAGCGCGTCATCGCAAGCCTTGCGTGCGCGCCGATCAGCACGTTATCGAGCACGCTCAGATTGCCGAATACCCGTCCATGCTGGAACGTGCGGGCGACGCCGCGCGCGGCAAGCTGCTCGGGCGCCATGCCGGTCACGTCTTCGCCGGCGAATCTCACCTCGCCGGCGTCCGGCGCGTCGATACCGGTCAGCAGATTGAACAGTGTGGATTTGCCGGCGCCGTTCGGACCGATCACGCTCACGCATTCGCCGCGCGCAACCGACAGGCTCACCTCGTCGACAGCCACGAGACCGCCGAAACGGCGTGTGACGCGCCGCACGTCGAACACGATATCCTTGCCGCGTGGCAAAGAAGATGTCATGGTCGCCTCCGTCATACCGAACCGAACAGCCCTTGCGGCCGGAAGCGCACGAGCAGCAGCAAGATCACGCCGTAAATCAGCATTCGGTAGTCGGCGGCAAAACGGAACAGTTCCGGCAGGCTGATCAGCGCCACCGCACCCGCCACCGCGCCGATCACGCTGCCGAGACCGCCGAGAATGACCATCGTCAGCGCAAGGATCGACACTTGCGAGTCGAAGGTCTGATAGTTGATATAGCTGTACAGGTGCGCGGCGATCCCGCCGCCGATGCCAGCCGCGAGGCCGCCGCAGGCGAACGCGATCGCCTTGTAGCGATTGGGGCGGATGCCATACGCGCGCGCCGCCACGTCGTCCTCGCGGATCGCGCGCCACGTGCGGCCCAGGTGCGAGTTCAGGAGCCGCGCCTGCAGCAGTGCGAGCAGCACGAGCACCGCGAGCGTGAACCAGTAGACGGCGCGCACGCCCGTCAACTGCCACCCGAACAGCGACAGCGGGGCAATGCCGGTGATGCCCACCGGACCGCGCGTCAGGCTGTCCCAGTTGAGCACCACGAGGCCGATGATTTCACCGATGCCAAGCGTCGCAATCGACACATAGTGGCCGCGCAGCCTGAACGACGGGTAAATCAGCACCGTGCCAATCGCCGCGGTGATGAGGCCGGCGAGCGGAATCGTCAAAGCCGGCGACCAGCCCAGATTGACGGACAGCAGCGCCGACGCATAGGCGCCGATCAGCAGCAGCGCCGCATGCCCTAATGAAATCTGCCCGACCGTGCCCGCGACGAGCGTCAGACTGAGCGCCAACAGCCCATAGATCCAGCCGTTGGTCAGCGTCTGCAGCACGTACGACGACGGCACGACGAGCGGCAGCACGAAGGCGAGCGCCACTAGTGCCACGATCGTGCGAAGCGGAACGTGCAGCGCGCGGCGGTTCGACAGAAACGTGCCGGTCAGCGGCTCGGGCGGCAACCGGCGGCTCGCGCTGAAGAGACCATTTGGCCGCCACACGAGAAACACCAGCAGCAGCACGAACGCGAACAGGTCGCGATAGCTGGTGCCGAACAACGCGACCCCGTAACTCTCGACCAGACCGAGCAGCAAGCTGCCGGCGATCGCGCCGGGCACGTTCCCCAAGCCGCCGATCAGCAAGGCGACGACGCCTTTCAACGTCGCCTGAAAGCCCATCGCCGGATCGATGCTGTTGTAGTACATGCCGACGAGCAAGCCGCTCAAGCCGCCGAGCCCGCAGGCGATCGCAAACACGGCCTGATTCACGGCATTCACATTGACACCCATCTGCTGCGCGGCATCGCGATCCTGCGCGGTCGCGCGTACCGCCCAGCCGAGCCTCGTGAAGCGTAGGAACATGTACAGCACGCCCGCCGCGCCGATGCCGATTGCCGCAATCAGCAGATCGAGCGAGCCGATGGCGGCCCCGCCGAGCGACAGCGTCCAGTCGGGCAGCGAACTCGGCACAGGACGTGGATCGGGCCCGAACACGATCTGCGCGAGCTGGTCGAGTACGAAGCTGATACCGATGGTGGCGAGCAGCGGCGCAATACGGGCCGCGCCTTGCAGCGGCCTCAGGCCGAGCCGCTCGATCATAATGCCGAGCAGCGCGCAGCCCGCGACCGTCGCGAGCAGCGCCACGGGCAGCGGCAAACCGAGCCGCGTCAGACACAGCCAGCCGATGAAGCCGCCCACCATATACACGGAGCCGTGCGCGAAATTGATCAGATGCGATACGCCAAAGATCAGCGCGAGGCCGACCGCGAGCAGCGCATAGATATTGCCGACGATCAGGCCATTGATCGTGTAGTCGAACCACGCAGTCATGGCGTATGCACGGCGCTCGCGCCGTCCCACAGAGCGAATTTGCCGTCCTTCACGACGAGCTCGAGATTCTTCGCGCCAGCCACGCGGCGCGTCTGCGGATCGAACCTGAACTTGCCGAAGATCACGCTCGGTACATCGCTGATCTTCGCAAAGCCGTCGTGCACGGCCGCGCGATCGGCACCGTAGCGGCGAATCACTTCGCCCGACAGAATCATCGCGTCGTACGCGCGCGCGGCGAAGGTATCCGGATCGGCGCCGTATCTGGCGCGGTAGCGCTGCACGAAGCTTTGTACTTCAGGACGCGGATCGCCGGGGAAGAAGTTCGATTCGGTGTAGACGCCGTTCACCGCAGGGCCGCCAAGATCGAGAAACTTCGGTGAATACACCGAGCCGACCGCCGCGATTGGCGTGCTCACACCGCCCGCTCGCGCCTGGCGAACGATCTGGGCACCGTCGGAATAGTAGGAGATCAGCACGATCGAATCCGGCTGTTCGCTTCGCACGCGCGTGAGCGTCGCGCGAAAATCCTTTTCGTTCGGTTGATACGCTTCCGCCGCGACGACCTGCGCGCCGTCCGCGGTCGCGGCCTTCGCGAAGATGTCCTTGCTGGTGCGGCCCCAGTCCGTGTTCAGATAGAGCACGGCGATTTTCCTGAAGCCGAGTCCTTTGGTCACATAGTGCGCGAGCAGCGGCTGTTCCTCGGCCTGGCTGATCGCAGTACTCCACATATAGTCGCCGCCCTTCGTGAAGTCGGGATGGGAATTCGTGAAACCGAACTGCACGAGACCCGCGCGCTGATACACCGGCGACGCGGCCATCGAGGCACCGCTCGACAGATCTCCCAATTCCAGCAGGATGCGTTTGTCGTCGGCGAACTTCTGTGCGATGGCTACGGCCTGACGCGGATCGCTGCGGCTGTCCTCGAACTCATAGCTGAGCGGATGGCCGTTGATCCCGCCGTTGCCGTTGATCTGATCGAGCGCGAGATCGAAGCCGCGCTTCCATTGCTCGCCGTACTGCGCATCCTGGCCGCTCAGCGGTCCGGTCACGCCGACCCAGTAAGGATCGGCCGCGTGCGCCACGGGCATCACGCCGCAGGTTGCAAGCGCCAGCGCGCCGGCCAGGTGAAGCAGTGTGCGGGTCGCACCACGCTTGTTGTTCCACAGAATCGACATACAGGTCTCACGCCTTCGAATCGAGTGAGGCCATGTAACCATGTCGCGCGGACGCGGGCCAACGAAGATACGCGACGAAGCTTATTCCGTTGCATCAGCAAAGCTTTTGACGACGAATGCCGAAGCACTTCAGAAGCGCACTCGGCACAGCATCGGATGACGAAGACGCCTTGTTTCAAGCGCTTTTCCACGATCGATGATCGTAGTGAACCAACCGCTACGGCACACATAGGCGTCGGCGATCCGTCGTTTTCGTCAATTACATAGCGGAATTTATTATAAGAACTGCGCATTCAAGCGCTCCTAAAATGCACCCATCACATGGATGAGGCATTGCATGGAGTTGCATCAACTCGAAGCATTCTCGGCAGTCATGTCGACGGGCAGCATGACCGGGGCCGCTCGTATGCTTGGCCGCTCGCAACCCGGCATCACTAGAACGATCCAGGATCTCGAACAGGAGATCGGCTACGCGTTGTTCGACCGTAAAGGACCTCGCGTCACGCCGACGAGCCGCGCGTTCCGGCTATATGGCGAAGTCGAGCGCTCGCTGATCGGCCTGGCCGCTATCGAGGCCAGCGCGCGGGCGATCGGCCGCGACGAGGCAATGCCATTGCGCGTCGTTGCGACACCCGCGCTCGCCGCGACATTGGTGCCACGCGCAATCTCGAAGCTCGCGCAGGCAAGCGCACGCGTCGACACGCAATTGCGCAGTGCGTCCGCCGAGCAGGTCGTCGAGGCGTTGCTGTCACGTTCCGCCGACATCGGCATCGCGACATTGCCGCTGGATCATGCGGCGCTTGACGTGCACTACATCATCGAGGCGCCCTGCGTCGCGGTGCTGCACCGAAACGATCCGCTCGCGCGCGATGCCGTGCTGCGACTCGCGCGGCTCGCGGGCAAGCCGGTCGCCACGCTGGCGAACCGTTATCGTCTGCGCAGCCGCATTGATCGCGCATTCGACGAGGCCGGCGTCGCGCTTCACGTTGCACTCGAAACCAATGCGTCGCTGAATGCGATGATGGCCGCGCAACAGCAGATCGGCGTCGCGATCGTCGATCCGGTGACCGCGTTCGGCATGCGCGTCGCGGACGTCGAGGTCAAAGCGCTCGATGTGCCCATTCCGTTTTTGTATGGCGTCGTCACACTTTCCGGCCGTCCCCGCAGCGACGCCGTCAACGCAATGATCGATACGCTCGCGGAGGTATCGCACGGGCTGCTGCCCGGGGCCATGCGTCACGCAGCGTCACGGCATGGCGCGCTGGTTGCCCACGACCAGGCGGATGGAGCGGAAACCGCCGCCCAATCGCCCACTTTTACTCTCCGCGACATCGGGACCACTGCATGAGCGCCACGACTCCTTTCCACGCCGCTGGCGGACTGACCGCGCTCGAAGCGCGGCTTCGCGAGGATCTTGCCTGGCTGGAGCTTCCCGCGCCTTCGTGGGTGCCCGCGCGGACATCCGCCGGCCAACCTGTGCTCGATGTCGCCATCATCGGCGCTGGCATGGCCGGGCTGACCGCGAGCGCCGAATTGCGCCTGCTCGGCATCGACAATCAGCGGCTCTTCGATCAGGCGCGGGCCGGTCAGGAAGGACCTTGGATCACCTACGCGCGGATGCAGACGCTACGCTCGCCCAAGCAACTGACGGGGCCCGCACTGCGCTTGCCCGCGTTGACGTTTCGCGCGTGGTACGAGGCCCAGTTCGGCCGCGAACAATGGCGCGCGCTCCATAAGATTCCACGCGTGCAATGGATGGACTACCTGCGCTGGTATCGGCGCGTGCTCGATCTGCCGGTCTCCAATGACACGCGCGTCGAGAAACTGCAGACGCGCGGCGACGGTCTGATAGAGCTTGTGCTGCTGCGCGGAGCGGTCAACGACCGCAAAGATGCGCGGCGCGAAACCGTGCTTGCTCGTCATGTCGTGCTCGCGACCGGCCGTGAAGGGCTTGGCGGCCCGTACGTTCCCGACGTGGCCCGCGACATTCCGCGGCACTTGCGCGCGCACTCATCGGACCCGATCGACTTTGCCGCGCTGCGCGGCAAACGTGTCGGTGTGGTCGGCGCGAGCGCATCCGCGTTCGACAACGCCGCGAGCGCTCTTGAAGCGGGGGCCGGGCGAGTCGATCTATTCGTGCGGCGCGCCGCGCTGCCCCGTATCAACAAACTGACCGGCATCGGTAGCCCCGGCCTCGTTCACGGGTTCGCGAATCTGCCCGACGCCTGGAAGTGGCGCTTCCTGCACTATTCGGCGCAAACGCAGGCTCCACCGCCGCGCGACAGCGTGCTGCGGGTCGCCGCTCACGCGCAGGCTAACCTGCACCTGGCCAGTCCGCTGACGGGTTTGCGCCACGAAGGCGACACGATCGTCGTCGACACGCCCCGAGGGCAATACACCCTCGACTACCTGATCTTCGCGACCGGCTTTCACTCGGAAATCGACACGCGCGACGAATTTGCGCTCATCGCGCCGCACGTGCGCCGCTGGCGCGACCGCTTTACACCGGGGGCGGAATTGCCTAACGAAGAACTCGCCAGCTCGCCGGACCTCGACCGCAACTTCGCCTTCCAGGAACGCGTTCCCGGGGCCTGCCCAGCGCTCGCGCGCATTCACTGCTTCAATCACGCAGCCAGTCTGACGCACGGCAAGGTCGCCGGCGACATCCCCGCGATCAGTGACGGCGCGCAGCGGCTCGCGCGCGCGATCGCCGCAATGCTGTTCGACGCCGACCGCGATACGCACTACGCGGCGCTGCAAGCCTTCGACACCGCCGAACTCGCGGGAGACGAATGGGACGACGCCGATGCCACTGCCGACACGATGCCCGCCGACAACGCTGCCCTCTAATGGACCCACATCTGATGTCTTCATCCGCTGATTCCCGATCGGCTCCCGTGGCCGATGACTTCGTCGCGCAACTCGCGGGATTGGCGCCCGACGGCGCGACCGCGGCTCTGCGCGCGTTTCGCGGCGACGCGACCCGTTATACGCAAGGCAGCCACGACGCGCTGTTCTCGACCGATGTCGCCGATCTGACGCTTCGCGAACGTCTCTTTGCGGCGTGGTATGCGGCGCTGTTGTCGAATGCGGAGCAGACGGCACTCGCATATCGCGAGCGTCTGCTGACACTGGCGGCCGCGGCTGACGCGCAAACTGAAACCACGAGGTCGCTCCTCGATGCAATCGCCGCGCAGCGCGCGGTTCCTGTCGCGTCGATGGCGACGACGGACCAGCGGCTGGCCGCGATCCTGCGTCACACGCAAGCCTTGACGCTGCGTCCCGCCGCGACCGGCAAGCCGGCGCTCGGAACACTGCAGGCTGCCGGCCTCACGACGCGCGCCATCGTCGCGCTATCGCAGCTCGTCGCGTTCGTCACGTATCAAGTGCGGGTCGTCGCCGCGTTGCGCGCATTGGAGGCACGAGCATGAGTGCGGATCACGGCTTTACGACGCAAACCCTCGGCTGGTCCGCATGGCTCGATACGGTCGCGCTCGAACAGGCATCGCCCGAGCAGACTGCGGTACTCGAAGCGAGCCACCCGCAAGCGAAGACTTCCGATTACTACCTGTTGCTGGTCCACGAAGCGGAAATCCTGCGGCAACGATCAGGCGCGTTCAATAGCATCATGTATGCGCCGGGCGGTTTGTCGCGAGCGGAGCGCGAGCTCGCGAGCACGGTGGTCTCGCGTGTCAACGGATGCGTGTATTGCGCGTCGGTGCATGCGCAGCGTTTCCAGCAACTCGCGAAGCGCGAGGACGTCATCCAGCAGATCTTCGCCGCTCCTGAAACGGCGGGTACGACAGAACGGGAGCGCGCGATCGTTCGATACGCGATCGATCTCACGTTGCAGCCGCAGGCGCTCACGCCGGAATCGCTCGATGCGCTTCGCCGCGCGGGACTCGACGATGCACAGATTCTCGATCTTAGCCACGCGATTGCGATCTTTGCCTGGGCCAACCGTTTGATGCTGACGCTGGGCGAACCGATGTTTCCGGCCTGACCGGGAGCGCCGCCGCATCGACTTCGCAGTAGTGCGGTGCCCAGCGAATGGATATGACAATCGCTTCGTTGCCGCACGATGCGATGCGTTAGAGACTTGCAGTCCCACTCACTCCGAGAGAATCCGTCATGTACGCCTCGCGTTTCTCCGCGCTGCACCGGCGACTTTTCACGCTCGCCGGCGCGGTAATTGCCTTCTCTCTTTCCGCCGTTTCTTCTGCGGCGCCTGCCAGCGGCGAGCCGGTTTTCTTCGGTGTCAGCGGACCGCTGACGGGTCCGAACGCGCAATACGGGGCACAGTGGAAAGCCGGCTTCGACCTCGCGCTCGATGAAATCAACCGCGACGGCGGCATTAACGGCCATCCGCTGCAGTACGTGTTCGAAGACAGCCAGAGTGATCCGCGCCAGGCGGTCGCGATCGCGCAGAAGTTCGTCGACGACAAGCGCATCCTGATCGAACTCGGCGACTTTTCGAGCCCCGCTTCGATGGCGGCCTCGCCGATCTATCAACGCACGGGCCTCGTCCAGTTGGGCTTTACCAACTCGCACCCGGACTTCACGAAAGGCGGCGACTTCATCTGGAGTCCGTCGGTCAGCCAGGCGGATGCGCAACCGCTGCTCGCGGATCTGGCCGTCAAGCAGGGCTTCAGGCGAGTCGCCGTGCTGTTCCAGAACACCGACTGGGGCCGTGCGAGCAAGGACGTGTTCGTGAAGGCAGCCGCCGCGCGGGGGGCGCAAGTGATCGCGACCGAAGGTTATCAGCCCACCGACAAGGACTTTCGCGCAACGCTGCTGCGTGTGCGCGATACCAAGCCCGACGCGCTCGTGCTGATTTCGTACTACTCGGACGGCGCGCAGATCGTGCGTCAGGCCCGCACGGGCGGCATCACGCTGCCGATCGTCGCAGCGAGTTCGGTGTACTCGCCGAAATTCATGGAACTCGGCGGCGATGCCGTAAACGGCGTGACCACCAACACGAGCTTTTTCCCCGGCGACCGGAGCCCCGAAGTCCAGCGCTTCGTTCGCGACTTCGAAGCGAAATATCATCACGAGCCCGACGCGTTCAACGCGTTCGCCTACGACGCCACGATCATTGCCGCGTATGCGTTGCGCACGGGCGGACTCGATCGACGCGGCGTGCGCGATGCGCTGCCGAGGCTGCATGACGTGCCGAGCGTCGTCTTCGGCAAGGCGACGTTCGATCCGGCGACTCGACGCGTGAACGGTGTGAAAAGCGTCAATCTCGTCGTCGAGAATGGGCAGTGGGCGCTGCTTGGCAGCAAGCCCGCACTGGCGGCCAGGTAGCGGCAGGCACATTCGCGCGGGCCGCCTGCCGATGCGGCCGGGCGCGATTCGCCTTATGCGGAAAAGAACCGGTTCTCAGGCCGTGGCAGCCCAAGATTCTGGCGCAGGGTCTTGCCTTCGTACTCGCGCCGGAAGAGCCCCCGCTTCTGCAACTCGGGAATGACTTTGTCGACGAAGTCGTCGAGGCCGGCCGGAAGATGCGAGAACATCACGTTGAACCCGTCCGAGCCCTCTTCCAGCAACCACTGCTCCATCTGATCTGCAATCATGCGGGCGGTGCCGATCATCTCCAGCCCGGAGTATCCGCCGATGCGCTGCGCGAGCTGACGGATTGTCAATCCATCGCGCTGCGCCCATTCCACGACTCGTTGCCGCGCGGTACGGCTTGCGTTGGTCTCAGGAATTTCCGGCAACGGGCCGTCCGGATCGAGACCGGATACATCATGCCCCAACGCGATCGACAACGAAGCGATGCCGCTCTCGTAGTGGACGAATGTATCGAGCCGCTCACGCGTTTCGAGCGCCTCTTCGAGCGTATCGCCCACCACGACGAAAGCCGCCGGCAAAATCTTCATGTGATCGCGCGAGCGGCCGAGTTTCTCCATGCGGCTTTTTACGTCGGCGTAGAAACGCTTCCCGTCTGCCAGCGTGGTTTGCGCGGTGAACACGACTTCGGCCGTTTCCGCGGCAATCTGCCGTCCCGCCTCCGATGAGCCCGCCTGCACGATCACGGGCCAGCCCTGAATCGGCCGGGCAATATTCAACGGACCGCGCACCGAGAAGTTCGCGCTTTTGTAGTTCAGCACGTGCAGCTTTTGCGGGTCGAAGAATGTTCCGCTCGCCGTGTCGCGGATAAAAGCGTCGTCGGCCCAGCTATCCCACAGACCTGTGACCACGTCGAAGAACTCGCGGGCGCGCCGGTAGCGCTCGTCGTGTTCGACGTGCTCGTCGAGGCCGAAATTGAGCGCCGCGTCTGGATTCGATGTCGTCACGAGATTCCATCCAGCGCGGCCACCGCTGATATGGTCGAGCGAGGCGAACCGCCTTGCGACGTGATACGGCGCGTCGAATGTCGTGGACGCGGTCGCGACGAGACCCAGCCGCTCGGTGACCGCCGCGAGCGCGGGCAGCAGCGTGAGCGGCTCGAACGAGGTGACCGTGTGGCTGTGCCTGAGGGCGTCGAGCGGCATGTTGAGCACCGCGAGGTGGTCGGCCATGAAGAACGCATCGAAGCGGCCACGCTCGAGCGTCTGCGCAAAACGCTTCAGATGCCCAAAATTGAAGTTGGCATCAGGATAGGCGCCAGGGTACCGCCATGCACCGGTGTGGATCGTCGTGGGGCGCATGAAGGCGCCGAGGCGAAGCTGACGTGACATGAATCGACCTCAATCGAGAACAGGGTCGCGCCAGTGTAATGCGGCCGCGCTGACGCTGCCTGGCGGCAACTCGATTTCGATTTGCAGACCGACAGCAGCGACGTTCAATGTCCGCCGTATGCAGGCGCTTTATGCCTGACGCGCTGCGCACGGACGAATCGATTTCCTTCCTCGAGTGCTTTTCATATGCGCAAACATTGGTTGGATTTGCGCTGGCGCCGACTTACCGTCCTGAATCTGGCGCCGTGGAGCGCACTGTCAACAGTTACCTATCAGGAAGGAAATAACAGATGAGCCTACGCCCTTTACATGATCGAGTGATCGTCAAGCGTCTCGGTCAGGAGACCCGCACCGCGTCTGGCATCGTGATCCCCGACAGCGCCGCGGAAAAGCCCGACCAGGGCGAGATCCTCGCTGTCGGTCCCGGCCGCCGCGGTGACGATGGCAAGCGTGTCGAACCGGACCTGCAGGTCGGCGATCGCGTGCTGTTCGGCAAGTACGCGGGCCACGCGGTAAAGGTCGACGGCGACGAATTGCTGGTGCTGCGCGAGGAAGATATCGTCGCAGTCGTTCAAATTTGAGGAGAAAGCAAACATGGCAGCCAAAGAAGTCGCTTTCAGCGACAACGCGCGTTCCAAACTGGTTGAAGGCGTCAACCTGCTCGCCAATGCGGTGAAAGTGACGCTCGGGCCGAAGGGCCGCAACGTCGTGCTCGAACGCAGTTTCGGCAGCCCGGTCGTGACGAAGGACGGTGTGTCCGTCGCCAAGGAAATCGAGCTGGCCGACAAGGTGCAAAACATCGGCGCGCAGCTCGTCAAGGAAGTCGCGTCCAAGACCAGCGACGCCGCGGGCGACGGCACGACCACCGCGACCGTGCTCGCACAGGCGATCGTGCGCGAAGGCCAGAAATACGTCGCGGCGGGCCTCAATCCTCTCGATCTGAAGCGCGGCATCGACAAGGCCGTCGCCGCGGCCGTCGACGAACTGAAGAAGATCAGCAAGCCCACGACCACCAGCAAGGAGATCGCCCAGGTTGCGACGATCTCGGCGAACGGTGAAGAATCGATCGGCCAGCGCATCGCCGAAGCGATCGACCGGGTCGGCAAGGAAGGCGTGATCACCGTCGAAGACGGCAAGTCGCTCGCGGACGAACTCGACGTTGTGGAAGGCCTGCAGTTCGACCGAGGGTATCTTTCGCCCTACTTCATCAACAACCAGGACCGGCAGCTCGCCGCACTCGAACAACCATTCGTGCTTCTGCACGACAAGAAGATCGCGAACATTCGCGATCTTCTGCCGATACTGGAACAGGTCGCAAAGTCCGGCCGGCCGCTTCTGATCATCGCGGAAGACGTCGAAGGCGAAGCACTCGCGACGCTCGTCGTGAACAATATTCGCGGCATTCTGAAAACGGTCGCGGTGAAGGCGCCAGGCTTCGGCGATCGGCGCAGGGCGCTGCTCGAAGACATCGCGATCCTCACCGGCGGCCAGGTCATCGCTGAGGAAACCGGTTTGACGCTCGAGAAAGCGACGCTCGCCGAACTCGGCGAGGCCGCGCGCATCGAGGTCGACAAAGAAAACACCACGGTTATCGACGGCGGCGGAGAGAAGGCCAGCATCGAAGCTCGCGTCAAGCAGATTCGCGCGCAGATGGCGGAAGCAACCTCGGATTACGACCGTGAAAAGCTGCAGGAACGTGTAGCCAAGCTCGCCGGCGGCGTCGCCGTCATCAAGGTGGGCGGCGCGACGGAAGTCGAGGTGAAGGAGAAGAAAGACCGCGTCGATGATGCGTTGCACGCGACACGCGCCGCTGTCGAAGAAGGCATCGTGCCGGGCGGCGGTGTCGCGCTGATTCGAGTGAAGCAGGCGATCGCCGCACTTCAGGGCGCGAACGCGGATCAGAACGCCGGCATCAACATCGTGCGTCGCGCGCTCGAAGAACCGTTGCGCCAGATCGTCGCCAATGCGGGCGAGGAACCGAGCGTGATCGTCGCCAGGGTGGCCGAAGGCAGCGGCAACTATGGCTACAACGCGGCCACGGGCGAATACGGCGACCTCGTCGAAACCGGCGTGGTCGATCCGACAAAAGTCACGCGTACGGCCTTGCAGAACGCAGCCTCCGTGGCGAGCCTGCTGTTGACGACCGACGCCACCGTGCACGAAGCGCCGAAAGACGCGGCAGCGGCTACATCGCCGGCGGGACCTGGAGCCGGCGGTCCTGGCTTCGACTACTAATCGAACTGCTCGAGCCTGCTGACGCCGTGAGGCGTCGGCGCAACGCGCCGCGCATCGCGACCGTCGATGCGCGGCGCTTTGTTTTGAGGGGCCAAGCTGCAACCGCTTCGTGTGCCCTGCCCCGATCCGGATTCAATCCGTCACGGCTTCACGCTGGTAGCGCGACACCGGCTGTCGCAAGCCGAGATGCTCGCGCAGCGTGCGGCCTTCGTATTCGTGGCGAAACAGGCCTCTGCGCCGCAATTCCGGCAGCACGAGCCGGATGAAGTCATCGAGACTGTTGGGAAGCAACGCCGGCATCACGTTGTAGCCGTCGGCGCCGTAGTTGACGAAACGCTCCTCGAGCGCATCAGCTATCTGCTGCGGCGTGCCGACCAGTTGCCAGTGCCCGCGTGCCCCAGCCACGCGCAGATAAAGCTCGCGGATCGTCAGGTTCTCGCGCCGCGCCAGTTCGAGGGTCAGCGACTGGCGGCTCTTGCTCGCGTTGGTTTCGGGTAGTTCGGGGATCGGCCCGTCGAGCGGATAGCCCGACAGATCGAAGCCGCCGGTCAGCGTCGATACCAGCGAGAGACCGACCGCAGGGTCGATCAGTGCCTGCAGCGCATCGAACTTTTCGCGCGCCTCGCGCTCGGTCTCGCCGACGATTGGCATCACGCCCGGCATGATCTTCAGGTCGTCGGGCTCGCGACCGTATTGCGCGAGACGACCCTTCACGTCAGCGTAGAACGCGACCGCATCGTCGAGCGTCTGCTGCGCGGTAAAGATGACTTCCGCGGTGCGCGCCGCGAGCGCCTTGCCCGCTTCCGACGACCCGGCCTGCACGACGACGGGCCGCCCCTGCGGCGAGCGTTCGACGTTCAGCGGTCCGCGCACGTTGAAGAACTCGCCGCGATGATCGAGCACATGGCGTTTCGCGGGATCGAAGTAGCGTCCCGCTGCCTTGTCGCGCACGAACGCGTCGTCGTCCCAGCTGTCCCACAGTCCGTCCACCACTTCCGCGAATTCGACGGCGCGCTCGTAGCGCCGCGCATGCGCGAGATGTTGGTCGAAGCCGAAGTTCTTCGCCTCGTGCGCGCTCGACGACGTGACCAGATTCCATCCTGCGCGCCCCGCGCTGATGTGATCGAGCGACGCAAACTTGCGCGCGATGTGATACGGCTCGTTGAAGGTCGTCGAAGCGGTGCCGACGAGGCCGATACGTTCGGTCAACCCGGCCAGTGCCGAGAGCAGCGTGATCGGCTCGAACTGGGCCACATAGCTATGCGCGGTGCGACTCAGGAAATCGACATTGTCGCCGCGCGTGCCCGAGCCGTCGGCGAGAAAAATCAGATCGAACTTCGCGGCTTCCGCCGCCTGGGCAAGCTGCACGTAGTGGCGAAAGTCGCGGCCCGCATCCGCGCGTGCGTCAGGATGACGCCACGCGGCGATGTGATGTCCGGTCGGATAGAGAAACGCGCCGAGGCGTAGGTGTCCTTTGCGTTGGCTCATGATCTGTACGAGTCCTTGATCTGGCGGTAAGGCGGCGCAACCCTATGCGCTGTCGCGCCAGCGTTGCGGGTTCGGTGGACGGTCCAGTCCGAGATGCTCGCGCAGCGTCGTGCCCTCGTATTCGCTACGAAAGATGCCGCGCTGCTGCAGGATAGGCACGACGCCATCGACGAAATCTCGTAATCCGCCGGGCAGCGCATCGGGCATCAGGTTGAAGCCATCGGCCGCGCCGCCGTCGAACCAGCGCTCGATGTCGTCCGCGATCTGCTCTGGCGTGCCGACGATCACCCGGTGACCGGTGCCGCCCGCCAGCGCACGGATCAGGTCTCGTACGGTGTGACCATGACGGCGCGCCTCGGCGAGCGTCGCGTGAAAGAACGTGAGGTTTCCGTTGCCGCCGCCGGGCAGCGCGAGGTCGTCGGGCAACGGCGCGTCGAGCGTCAGACGCTCTACGTCGATGCCCAGCGTACCCGCGAGGCGGTTCAGGCTGTAGCGCCACGGAATCTGCTCGACGAGTTCATCGCGCCGGCGCAATGCTTCGCTGTGAGTCGCGCCGATGATCGTCGTCAGACCGGCGAGCACCTTGACGGGCGGGCGGCCATAGGCGGCTGCCCGCTCGTTCAGATCGCGCCGGTAAGCCGCCGATTCCTCGAATGATTGCGACGCGGAAAAGACCGCTTCCGCATGACGGGCTGCCAGCTCCCGGCCATCTGCCGACGCCCCCGCCTGCACCACCACAGGATGCCCTTGCGGGGAGCGCGGGAGGTTCAGCGGCCCTTGTACGTCGAAGTAGCGGCCGCGATGCGCGATCGCATGCACTTTTGCAACGTCGACGAAACGGCCGCGGGCTTTGTCGCCGACGAACGCGTCGTCCTCCCAGCTATCCCATAGCGCCTTGACCACTTCGGTGAATTCGGCGGCCCGCTCGTAGCGTTGCGCATGGTTCGGTACCGCGTCGCGGCCGAAATTGCGCGCCGATGGCAGGTCGGCGGTGGTCACGACGTTCCAGCCGGCGCGGCCGTTGCTGACGTGATCGAGCGTCGCAAAGCGCCGGGCGATGTTGTACGGCTCGTTGTAGCTGGTCGATGCGGTGCCGATCACTCCGATGTGCGTCGTCGCCGCCGCGATGCTGGCGAGCAGTACCGTCGGTTCAAGCGCGGTGATCGGGCGGAAGTCGATCTGGTCGACGATCGCTGCATTGTCGGCGAGGAATACCGCGTCGAGCTTGCCGGCCTCGGCGATCCGCGCGACGCGAACGTAGTGATCCACATCGACGAACGCGCGTGGCTCGGCCTCGTCAAGCCGCCATGCCGAGGGCACGAAACCTGAGTGCAGAATGTTGACGTTTAGATGCAGGCGGCGCCGCGCGGCGCGTGCCGGAAGACGACTCATCAGCGATGTCCTCGCGTTGGATCAGTGGACTTTCGGAAAACCGTGCCGCTCGGCGAGCAGGTCGAGAATGCGGCGCGGATCGGTGACGAAGCGTCGCTCCCCGAGCGAATCCGCATCGGCGGGCGCGGGCTGTTCGTCGCCGAACACGAGCGCGGGCAGCCCCTGATGCGCTTCATCGAGCGCTTCGATCACGGCCTTGCGAGGCCGCTCGAACGGCACGCGCAGCACGTCGAGCCGTCCGACGCGCGCGGGGTCGCTCGCAAGCAGCCCTTCGATCGGCGCGCCATGCGGACAGATAAAGCGTTCGCCGGGATGATGCGGGTCGGTGAATCCTGGTTCCAGCAGGATCAGAAGGTCTCGGCTCATTGCGCAGGTTTCCTCAAAAATGTGCTACCGGACTGGTTGGCAGGCTGGCGGCGCTGTCTCGCCGCCAGGAGAATCGCGGATTGATATGCCCCACTCGGCGTTGGTTAGAACACGCGTCCTTCCGTCAGATGCGTCGTCACGCCGTTCAGTTCGTAATCGCCGATCACGCGAGCCTTATGCAACAGCGGGTTGTGGTTGAAGATCGTGCGCAGATTGCGCCAGTGCCGGTCGTAGTTGTGCGCGCGCGACGTCGCCGACGCACCGCCCGCCTCAAACATGCGCTCCGCCGCGTAAAGCGCGAGCTTGCTGACGACCAGCTGAGTGCGTGCAGTCGCGAGCGCGCCATCCAGCACCAGCGCCGGCGCATCGGCGGTGCCCTCGCGGATCGCCCGCGCCGAGCGGTCGAGCACGCGTGCGTTATCACGAACTAGCGCATCGATCGTATGGCTATGCGCACCCAGATCGCCGATCACCTGCTGGATGAAGGCATCCTCGCGCGCGGAAGGCGCGGGGCTGTGCAACGCGGGACGGCCATGCCGCAACACATAGTGCTTCGCATCGGCGACGACGTTGCGCACGATGCCTGCCGCCACCGCCACCAGATGCAGTTGCCGCAGCGCGCCGCCGTGACGCCCAACGAGCGTCGTCTGCACGCGCGGCGTCACTTCGTCGTCGCGAACCAGCAGGTTGTCGAATTCGAGGCTGCCGCTTGCCGTCATGCGTTGCCCCATGCCGTCCCAATCGTCGAGGACGCGCAAGCCTTCGCGCTTCACCGGCACGATCGCGAGCACCGGGTCGCCGTTCTCGTCTTGCAGGTTCAGGCGCGCGAAGTCGGAGAACGCCGTGCCGGTCGCGTAGTACTTGCGGCCGCTTAGGCGGTAGTGCACACCGTCGGGGCGCAGCTGGGTCGTGATTTCGCCGGGGCGCGCGGTGCCCAGTTCAGTGGAGGCGCCGCCGAAAATCGCGCCATCGGCGATGCGCTGAATCTGGATCTCGTTGAACGGCGTGCGTGGCGACAACAGCAACGCTTCGACCTGATCGAAGTGGATGCGCAGTGCGTGCGCGAGATTGCTGTCCGCGGCCGCAAGCGTCGCGATAACTTCGAACTCGTCCTCGAGCGAACCGCCGAGTCCGCCCCATTCGAGCGGCAGGCGCAGGCGTGTGAGCCCGGAGCGGCGGAACAATGCGAAACCGTCGAACGGCAATTCGCGGCGCGCCTCCCGTGACGCGGCGTCTTGCGCAAGGGCGTGCGCGAGCGCGGGTAGCGACGCGAGCGCGGTTTTTAGGCGCTCCTGCGCAGCGGTGTTATGTTGATCGGATTCAGCCATTCGTCGTTCCTCGTACTGGACAGGCAGACCGGCATACTTGCGCCGGGCGTCGGACTTCATCGACAGGACAGCGTGCCAGTATAGGGACGCGTATCGGTGCGGATAACAACCGATTTGCGCTTACGTTATTCGCCTGCCTGCAATGACAATGCGACGACCTCCATGCGCGGCGCAAAAGCCGTCACGCCCGCTTGTCGCATCGCGGACGGCTGCCAAAGAGATGTCACCCGAGCGTCGACGGTGACGTGAGGATGAAGGTCCGCTTTACGGCTGAATATACAGATCGGCGAAGCTGCCGCGAATCCCCTCACCCGTCGGCGCATAGTCCTTCACATTCTTCGCAACGATCATGATGCTGGGATTCGCGCCGAACTCGATCGATGGGATGTCCTTCTTGACGAACTCAGGTTCCAGCAGGCACTCGCCAGTGATCGCTTGTACCGGGCACTGCCCCGAGGCCCGGTACATGGCGACCTGTCTCGCGATAACGTCTTGTTCGCCTCTGCGGCCGGCTCGGACAACCGAACCGGCGTGGAAAAGCTGTCGGGCTTTTTCGATTTTTACTTCGCGGGAACCGATGTATTCATATGACTGGTGCATCGATCGCCAGTCCGGAGCACTGCTGCCCGCCATGGCCACTGCCTTCGTCGAAGCTTATGAGCGCGCTCGCCCGTTCAGCTCGCTGGAGCGACGCTACTTGCCCGCAGTGCTCAGAGCGGCGGCTTTGAGGTTTTGGCTATCGCGCCTGGAGGATTTTCACTTCCCCCGCGAATCGGCATTGCTCCATGCACATGACCCGGATCACTTCTTTCGCGTGCTGTGCCGTCACCGGTGCTCATCACTTTCCTCATCCCAGGACGCAAACACGTTGACATGATGAAAAAGGCTTATCAATTGCGCGATCTGATTCGAGCCGACAATTTCATCAATGGCGAGTGGGTTCCCGCCGCAAGCGGCAAGCGCTTTGCCGTGACCGATCCGGCAACGGGCGAAATCATCACTGAAGTCGCGGACAGCGGCCCTGCCGATGCGCAAGCCGCCACCGATGCGGCCGCGCGCGCCTTCCCCGCCTGGCGGGATACCTTGCCGAAGGAGCGCGCCGCCGTCCTGCATCGCTGGCATGCACTGATCGTTGAACACGCGGATACGCTCGGGCATCTCATCTCGCTTGAACAGGGGAAGCCATTTTTGGAAGGGCGTGGCGAGGTCATGTACGGTGCGTCATACGTCGCATGGTTCGCCAATGAAGCAACACGAATCTACGGCGATATGATTCCGCAGCAGCAGCAGCAGCGCGGCAAGCGCATGAGCGCGGTGAAGGAACCGGTAGGGATCGTCGCGGCAATTACGCCGTGGAATTTTCCGCTCGCGATGATCGCGCGCAAGATCGCCCCGGCGCTCGCGGCAGGCTGCACGGTTGTCGGCAAGCCGGCTGAGGACACGCCGTTCACCGCGTTCGCGCTGGTCCTCCTCGCACACGAAGCAGGCGTTCCCGCAGGCGTGCTCAATCTCATCAGTACGTCGCGAGACAACGCGTTTGAGTCCGTCAAAGACTGATTGGACGACGGACACGTGCGCAAGATCACTTTCACCGGTTCAACGCCGGTAGGCAAGTATCTGGCGCGCGAGTCGGCGGGGACGCTGAAAAAGCTTTCGCTCGAACTAGGCGGCAATGCGCCTTTCATCGTGTTCGACGACGCGGATCTCGAGGCCGCCGTCGCGGGGCTCATGGCATCGAAGTTTCGCAACGGCGGGCAGACGTGCGTCTCCCCGAATCGCGTGTACGTGCAAGCGCCGGTATACGATAGGTTCGCCGATCTGCTCACCAAGCGCGTCGCCTTCCCTTGCATGGAAGCCGTGGCTGTCAGCGTAGTCGATGCACCGCATCGCACACGACAACTTGTGCAAACGGTGGCGAGAAACGATGCGTTCGCCAAGTGCAAAGCAATGGACCGCGCACACTGAAGGGGCATGCGGATGACGAACGGCAATTTAGCCGACGGGCGGCCCCAGTTTCATCGATCAGGATGCTGACAAATCTGCGCGGACGCCAGCCGATTTCCTATACTGCATCGACTGGCCCCCTACCCTGGAGTGAACATGAGCGTGATGAAAGGTCGTGTCGGGCGCACGAGTCCGATGGGCGCATCGCTTACGACGGATGGCACCGGCTTTCGCACATGGGCGCCCAACGCAACGGCCGTGTTCGTCGTGGCGGGTGCGGCGCTCGAACCGACGCTCGCGCAAGCAGGCTGGCAGCCCGCGTCGGATGACGCAATGGAGCCGCTCGGCGATGGAACGTGGGGCGGCTTGCTGCTGTCGATCAAGGAAGGTGATCCTTACCTGTTCTACGTCGAAGGTGTGGGCGGCAGCGGATGGAAACGCGATCCCTTCGCGCGCGAACTCAGCTTTGCTCCAGCCTATCCGGCTTCCTGGTGCCTCGTGCGCGAGCCGGCGACTTATCCGTGGCATGACAGCGCGTGGCAACCTCCCGCCTTGCGCGAGTTGATCGTCTACCAGTTGCATGTCGGCACATGGTGGGCGGAAGACGAGCGAGGCAATGACGCGCGCGCCGTACGCAGCGGTACGTTCCTCGATGTTGTGGCGAACCTCGACTACCTGCTCGCCCTCGGCATCAACGCCATCCAGCTACTACCGATCCAGGAGTTCGAAACGGGTTATAGCTTGGGGTACAACGGCACGGATCCGTATTCCCCCGAAATTCCCTATTGCGTTTCACCCGACGACCTGCGCTGGCGGCTTGCCGAAATCAACGCGATGCTCGCCGGTAAAGGTCAGCCGGCGCTGACGCAAACGGACCTGACACCGGGAATCAACCAGCTCAAATGCCTCATCGATCTGTGCCATTTGAAGGGCATCGCTGTGATTCTCGATCAGGTGTATAACCACGCGTTCGGCCACGATAGCCGGGGCATGTTCGACCCCAGAAGTATCTGGTTCTACGACTGCCAGCAAGGTCCTGATCCCAATCGAAGTCTCTACTTTACTGACCAGACATGGATAGGACCGATCTTCGCCTATTGGCAAGACGGGGTCTGTCAGTTCCTGATCGACAATGCGCGGTTCTATCTGACCGAGTATCACGTCGACGGCCTTCGTTATGACGAAGTCAGTGCCATTGTGAATCACGGCGGTGAAACGTTCGCGCAACACCTGAGCGAAACCGTGCGCGCGACGCGACGCTCGGTGGTGCAGATTGCGGAGTACTGGAACGGCGATCGGCCACGCGCGGTCGAGCCGCCTCCTGGCGGCTTGGGCTTCGACGCCGAACTCGCGGACGGCATGCGAGACAGTGTGCGTGCACTGCTCAAACAGAGCAGTTACGGTTTGTCGGCGAGCCTCGACCTGTCCGCAGTCGCAGACGCTTTGATGGCGACACCCGTCGAGGCATGGAAGCTCAACACGTGCCTCGAAAATCACGATCTGACCTACGCGGGCCATGTCGGCGCAGCGCGGCTGCCGTTTCTCGCGGATTCGAGCGACCGTCGCTCGTGGTATGCACGCAGCCGCGTACGCGCGGCCACGACGCTACTGCTTTGCGCGCCGGGCATTCCACTGTTGTTCATGGGCCAGGAGTGCCTGGAAGACAAGAACTGGAGCGACGACCGCAGCACTAACGGACTTATCTACTGGGCGGGGCTGACGGCGGCGGACCCGTCGATGCGCGATTTTCTGCGTTGCTCGACGGATCTCGTACACTTGCGGCTCGCGTTGCCGGCACTATCCTCCACAAGCGTGCGCGTATCCCGCGCGAACGATTTCGACCGCGTGCTGGTCATGCATCGCTGGATCGAAGGTGTCGGCAGCGACGTGATCGTCGTGGTGAGCTTCGACGAACTCCCCAAGCATGCATATCAGATCGGACTGCCGACGGCAGGGACGTGGCGCGAAGTGTTCAATAGCGACGTCTACGACGGCTATCCGAATCCCTCACCGGTTGGCAATGGTGGCAGTGTCGACGCATCTGGGCCGCCATTGGATGGTTTTGTGGTGTCCGCATGGCTCGAGGTGCCCGCGACCGGCTCACTCGTTTTCGCGAGGGGCTGATCCCGACCGTCGACTGCCTGACAGCTTGGGTTAGCGTGGTTTGCAGGGAATTGGTCAAGCCAAGAGCTCAAAAACGGAAACGACATCTTCGATTGCTTGAGACCATGTCGCAGCTCAGTTTCCGAACGCGTTCCCCGCGGCAAAGCTGTTTTCAACACGCGTAAGGGTCCTGCGTCCGCTGAACTGAAGTGCCCTCGATTTGCGCCTGGCGATGCCCTACCCCGGAAGGGCCCCCGTCGTACCGGGTTGTTTGCTTTTGCGGCGCAGTTCTTCGGTCGTTTCGCCTCCGCCGTCCGGCAGCCAGCCCCGGCGGCTGAATCACGTGATTGATCGCGATCCACGGGCTCTTCGCGTTGAACATATCGCGAACCAGCGTGGCCCAGTGCTCGAACTCGACGACGAGCGGGTTGCGCGACGTGATCGGCGTCACGAGACCGTAGTGACACGGTTCGTCAGCGCTTCTTCCACGTGGGATGGCGGCCGCCGCCGTGACCGCGCACGCGGCAAGAGTCGTGTAATCGTTAATGGCGCGTCTCGCGCCGACTGAAGGGTCCGGCGGAAAATAGGGGCACCCCCACGCCGACGCTCCCTTCTACGTAATGTGAACCGGTCAGGGAACCCTCCGCCCGGAGCACAGAATTGGACGGGCATGGGACCGCGTAGCAGCTTCAATCCCACCTCGATAAATGGAAACCGCTTTCGTTAATGGAGCGTGCGGTTAGAAAAGACGTTCGAGGATTGCCGTGCTGCGGGACCGATTTTTGCTGCGCCGGATATCGCCGGGCACATCGTACGCGGCAAACATGCGCGCTTTGTCGATCACTAGTGTTAGCGAGCTTTTGGCGGAAGGCGAAACCGCGCCCAGTTCGACAGTCGGAGTGATGCACTTGGGTAAGTTGCCCCGCCGAGGAGACGACAATGACAACGAAGGCTTTGGGCCGGCGGTTCGTGCCGGCGTTTGTACTAGCGATCGGCCTTGCCGGGTGTGGCGGTAGTGGCGATCCGGCCGGAACATCGGCACAGGAGAAGGCGGTAGCCGGCTCCGCGGGTCTAACCTCGGACAGTGCGTCGGCCCCTTCCGCAATCGTCAAGCTACAGCGCTACAACATTGATCCGGCGAAAGTCTTCGTCGCGGGTATCTCCTCTGGCGGTTTCGCGGCAGTGCAGATGCACGTTGCTCACTCGTCTACCTTCAAAGGAGCCGCCGTGTACGCTGGCGGGGTGTATTGGTGTGCAGGCGCCGGAGGAGCCGCTACGGCTTTGGCGAACTGTGGCGGCGAGACGCTTCCGACCAATCAGGCGTCGTATAACAGCACGCTGGTGCCATCCGAGGCGTACCTTGACGCGCAATCGTCCCTCGGGACCATCGACCCGGCGACGAATCTGCGTGGACAGCCGGTCTATCTGTGGTCCGGCACGCTGGACGAGGTCGTCAATCCACGTGAGATGGCCGACCTCGACTCGGAGTACGCACATTACGGAGCGAACGTCCATTTTGACAATATGTTTCCCGCCGAGCACGGCTGGGAATCGCCTGACGGCGAACTTGCGTGCGGCACTCTCGGGAGTCCCTACATGGTGCGCTGTTCGGCCAATGGCGAAGTCTACGATTCAGTCAAAACGTGGTTGACGATGTTCCTCGGCCCATTGAAACCGCGCGAAAACGGAGCGCTGAAGGGTACGCTGTCTTCATTCGATCAAACGGAGTTCGGGGCGTCCGAAAACGTTTCGATGAGTTCCACAGGCAGCGTTTTTGTTCCCCAAGCCTGCGCGAAGGGCGAAACGTGTGGATTCGTGCTCGCTCTGCACGGCTGTCTGCAGGAGGCATCACTGATCGGCAACCGCTGGGTCACCGAGGCCGGCATCAACGAATGGGCCGACACGAACAAGCTTGTGGTCGTGTATCCCGACACGTTCGCGTCGTCTGCGCCGGGGCCGACCAACCCGAACGCATGCTTCGACTGGTGGGGCTACTCCAATCAATACGACCCGAACTACGCGCTCAAGAGCGGCTTGCAGATGTCCGTGCTCTACGGGATGGTGCAACGCGTGACTGGCCGACCGTAGGGTCGTCCTGGTACGGTTCGACCCGGGCGCCGATGGCCGCCGACAACACTATCAACGGAGCGGATTTCGGTTTATTTCAGTCCACCGTCCCCCTCCTCTGCCTCCTCCGCCCCCGTTCCAGGATTATGAGCGGCGGCTAACTATGTGGGCCACAAGTTGAACGGTTACTTCGGTGCAAACTGTGATGGCCTCGTTGCGGCTGAGAAGATTGATCAAGAATTCGCAGTTGGCGAATTCAAGCATTCCGATGGCAAGCGCGCCAGCGGCGGGACAACCAATCTTCCCGCTTACGGGATCTGACCTGTGGCGTCTGACAGCAAGAGGTCCACTTACCGAAACCCATGAGTATCCCGGCACGAACTCTCCCATTGGGTGCGGTGAAAATTCTTTGTATTACTTCACATTTACGATCTCACGTGCGCGTCCATAACTTATAGCGCCCGTGATATCTTTGTGCTCCTCTGGAGTGGCGCATGCATGTGTTCAAAGTGCTACGCGGACGACGTCTCACGGTCTTCACATGCTCGGGTGACCTTTTCGCCCGCCTGCGTTCGAACTGACCGTGGCGGTAATTGCAGATTGTCACTTAGAGCCAACAGTGAACATTGTGGCTGGCGGACTTGCCGGCAGGCGCAGGTCTATGGTCGACCGTTCATCCCCAAGAGGTGACCTTCGCCCAATAGGGGATCCGCCGGCCGAACTGGGTCGACTTGCCGCGATCATCCGTTGCGGGCCGGCAAAAGATTCTCAATTCAGCTACCGGACCGGTTTGGCCAACTGGGGGCAGAAGACGAGACGCCCAAATCGCTCCGTGCTCCACAAATATCGGCCTATCTGTCGTTGGCCAACCTTAAACGGATCTCGGCAGCAGAAAGGTCGCGCTGATGTGTGGCAATCTGCCATCTGTTTCCCCACGGATCTCTTACCATCGCTCGCCTGTCGCCGTATGGCATGTCGGTCGGAACTTCGAGTGAGATCGCATTCGCCGCAATCGCCCGCTCGTAGGTCGAATCGGCGTCCTCGACGTAGACATACAGAAACGCCGGCATCGGATCGCGAAGGCCGTCTCCGCCGCTAACCATCACCACAGAATCGCCGATCATGATTTCGGCAGGCCGCCCGTGATGGAATTCGCCCTCTGCCTGAAACACCATCTTGATGAATGTGATCAGGTTTTCCGGATCGCTTACGACGATTCGGGGCGTGACGGTATGCCATCCATCGGGCCGAAATTTAGACATGTTGGGTATGCTCGGAAGAGATTCGCAAGGGCATTGTCCTCCGAGCGCCGGATGTCCGCAAAGGGTGGTCGGGCTCAGCCGACCAAGTCGGACAGCACTCGGCCAGCTGCAACCTTTCGCCGCCGATAGCAGTCTGCCACTCGCGTGACCGTCATGCTTCGTCATCGGTCAGACGGCCGTGGAGACCCCAATGTACTCACTCGGGGCTTCTACCGGGCTGTGTCAGCCTTATCGGCGCTCCGGTCCCTGCACCTTCAGGTTGTAAGTGAAGTCCGTGTCGTCCCGCTTCCCACCGCAACGCGTTCGCCCGCCTCAGTGTTTGCAAATGCGGCGCAGGGTATGGTTCTTGCGCACTCGTAGCGATACCCGCGAATTTTCTCCCAATGTTCGACCGCGAGTCTCGCGGCTCGCGGCGGAAGCTTTGATACGGTTCAACTATGACGATCAGCACAAGCCCCGCTGCGGCTCGGCACATGGAGCACGATGCCAGCCATTTCGTCCAGTTCTACGAGTCCGACCTCGAATTGATCGAAGACGTCGGTGCGTTTTTGCAACGCGCGCTGAACGCGGGCGGGGTTGCAATCGCGATCGCCACCGCCGATCACATTGCCTCGATGGCATTACGGCTCGACGCGGCCGACGCTGCCAGGCGTTGTAAGGACGATGCCATTTTCGTCGACGCGCACACGGCGCTCGACGGCTTCATGGTCGACGGGTGGCCAGACGAAGCGCGCTTCATGTCGACGGTCGGGGCGCTCGTCGCGCGGACCGTGCGACGGGGGCAGCCGGTGCACGCGTTCGGTGAGATGGTCGCGATCCTGTACGCGCAGGGCCTCGGTGAAGCAGCGCTGCATCTGGAACACCTGTGGAACGGACTCGCCCGCGAGCACCGGTTCTCGCTCTTCTGCGCGTATCCGGGCCGGGAGTTCATCGGCGCCGAGCATACGCTGCTATTTCGTCACATTTGCGACGCACACCAGCACGTATTCCTTACCCGTACGTTGCGCGACGCGAGCGCTCACGACCTGCACCTGAGGCTCGCGCTCGCGCAGCAGCGGGCGACGTCGCTCGAAGACGAGATGCGCCGCCGAAAGAGCGCCGAGCTTCAGCGGGATGCCATGCTGATGAATTCGCCGATCGCGTCGGCCCTGCTGCTCGGCAACCGGCATACGTTCCAGTTGACGAATCCCCGCTATCTCGCGATGGTCGGCCGCGCGGACCTGATCGGCCTCCCTTATCTCGACGCATTTCCGGAGGAGGCGGGCGGCGCGACTGTCGCCGCGCTGCAGCGCGTATTCGCCGATGGGGTGCCGATCGTCCATGAAGAGTATCGGACAAACAGGCCCGGCGACACGGACGAGCGCGTCTATACGCTTCATTTCGAACCGTTGCGCGCGTCTTCCGGAAACGTCGACGGCGTGATCCTCAGTGCGGTCGAAGTGACCGGCTATGTACGCGCACGTGAGGACGTCGAGAAGTCGCGCACCGAGCGCGAAGCACTGCTCGCGGATCTGCGCAACGCGAACGGTGCAAAAGATCGATTTCTCGCGATGCTCGGCCATGAGCTTCGCAATCCGCTCGCGCCGATCTCGACGGCGCTCGCGCTCGTGCGCAAGCAGAACGGCGGCAAGACCGACAAACAACACGAGATCATCGAGCGTCAAGTGGCGCATCTATCGAGGCTCGTGGAGGACCTGCTGGACGTGAGTCGCATAACCCGCGGCCCTATCGAACTGGCGCGCGAGCCCGTGCCGATCGCGACGGTGCTCGCGCGCGCGGTCGAGGCAGCGAACCCCGTGCTCGAACAGCGCTCGCAGACCTTGTCGCTGGACCTCGCAGACGATGGCGGCATCGTTTGCGGTGACGCATTCCGTCTCACTCAGGTGTTCGGTAACCTGCTGAACAACGCGGCAAAGTTTACGCAGACGGGTGGGCGCATTCATGTGAAAGCCGTGACGAGCGCCACCGAAATCGTCGTGTCGGTGGCGGATAACGGCGTCGGAATCAGCCGGGATTTGATGCCGCGCATGTTTTCGTTTTTCGAGCAGGGAGAGACGACGATCGACCGCTCGAACGGCGGGCTCGGGGTTGGTCTGGCGCTGGTGAAGAACTTTGTCGAGTTGCACGGTGGCACGGTCGTCGCAAGCAGCGACGGACCGGGTAGGGGCGCGACGTTCACCGTCACTCTCCCGCTCGCACCGGCGCCCACGACCGACTGCGTGGAGCAGCCGGCCATGCCGCATCCGGTCGGCAACGGAGCGCGTGTGCTGCTGGTCGACGACAACAAGGACGGCCTCATGGCGATGGAAGCTTATCTCGTCGAGATGGGCTTCCACGTAGCGACGGCGACCGATCCGGCGACCGCGCTCGAGGCGGCGGCGGCATTCTCGCCGGCGTTCGCGATACTCGACATTGGTTTGCCCGGAATGGACGGTTATCAGCTCGCCCGCGCGCTGCGCGCACAGCACACGGTAGCGCCTGTGAGGATGTTCGCGCTGACCGGCTACGGACTGACCGACGACCGCAGGCGTTCGAACGAAGCAGGATTCGAGCGGCATTTCGTCAAGCCGGTTGCGCTTGCGGAACTAGTCGAAGCGCTAACCGGAGCATCCCGCGCGGAGCGGGCTTCGGTGTAATGGATCTCTTCAAATCAGTTCGCTATTTTAATGTTTATACAAAAGGCAGCGTTATCTGAATAGAAGGCACTTGTTGACAACGGTTGGATCAGGGGACATCCGCTCACGCAAGTGAAGAGGATCCAGTTGCGGGGAATATGGCTACTTTCCAGACTCACCGACAGATGCTGCCCTACCCCTCGTGCGCGTGGTATCCATTCCAACATGATTGCCGCAATAGGGCGGGTTATGGCGACATTCCGCACGCCCATGTCCGGACAGCCAGATCCCGTCGCTGCCCGATGTGACGTGTCCCGCTACCCTTGTTCGTTATGACGTCGCTTCAATGGCGGCTTCCGAGGTATGACGGCCGTCGATGTCGACATCGGGATCGGCAGCAGTTCGGCCAATGCCGACGTTGAACGAACGCCGCTCACGCGGCTGGTCAACGACTCGGACCGGTCATTCGTCAGAAGCCCGAATCGAACGGCGGCGACTATTCTGACGAATGGGTGAAATCGACCCGGAGGCGACACTCACAATCCCCCACAGCGGCCATTCAGATTGGCGACAAAGTACGCCCAGTGCGGTTTGAGCAGAGCCCGATTGGCCCCCACTCGTTGCGCGCGATGGCCAATACTGTCGTGGTGCACTCGCGGCCCTTGAAGCGTCGATCATTCACGCGTTCTGATTCAACACGCTTTCCAACCGTTTTGCAGAGCCTTATCGCCGCCGTGTTCTCCGACGTCTCCGCAAGGATTCGCTGAACTGCGAATCCGAGGAAGCCAAATTCCAGCGAGGCGACCATTAAGTGATTGTGCTTATATCGCCCCAATGCATTGTCATGCGATCTGCTGAACCCATTGACTCCGCCAATGCGGCGCTTCAAAGGGATCTGAAAAGTACTGGGTCTCGTGAATGACCTTCCCGTTGCGGAACTCCATAATGCTTACCGTGTAAGCCGGCCGCCCGTTATAGGTGATGGAGTATTCCGTGATCCATAGATTACCTTCTCCTTGAATTCGCCTGACATCGAAACCTGCTGGCTTGCCTGGATGATGACTCCGCAGTGCCTGCAAATTCATTCGCCCCAGGATTCGTTCACCCGACTGGGGATAGTCACAGATGGCATCGTCAACGTAAATATCGTGTTCTGCGTCGAGATCGCCGGCCGCCGACGCTTGCCAGTGCGCATTCAGGGCTTCACGTATTTTCTCTTCCTGCATGGAGTGCCTCCGGCTACCGTTTACGTTCACCTATTGCGTGCGTCGGGGAATAAACCCGGGCGCCCGTCCTGACGACATCGAGACTCCACGAAGCATGTGCTCAATCGGGGTCTCAACTTCATAGTGATGGGCAGTTGCTAGCAAGGGGACGACTTCACGAATTGTGTACGATCTTCGAGTCGGTGTCGAACGACCGTTTCTGGCCGGTTGTACGCATTCAGCTCCCGTCATTTGAAAGCCGCCGTTCCCTACGGCAGCGGCAGCTTTGTGACGCCGTATCTGAATGGGTACAACCGGCCATCTTCGGCCAATCGCCCGCATCGCGAACAAGGTGGGAAGGGATTACGGGGCAGAACGGCTGCGGCGATGTTCGAACGCATACGCCGGCCTCGCGCCGGTCACCGAAGGCGTTCTGGCACGGCCACGGCGCGTCATCTGCCCATGCTCGCGCAGCACGCGGGCGAAGGTCGATTCGCTGCCGATGTACACGCCTTCGTCAGCCAGCATCGGCACGATGCGCGCCGGCGGCATGTCGGCAAAGCGCGACCCATTGGCAACGCGCAGCACGTTTGCCCGCTCCTCCGGACTCAAGGCGTGCGCGGGCAGCGGGCGGGTCGCGCCGGGCCGGGCGTCGCCCTTGACGAGCCCCTCACAGGCCTTCCAGCGCTGCAGGGTACGAACATCAATTCCGGCGCACTCGCACGCCAGACGCAGGCGTGCGCCAGCCACATTTGCCGATTCGATTTCCCGGGCCAGTCGTTGGCGATCCTCGAGGCCGATCATTCGTCCTCGCCCTTGTCTGTGTTGAAGATCGCCCCGAGTTTTTTGAATGTCTTTCCGTAACGCGCCAACTCGTTCTCTCTTTATCGCCCCCAGATCCAAGTTTATCCAGGCGACAACCATTCTGACGCGGGGGAAGATGATCGGTCTCCTAGGGCGACGAACCGCCACCTGACATGTCGCAGCGCGCTCAGTGGGTGCGCCGTGGCGGGCGGAACCGCATATCCACTCAACGCAGCCAGAATGCAGGGCCGCCATCGAGCCGCACTCAGATACGGATGTTCGTTGCCCCAGTCCGTCAGTTCGTTCGGTTGCGCATCCCGGTTACAGCTGGCTGGAATTATTTTTTCGCGAGAAAGCACTTGCTGCAGTTCTTACGAGCGTCCTGCGCCGTCCCCCTCAAAGCTTCACGCAAAAGATTCGATTGGTGTAACCGGCGTTCAGAATCAGGCGAATTAGCTGGTGTATCCACGACGGATACCACTCAACTCAATCACTGGAGAACGTCCATGTCCGCAAAAACCACTGTTAGTTCGGCCCTGCTCGCAGGTGCCATTGCAAGCCTCCTCGCTTCGGTCGCTCATGCCGCGCCGCTCACGAAGGAAGAAGTGAGCGCCGCCATGGCCGCACACAAGGAAAAGTGTTTCGGCGTCGCGCTAAAGGGGCAAAACGACTGCGCCGCCGGTCCAGGCACAACCTGCCAGGGAACGTCGACGGTCGACTTCCAGGGCAACTCGTGGAAATTCGTCCAGGGCGGCACCTGCGCGAGCATCGTCGTGCCGGGCGGTGGCCACGGTTCGCTCACGGCGATCAAGTCCTGATCTCGACTTCGACGAAAGGGGGGGACGGTCATGAGCACCTCCACGCAATCAGCGGCGAGTTCCGGCCGTCCCCTTCGCGCAGCGCCGGGGGCGGCCGGACTTGCGGGCACCAGCTTCAAGCACGAACATTTCGCGGCGATTCTCGAACACGGGCTGCAGGACGGCTTCTTCGAAGTACACGCAGAGAACTATATGGGCGCTGGCGGGTTTCCGCACCACGCGTTGAGCGCAATCCGCGAGCGCTATCCGGTCTCGCTGCACGGTGTATGCATGTCGATCGGCGGACCGGATGGGCTCGACGCCGGCCACCTCGCGCGCTTTGGAGAACTGGTCGCGCGCTACGAACCAGCGCTCGTTTCCGAACATCTCGCGTGGTCCTCGCACGGTGGTACGTTCTTCAGCGATCTGCTGCCACTGCCTTACACGAGGGCGACGCTCGACCAGGTCTGCGAGCACATCGATCAAGTGCAGGAAGCCATTGGACGTCCGATGCTGCTCGAGAATCCATCGACGTACGTGGCGTTCGCCTCGTCGACGATGACCGAAACTGAGTTCATCCGTGCTCTCGCACAGCGCACTGGCTGCGGGCTGCTGCTCGACGTCAACAACGTTTTCGTCTCGGCGACCAATCACGGTTATCAAGCACGCGCTTATCTCGCGGATTTTCCTCTCGAATATGTCGGCGAGATTCACCTGGCCGGCCACAGCGAGCAACACGACGACGAACACGCGCCGTTGCTCATCGACAGCCACGACCGCGCCGTAGCCGATCAGGTATGGGCGCTCTACCGCGATGTGATCGCGCGCACCGGACCGATGCCCACGCTGATCGAATGGGACAGCCAGTTGCCTGCATGGTCCGAACTGCGCGCACAAGCACTGGCGGCCCGGAGAATTGTTTGTGAATTTGCCGGCAAGGATGCAACAGAGTCCGATATATATCACCTGGAGCGCGTCGGCCATGAAGCCTGAGCAATCCACGATCGACTACGCGACGGCCTTCGCGCCGGGACTGACGAACCCCGAACTCGCCACGCCGACAGGCATCGTGGCTGGGCACGGCAAGGGCATCGTCCGGCGCTACAACGTCTATCGCAACAACGTCACGGTCAGCCTCATCGATGCGCTGGCCGCGATCTATCCGGCCGTGCAGCGCATCACGGGCGTCGAGTTCTTCCGCGCGATGGCCCGCTTTCACGTGCGAGCAACGCCACCGGCTTCACCGCTGTTGTTCGAGTACGGACGCGATTTTCCGTCGTTCATCGAAACCTACGAATACGCACGTCACATGCCCTGGCTTGCGG
Source organism: Paraburkholderia sp. BR10954 (assembly GCF_040965775.1). Classification (NCBI taxonomy): domain Bacteria; kingdom Pseudomonadati; phylum Pseudomonadota; class Betaproteobacteria; order Burkholderiales; family Burkholderiaceae; genus Paraburkholderia; species Paraburkholderia sp. BR10954. The sequence continues at coordinate 75,856 of NZ_JBFRCK010000019.1, forward strand.
ATACAGCACGCATCGAGCGCGCGTGGCTAGACGCGTATCACGCCGCGGATGCCGTACCGCTCACGGCCGAGGCATTCGCGAGCATCGATCCGGGTTCGCTCGCGCAGGTGCGCTTCGTCCCGCATCCGGCCGCGCGCATCGTGCGCTCGCGCTACCCGGCCGTCGCGATCTTCGCAATGAACCGGGCGCCCGGCCCCGTCACCGCGCTGCATTCGAGCGACGCAGAAGACGCGCTCGTCACGCGGCCCGAATACGACGTGACTGTCCGGCGCCTGCCCGCGGGCCGCGCGGCGTTTCTCGTAGCACTCCTCGAGGGCATCCCGCTCGGCGCCGCCGCGCAGGCCGCCTTCGATGAGAGCGACACCTTCGATCTGGCGGCCAGCCTGGCCTCGATGATTTCGGCCGGCGTGTTCGCCGCCGTTCAACTGGGAGCGTAATCACCATGCAAACTCGACAAGACTCCAGACCGTCCTTTGCGGGCAACGTCGCGCACGCGATCGGATGCGCCCGGCGCTTCATCGAACGGCTCGCACAACCATCGTTCGTGCAACTCGTGCTGCGCCTCGCGCTGGCAGTGCCCTTCTGGAAATCGGGCATCCTCAAGTGGCACGGTTTCCTGCAGCTCAACGACACGGCCATCGATCTTTTCACCGACGAATTCAAGCTCCATCTTCCCGGCGGCCCGTATCCGTTCCCGGCGCCCGCCCTTTTCGCGTTCCTCTCCGCGTGCGGCGAGGTCGGGTTTCCGGTGCTGCTCGTGCTCGGATTCGGAACGCGCTTCGCGGCCGCCGGATTACTTCTGATGACGTGCATCATCGAACTGACAGTGCCGGACGGCTGGCCGATCCACATCACGTGGGCTGCCATGGCGCTCGGCATCGCCGCGTGGGGTCCCGGCGTGATATCGATCGATTATCTGCTCGGTGACCGCGCGTACCGCTCATGAAAACGCGAGAACCGGTCGCCCAGCGCGCGTGCGACGTGTCGCCCGTCGAGTGCAACGCCGCCGGCCCGAGTGCGGGCCTGCTGGCCGGTGCGCAGGGATCGCTCGTCCGTTCGCTCCGTTGCCCGGAGATGGTGGTCCTGTCCTGGGGTGTTTGGTACGTGCTCGCGATCGTCATCACGACCGCAGTCGGCCCGGCCGTCGCGCCGCATTGTCTGCGCTGGTGAGCCTTGCGCCGACGCCCTGTTTGCCGTGATGGTTCGCTCGAAATGGTGCCGTATGCTCCGAAATGCCTTCAAATACCTGCTCCGCTTCGCTCCCAAGGTACGCGCGCTTTGCATGCCGTGGCTTCTTCTTGCCACTCGCGTCTGGTTCGGACAGGTCGTGCTCGTGCATCAGATCATGGCCATGGCGGAAAGCCATCAAGGCGGTGTAACCGGCGCCGGATTGCATGCTCCGTCCAGCGTTGAGACAGCGCTGCACGGGATCGTGCCGCTCCTGCTCACCGCTGGCCTCCTCACCCGGCCCATAGCGCTGGTGTTGCTCGTTGGTGGATACGGATCGATCGCCCTCGGTCCGGGCGGCGCAACGCTTGTCCTGCTCGCGTGGCTGGTCGTGCTGGGTCCAGGCACGTTTTCCCTCGACGCGATGCTGGGGCGGGGCCTCGCGTGGGTTCCCCTTGGGCCGGTCCGGCAGATCAGGAAATTCTATGAGCTGATCGAACGATATGTGTCACCTGCGCTGCTGCTCGTTTCGCGCGCGGGCATCGCGGCATCGCTCTGTCTAGCTTGCGCATCGACGCCTTCCCTGTTCGAGCCGGCCGTTCATCACAGTCTGGCAACACTGTTTGTCTATCCCTCATGGATCGCCGCGATGCTCGCATTCTGCATCGCTTTCGGCTGCATGACGCGACCGGCGATGTTCATCTATGCCGCCATGGTTCCACTCGCTGGCATAGCGATGTCCATGGACGACCGGCTCGCAATTCTTCTCGTGCTACTTACGTTTGTAGCCACGGGGCCCGGCGTCATTTCGGTGGATCAGTTATTTGCTCACTGGGTGCTCAACAGCCCGGGCAGCGCAGAAGGCGGGTTGGATCGGCATCCACATGTCGTGGTGGTAGGCGGTGGCTTTGGTGGGATCGAGGCAGTTCGCGGTCTGCGCAATTCGCAGTGCCGGATCACCCTCATCGACCAGCGGAATCATCATCTATTTCAGCCACTGCTGTACCAGATCGCGACTGCAGCGTTGTCGCCCGGGGAAATCGCAACGCCGATCCGAAGCCTCTTTCGCGGACAGCGAAACGTACTGGTACGTCTGGGAAGAGTCACGGGCATCGACACCGCCGCCCGCGAAGTGCTAGTCGGCGCAACCCGCCTGGAATTCGACTATCTCGTACTGGCGACCGGCGCACGTCACAGTTACTTCGGCAACGATCATTGGGCGCCGTACGCGCCCGGGCTAAAGAGCATAGAGGACGCAACGTCAATCAGGAGCCGTCTGCTACGGGCATTTGAAGAGGCGGAAACTGCTGCCGACGAAGCAGCCCGTGCCGCGTGGCTAACGTTCATCGTCGTTGGCGGAGGACCAACGGGTATCGAGCTGGCCGGCGCCATCGCGGAACTGGCGCACCATGGGATGGACCAGGAATATCGCACCTTCGATCCGTCGAAATCGCGTGTCATTCTGGTTCATGCAGGGCCCCGCGTTCTGCCGACTTTCCCGCCCTCCCTGTCTGCAGCCGCGGAACGCTCCCTTCGAAAGCTGGGTGTCACGGTCCACCTCGATACCAGGGTGCTGGGCGTGGATGAGGATGGCGCCGATCTCGGTAAAGATCGAATTGCATCCCGCACCATCCTGTGGGCTGCCGGGGTGGCCGCGTCTCCGGTTGCCAAGTGGCTAAACCAGCCTGAGGACGCGTCCGGACGAATCAAGGTGAACGACGACCTCTCTGTTCCGGCAGTAGAAGGCGTCTATGCAATTGGCGATGCCGCTTCGAGTCTGGGCTGGAATGGAGCATCGGTACCGGGGTTGGCGCCTGCCGCCAAACAGCAGGGAAAATATGCCGCGCGGGTGATCGACGCGCAGCTTGCGGGTCGCCCTCGTCCACCTCCGTTTCGATACAGACATTTCGGAAGCCTCGCGACGATCGGGCGTCAGGCCGCAGTGGCGGAAATCGGCCCCATCCGCATGTGGGGTGCGCCAGCGTGGTGGTTCTGGGGCGCCGCACATATCGCGTTCCTCACCGGTGGCCCAAACAGGTTGAAGGTCATTCTGGATTGGCTCTGGGCCTATGTCACCTACCGACGCAGCACCAGACTCATTACCGATCCGGCTTCCGACAGGCGCTCGGATTGATATTCGCAGTGCGCACACCGGCGCTTACTGCGCTCTGAGCATCGCCTGCTGAAGCTCGCGCTTCATGCCTGCCGGCGACCAGTTTGCGCCTGCTTACCCGCCATCCCGGATCGTCTGCGCCTCACGCGTATACCGCATAGGTGGCCGGCCGACGTGAGCCACGTGAAGGCAACGCTGAAGGTGATGGTAGAGCTGTAGCCGCCACGTTGCGCAATCTCGGCGATGCGGCCGTGAATGCGGCGCAGCAGATTCTTCGCGAGCGCAGCAACCGTCCACGGCTTCGTCGGGTGCTCGTGCATTTCCCGGATCGCACCCGCGAGGCGGCTGTCGGACAGTCCCGCGCACGAGGCCCGGTGGCGCATATTTTCCCGCCGTGGATCGCAGTGCATCGATGAGCAGCACCTCCGGAAGGCAAGAGAGGACGCCTTCGCGCGCGGGCCGCTGCCCGCTTGATTCTTCGTGCACAAGTTGCATGAGTGTGGTCAGCCGCTGCTGGCCACGGACGTGCCCGCGTTGCGGTAGCAGCGAAACCAGCAGGGCTGAACCCTGCAATCCGAAGTTGCAGTGGCCCGCTCATATGCATCAACGAGGCAAGTGCGAACCGGCCGGGGCCGCCGATGCACGCGGCCATGGAATAAACTCCTGTTTCCTGTAACCGGCACCCTCGATGAAGCGAACTATGGATATCTCCGCGGCGCAGGCGAAGGAGTCGCATCTGCGCGCCCTGTTCCTGCGCGGCCTGGACGGCAATGGTGCCGCATACCGGCAATTTCTCGTGGAACTGGGCGCGCACTTGCGTGGCTTTCTGCGGCGGCGGCTTGACGATCGCGCGGCCGATGTCGAGGATCTCGTGCAGGAAATATTGCTGGCAGTTCACAACGCAAGGGACACCTACCGCGCCGAGGAGCCGCTGACCGCATGGATCCACGCAATCGCACGCTACAAGCTGGCAGATTACTTTCGGGCACGCTCCCGCCACGACGCGCTGAACGATCCGCTCGACGACGCGTTCGAATTGCTCGCCGCACCTGATCTCGAGCCGGCGCAAGCAAAACGTGACGTAGTAAAGCTGCTGGAGCAGTTGCCTGATCGCCAGCGTCTGCCGATCATGCATGTCAAACTCGAAGGACTATCCGTGACGGAGACCGCGAAGTTGACCGGCTTGTCGGAGTCGGCGGTCAAGATCGGTGTGCATCGTGGGCTCAAGGCGTTGGCTGCAAAGATTCGAGGAACGCGATGAAAACGGATGAATTCATTTCCCTGCTGGCGACCGGCGTCACGCCGGTGGACCACCACGTGCTCGCGAAGCGCTTTTGCGTCGCAGTACTGGTCGGTGCGGCGGGTGCGACACTGATCACGGCGACGCTGCTCGGCATCCGGCGTGACCTCGCCGAAGTCGCACTCAAGCCGATCTTCTGGGCCAAGACCGCGCTGCCCTTATGTCTGATGATCGGCTCGCTGTGGATGTCGACCCGGCTCTCGCGGCCAGGCGTGCGCGCGGGTGGCAGCCGCTGGCTGATTGCTGCGCCGGTCGCGGCAGTGTGGCTTGCGGCAGCGTATGTATTGATGGCTGCGCCGAAAGACGCTCGGCTTGCGATCGTGCTCGGCGAAACATGGCGCGTCTGTCCGGTCCTTATTGCGATTTTGTCGGTTCCCGGCTTTGTTGCCGTGTTTTGGGCGCTCAAAGGACTGGCGCCGACGCGGCTCGCTGTCTCGGGTGCGGCAGGCGGCTTGCTGGCCGGTGCCACTGCGGCGCTCGCGTATTGCCTGCATTGTCCGGAAATGGGCATCCCGTTCTGGGGTGTCTGGTATTTGCTAGGGATGCTGGTACCGACGGTAATCGGTGCTCTGCTCGGCCCGCGTCTTTTGCGCTGGTAAGCACCTACCCGGTTATAACGGCCTTCGAAATTCCACCGCTTCGTCCGGCAGCAAGCGGCGCCATATCGTCAGATATTCGCTCGCCGCTTCGTAGCTCTCATCGTGCGACATGAACACGCCGTCGGCGGCGGGTTCCTCCGCGTCGCCGCCCGGCATCACGTTGAGCAGCAGGCGTCCGCCGGTCGCCGCATCGAGCGTCGCCGCCGCGCGCGCGGCAACGCTCGGCCCGCCGAGCGAAGTCCGTAACGCGACCGGAACAAACGTCGCGTCAGCGGCGCGCCGCTCGCCGCGACCACAAGGGTCGAGGCGGCCGCTGCCCGTGGGAATCGGCACACCGTCTTAGCCACGCAGGGCGGCAGCGACACCGATTTCGCCGAGGTAGGCCATGGTCGGGGCTCGTCCGCTCGACGACACGCCGAGATAGCGCGTGTCGCCCGATGTCGGCAAAAATCAGACGATGTCGGGATTCATCAAAGTGTCAATGCGGAAGTGGAAGAGCACTGCTCGGGGCGCCGCCCGGACCGGCCCAGGTAAGCATCGCGCAACGTATCCAGGTCCAGCAGTTGCGCGGCGCTGCCCTGCGCGACCACTGCGCCGTTCTCAAGCACGTAACCGCGGTGGGCATAGCGCAGCGCCACCGTTGCGTTCTGTTCGGCAAGCAGGAAGCTGACGCCGTCGCGATTGAGCGAGGCCACGATCTCGAAGATCTCCTCGACGATCTGCGGAGCCAGACCCATCGACGGTTCATCAAGCAGAACCAGCGTCGGTCTGGCCATCAGCGCGCGCCCGATCGCGAGCATCTGCTGCTCGCCGCCCGACGCGTAGCCGGCCGGCAGCCTTCGGCGCAGCTTCAGCCGCGGGAAGGTCGCATAGATCCGTTCGAGATCCGCTTCGAGCTCCGCGCGCCGGCCACGCCGCACGAATCCGCCAAGACGCAGATTTTCCTCGACGCTGAGATGGCCGAAGCAGCGGCGCCCTTCGAGGACCTGTACAAGGCCGCGCTCGACGAGTCGCCACGGCTCATCGCGGGCGATGTCGACGCCATTGAACGCAATGCGCCCCGACGTCATCTCGCCGCGTTCGGCATGCAGCAGGCGCGAAATTGCTTTCAGCGTGGTCGTCTTGCCGGCACCGTTGCCGCCGAGCAGCGCGACGATCTCGCCGGCGTCGACGTGCAGCGATACGTCATGCAAAGCCACAATGATCTGCTGCCATGACACGGCGAGTGAGGTCGCTTCGAGCAATCGGGCAGCGGCCATCGCTTAGAGCTCCTTCTGGCAGTCGCGAGGCGTGATGCCTTTTTCCTTCGCGTAGGCATTCGCCGATTTCTCGATGATCGGCCGCAACAGCGCGCGATCCGCCTGGACCCAGTCGCTGATGACCTTCCAGTGTTGTCCGTCCCATTGCTGGAAGCGCACCGCCCCGCCGCCTTCGTGGTCCTCGCAGGTCAGCTTCAAAGGCTGGACCAGGCCAAGCGCGCCCAGCTGTTTGAGTCGTGCGTCGTCGAGGTTCAGATGTTCGAAGCCCCAGCGGACCTGCTCGCCGCTCAACGGTTTGTTGCCGAACTTCTTCTGCGCGGTGCGCAGCGCTTCGACATTCAGGATCCCGTTCACGACGCCAAGGTTGTAATAGACCGTGCCGAAGCGTGCCGGATCCTTCAGATCACCGTTGCCGGCCTTGATGACGTACTGGTCGATCGCCTGAAGCACCGGATATTCTGTTCCGGACGGGTGTGTCGTGATCGAGATGAAGCCCTTGGCCGCTTCACCCGCGGGTCGAACGTCTTCTTCCGAATTGCTCCAGATATTGCCGATGATGTGATCGGTCGGATAACCGACCTTCTGGGCGCCTTTCAGCGCCACGGGATTCATCACACCCCAACCCCGCAAGATCACCCAGTCCGGTGCGATCTGGCGGATCTTCAGCCACTGCGAGCCTTGCTCGTTGCCCGGATGCGGTACCTCGATCTGCGTGACCTCGAAACCATACTTCTTCGCGAGCAGTTCGACCACCGGAATCGTTTCACGTCCATAAGGCGAGCCGTGGTAAAGCACGACGATCTTCCTGCCTTTGAGGTGCTCCAGGCCGCCAGAGCGTTGTCCGATGTAGTTCACGATCGCCGACACTTCGCTGTACGGATTGAGCTGCAGCGGGAACACATATGGGAAGACCGCGCCGTCGGTCGAATCGGTCCGGCCGTGATTGATCGTAATCAGCGGCAGCTTGTCTGCGCTCGAGCGATCGAGTGTTGCGTAGGCAATGCCGACAGACAACGGATTGGTTGCCGCGGTCGGTGCGCCGTCCGGACCGCTGTTCTTCAGACGTTCGTAGCACTCGACGCCCTTCTCGACCACGTACTCCGTTTCGCACTCTTTCCAGACCAGCTTGACGCCGTTGACCCCGCCGTCGCGAGCATTGATCAACTTCATGTAGTCGATAAAGCCGCCGAAGAATCCCGTGCCGCCGGCTGCATACGGTCCAACCCGATAGCTTTGCAGCGGAAAATATTCGGTTCCGCCGGCATGCGCCTGCGATATCGCCACACCGGCTAGTGCGACGCTCGCCGCGAACAGGCGCAGAAGTTTGCCAGGTCCACCGGCGTTGAGTCGAGTAATGTAATTAGCCATGCTGATGTTTTCCGTCTGATTGATGAATCGAAAGCTGGGAAGATTCAGGAAGGACTGTGTTAGCGCCCTTCCTGCCGTCTCGTTCGGCTGCGGCGCGCAACCTGAACCAGCCGGGCGAGACCATCGGGTTCCTTGATGAGAAACACAATGATCAAGGTGCCAAAGATGATCTTTTGCAGGTTCTGCAACTGGTCGGCCCCAATGCCGATCTGTGCGAGCGCGGTCGCGGCATTCGACAGCAGGATTGGCAGCAAAACGATGAATGCGGCGCCGTAGAGGTTGCCGCTGATACTGCCCATGCCGCCGATAATGATGATGAAAAGAACCTGAAACGACAGATTCAGACTGAAGCCGTCCGGCTCGACCGTACCGAGGTAGGCGAATGCCCAAAGCGCTCCCGCTATGCCGAGCACGAAGGAACTGAGCGCGAACGCAAGCAGCTTGCTCTGTCCGACCGGAATGCCGATCACGCGTGCGGCGATATCCATGTCGCGCACCGCCATCCAGCGGCGGCCGAGATCGCTGCGCACGACGCTCGCGCCGAGCAGGAACAGCACCACCACGACGCCGAGCACGAACAGATAGCGTGCGGCCGGTGTATCGATTTGCCAGTGGCCGATTGCAAGGCGCGGCGCGCTAAGCACGCCCGACGTATCGTTATTGGAGAACCAGCTGACGCGAGTAAAGATCCAGACCACGAAGAACTGCGCGGCCAGGGTCGAAACAATCAGATAGAAGCCGCGGATGCGCAGGCTCGGCAAACCGAACAGCACCCCTACTGCCGCGCTGATGCAGCCACCGAGCAGCAGTGCAACAGGCAGCGGCAGCGCGGGTAGCCGGACCAACAGGTTATAAGCCGCGTACGCTCCCACCGACATAAAGGCGGCCGAACCGAGCGACAACTGCCCGGCATAGCCCGTCAGGAAGTTCAACCCCAACCCTGCCAGTGAAAGAATCAGGAATGGGACGAGGATCGCGTTGAGCCAATAATCGTTGGAGACCAACGGCACGGCCACGAACGCTACCAGTACGAGCGAGAACGGCGTCAGCCAGCGCTTGAGATCCGCGCGTCGCGCGTCGAAGGTTGTGCGGGTCAGTTCCATCTTGTCTCCATCAAACGCGTTCCACCGCCGGTTCGCCGAACAGCCCAGCCGGGCGAGCCAGCAGGAATAGCATCGCGATGACATAGGGGAACCAGTTCTCGATGCCATCGCCAATGACTGCGCCGAGATAAACCTCAGCGAGCTTTTCGCTAGCGCCCACCAGCAGTCCGCCGACGATCGCGCCAGTGATCGACGAAAATCCGCCGATGATCAATACCGGCAGCGCTTTCAGGACCACCAGCGACAGCGAGAACTGCACGCCCAGACGCGCGCCCCACAGTAGTCCCGCGACGAGGCTCACGAAGCCGGCCAGTGCCCAGACGATTGCCCAGACCTGTGGAAGCCGCACCCCGACCGCGAGCGCGGCCAGCGGATCGTCGGCGACCGCGCGCAGCTTCAGGCCGAGACGCGAATAGCGGGTCAACGCGCTTAGCCCGATCACCAGTGCGCCGGCGACAGCCGCCGCGAAGAGGTCGAACTTACTGATCATGACGCCGCCCAGGCGCAACGGTTTGTCATCGATACCCAGCTCGAGCCCGTGCACCTGTGCTCCCCATAACAGTTGCGCGGCCCCTTCCAGGATCAGACTCAGGCCGAGCGTCGCCATGAACAGCGTGATCGGTGGTCGATTGACGAGCGGCCGCAGCACCAGCCGTCCGGTGAGCACCGCAATGACGACCAGCGCCGCCAGCGTGATCAGGATCGCGAGCCACGGGGCGATCCCGCGTTCGACCATGCACACATAGGTCAGCGCGCCAAACAGCACCAGCGCTCCCTGAGCGAAATTAAAGATCCCGGATGCCTTGTAGATCAGCACGAAGCCGATCGCAACGACCGAATACATCGCACCGGCAAGCAGGCCGCCCACCAATACTTCGACAAAGAATTCCATCGACTGGTCCCTCAGGCGTGGACTGACGTGCTCGCGTCGTGACGCGTACCCAGGTAGGCCGCTAGCACGCCATCATTCGTGCGGACCTGGTCGGGCGTGCCGTCCGCGATCTTTTTCCCGTAGTCGAGCACCACGACATGATCGGACAGTCCCATCACGACGCCGATGTCGTGCTCGATCAGTACCACCGTGACACCGAACTGCGAGTTCACATCGCGTATCGTGCGAGCCATCTCCTGTTTCTCGGCCGCATTCATGCCCGCCATTGGCTCGTCGAGCAGCAGAAGGCGCGGCTTGGCGGCGACTGCACGCGCCAGTTCGACGCGTTTTTGCAGCCCGTAAGGCAGCGTGCCCACGGCGGCGTCGCGGTAGCGCTCCAGCTTCAGTGCATCTATCACCTCACTCGCATACCTGCGTTGCTCTGCGTCGTCCCGGCGCGCGCGCCCGACGCGCAAAACCTGCTCGATCCAGCTGCTGCGCCGATGCAAACTGCGGCCCGTCAGCACGTTGTCGAGCACGCTCATGCGGCGGAACAGCGCGAGATTCTGGAACGTTCGCGCGATACCGAGGTGAGCGGCACGGTAGGGATCGATGCGTCGATACGCGAGGCCGTCGAAGCGAACGACTCCCTGTTGTGCCCGATACACGCCATTGATCACGTTGAGAAGCGAACTCTTGCCTGCGCCATTCGGACCGATGAGCGCGCAGATTTCTCCGCGCGCCACCGAGAAGCCTATGTCGGTTATCGCCTTGACGCCCTTGAACGATAGCGAGATGTGTTCAAGGGCGAGCAACGGCGCTGCCGAGGTAGTCGCCTGCGTCATGCCAGGGCCGGCTGACGACGGCTCTCCAGTTCGCGAACCAGCGGAAGCACTTTGGCGCCGAAGTATTCGACTTCTTCGATGAAATGCAAGAAGCCGGTCAGTACCAGATCGACGCCGATCGCCTTAAGTTCGACGATGCGCTCGGCGATCTGCTGCGGCGTACCGATCAGATCGGTGCGGAAGCCGTCGTTGTACTGGACCAGATCTTCAAATGTGGATTTCGCCCAGTTGCCCTCGCCTTCAGGCGATGCGCTACCGGCCTGCTTGACCGCGTCGCCGAACGCATGGACCGCTTCCACATGTGCGTTGGCAATGATGTCGTCGAGCACGGCACGCGCTTCGGCTTCCGTGTCACGGGCGATCACGAACGCGTTCACGCCAATGCGCACCTGATGGCCGTTCGCTGCGGCCTTGGCGCGAATATCATCGATCTGCGCTTTGAGGTTTTCGGGCGTATTGCCGTTCGTGAAATACCAGTCGGACACACTCGCTGCGTTGTCGCGGGCAGCGCGCGAGCTGCCACCCTGAAAGATTTCGGGGTGCGGCTTTTGCACCGGCTTCGGACTCAGCGTGTAATCGTTGAAGCGGTAGAAGTCGCCCTTGAACGTGAAGTTGTCCTGCGTCCAGATCCCTTTGAGCGCCTGAATGAATTCCCTGGAACGGCGATACCGTTCATCGTGCTCGAGCCAGGGTTCGCCGATCGCGGTGAATTCGCCCTTAAACCAGCCGCTAACGACGTTGATCGCGATCCGGCCATTCGAGATGTGATCGATCGTCGCGAGCTGCTTGGCGACCACCGCGGGATGCCACGGTCCGGGCAAAATCGCTGCAAGTACCTTGAGACGGGTCGTGGCGTGCAGCAACGCCTGGCTGAACGAGACCGACTCGTGCTGATGCTCGGCGCCATAGCCGGCCGTAAAGCGGATCTGGCTCAGCGCGTACTCGAAGCCTGCCCGTTCGGCGGCCTGGGCGAGACGCTGGTTGTATTCAAGGCTCCAGTCGGTGCGTTGTTCGATCGTACTGACTACCAGGCCGCCGCTTACATTCGGTACCCAGTAAGCAAATTTGACGGCGTCTTGCGAGGTGGACAGGTTATGTGTCATGGAAGCAGATCTCGTCGAAATAGGAATGGTGTTACAGGGCAGATGTCATGCTGCGATCTGGACGTCGGCACGGCGCGGCCGTTGCGCGATGAGTGGCGCGGCACGCTCGATCGCGAGCGCGATGCGCGCGCTCAGCAGCGGACTGCTGACGCGGTGGTCATTGAAATCCGCCTCGGATCCATACACGCCGACAGGAAGCGTATGGGCCTGGAAAAAGCTCAGCAGTGGTCGCAACTGGTGGTCGATCACCAGCGCATGCCGCTCGCTGCCGCCGGTGGCAGCAAGCAGTACTGGCACGTCGAACAAGGTTTCGTGATGAACCAGATCGAAAAGATGCTTGAAGAGGCCCGTATAGGATGCGCGGTACACCGGGCTTGCAACGATCAGCGCGTCGGCTGTCTCGATCGCGCGCAAATGGGCTTCCAGGTCGCGGGTGGCACTCACGCGCGAAAACGTACGCGCTAGCGGTTCGGAGATTTCACCGAGATCCACGAGGTGAGAATGCACGTCGTGCTTATCGGCTACGAGCGCACGCTCGAGCCCCGCGAGCAAACTAACGGTAAGCGCACGCGTTCTCGAAGGTTGTTGCAAGCTTCCCGAAACCGCGACGATACGTAATGGTGTGGTCATAACAATTCCTCTCATCCTCGAAACGCACCGTACTCTCGGGAATTCGATCCGGCGACGGTGTGGGTTGATATAACGCAAGCAATATGCCAATTGCGATGTGTTTCTCGACTACCGCTGCAAACCCCGGCGCTCAGGCTTGGACGGCCTTTGTAAATTCAATACGACAGGTCATTCGCTTAGTAACGCAAAGCATATTCATCGAGCGTATGAACGCTGTGGAGCAATCTGCTTTCGGTGTGCTGCCAGGCGAACAGCAGCAATTCAGATATGAATAGAAAAACGGTTTGAGAATGCTTTCGTTGAGCGCCCAATTGCCCAAGTCCCGGACCTTGTAGTCAATCGGATCATGCAAGGTGTGCATGGAGTCGGGGTTCTCCCACCGTCAACTGCTGGACCAGCAGAATGTGAGCGAACTGCTCCTGGGTCAGCAACGCCGTGACGGATATGGGAGCTCTTTAACACCGCGCCGCTGCGCAAGCAGCATTTGGACTTTGAATATGAGAAATCAATGTTTCCAGCGCCGCAGCGGAGGTGGAACACTTGCTGCTCGATCAGCAATCTGGACCAGCGTCGTTGCACGATCGGGCCTCGAACGGGCTCTGTCGTAAAGCGGGTGGTCCAGTCCATACAGATGGCCCAGCTCGTCTCCAGTCCAGCAAACCACGAAGAGCCGCACCCATCGGTGCAGCACCTGCATGAGAACGCTCGATCGCGCTCGACGCCACAGCAGATCGCCGCGGATCTCGCCGCCCGCTTTTCGTTGACCGCGGTCGAACGGGATCAGCGCGGCGGGACGCCAAAACCGGAGCGCGACGCGCTGCGCGCCAGTGGCCTGCTGGCTCTCAGCATTCCATCTGAATATGGCGGACAAGGCGCTACCTGGCAGACGACCCTTGACGTTGTCCGCATCATTGCTGCGGCCGACGGCTCGCTCGCGCACGTATTCGCGTTTCATCATCTGATGCTCGCGACGGTACGGCTGTTCGGAACCGAGCAGCAGTGGGGATCATGGTTCGAAAAAACGGCCCGCCACGACTGGTTCTGGGGCAATGCACTCAATCCGCTCGACGACCGGACAATCAGCCGGAGCCGCGAGGACTGGCTCGAATTCTCCGGCCAGAAGAGTTTCTGTTCGGGGGCGCTCGACTCGGAAATGCTGATCGCGTCCGCGCGCGACGCGCTGACGAACGCGTTTCTGGTAGCCGCCGTGCCAACGCAACGCAGCGGCATCGCGGTCGCGGACGACTGGGACAACATCGGGCAGCGTCAGACTGACAGCGGAACCGTGACCTTCGAAAGAGTCCGGGTCGATCATCATGAAGTGCTCATCGAACCCGGCCCGCTGTCAACGCCGTTCGCATGTTTGCGGCCGCTTATCGCGCAGTTGAGCCTTGCGCACGTTTATCTCGGCATTAGCGAAGCCGCCTTCGAAGACGCTCGTCATTACACGTTGAATGAAGCGCGTCCGTGGCCGGCGTCGAAGCTCGCAAGCGTCGGCGACGATCCCTACATACTCGGCCAGTACGGCGAGTTCTGGGTCGGACTCGAAGCCGTGCGGACGCTGGCTGCACGGGCCGCTGTCCGGCTCGACAGCGCATGGGCCCGGGGCAGCGCGCTGAGCGAGGCTGAACGCGGCGAAGTCGCGCTGGCAATAGCGACCGCGAAAGTCGCTGCCGCGCAGACAGGACTCGTCATCTGTACCCGGATGTTCGATGTCGCCGGCGCACGAGCGACGCACGGCTCGCTTAGGCTAGACCGCTACTGGCGCAATCTGCGCACTCATACGCTGCATGATCCTCTTGCCTACAAGATGCGGGAAATTGGCGAGTGGGCCCTCAAACGAACCTATCCGACGCCGAGCTTCTACTCATGAACGCCTCTCTTACCGACGTATGGGACAACGGCCTCGTTGAGCCGGTCTCTCCCGCTGGCGCACTGCCCCATGTGTACAGCCTGCCGAATGCGCGCGGGCTGAGCAAGTCGATTCGGGGGCGCGCACAAGTGTTTGTCGATCCGCGCTCGCTGGCTCTGCTTGAACGGGTGCAAAGGGTCGCGCCGAGTGACGCAAACATTCTGATCTCCGGCGAAACGGGTACCGGCAAGGAACTGATTGCCCGTCACGTGCATGGTCTCAGTCAACGTAAGGACAAGCCGTTTGTCGCCGTCAATTGCGGCGCGTTCTCCGAGACGCTGGTCGAGAGCGAGCTGTTCGGGCACGAGAAAGGCGCATTCACCGGAGCGTTCAGCGCGAAGCCAGGCTGGTTTGAAGCAGCGAATGGCGGCACGCTGTTTCTGGACGAGATCGGCGACCTGCCGCTGTCGATGCAGGTCAAACTGTTGCGCGTCCTGCAGGAGCGGGAGGTCGTGCGGCTTGGCTCGAGACAGAGCCTGCCAATCGACGTGCGCGTGGTGGCGGCGACCAACGTCCATCTGCCGCAGGCGATGGCCGCCGGCCATTTTCGGGGCGACCTTTACTATCGGCTTAACGTCGTCCAGCTGGACGTCCCGAAGCTCTGTGAGCGACCCGGCGATATCCTGCCGCTGGCGCGCTATTTCATCGACGATTACCGCGGTCGTCTCGGTTACGGGCCGCGCGAGATCGCGCCACAAGCGGAGCGCAGACTGCTAGCGCATCGCTGGCCCGGCAATATCCGGGAACTGGAAAACGTCATTCATCACGCACTGCTGGTGGGCCGCCACGATACTTTGCAGGAAAGCGACGTACAGCTTGCTGCGTGCGCCCCACCCGCAATCGATCGCCTGCCACGTCCTGACGCACTGACGCAGGACGCACAACAGGCCCTCGAATCCGCTTTGCGAGACCTTCTCGAGACCGAACGCGAAAATCTGTTCGAAGACATCGAGAATACCGTCATCAGGGTTGCATATGAGTACAGCCACCGCAACCAGATTCAGGCTGCAAGGCTGCTGGGGATCAGTCGCAACGTGCTGCGAGCAAGGTTGATCCGGGCGAAGGAGATTGCCGCGCTCAAATAACGGGCAGCCTGCATAGCCGCGCATCGCGCGGCTTGCTTCCCCCTCGCGTTTCTCGCGGCCTTCGCTAGGCAACTGACTCGTTCGCGGCTGATTCCGTTGTAGTCGGCCCCGCCCCGATCTGCCATACATAGGGTGGCTCCGTGCGGTTGATTTCCCAATCACCGATGATCCTCGCTTTGTAGATTAGCGGGTTGTGCGATGCCGCGGTTCGGGCATTACGCCAGTGGCGATCGAGACGGCGGGCCTCGCTGGTGCCCGATGCGCTGAGCGCGTTGAACAGATCGGTCGTAGCTTTGAGAATCAGCTCACTGACAACGACTTGTGCGCGCGCGGAGTCGATTTCCGCTGCGATGTTGGCTTCGTGCTCAGCCTCCGCATTCCCGCCGAAACGTGCTTCGTAGGCCCTCTGAGCCGCCTCCGCCGCCTGAACGGTAGCCGCCTCGGCCGCGAAAACGCGCGCGCCTATCTCGCCGACGACCTGCTGCACCTGTGCATCGCGGGCGACCGACGGCGCGTTGCCGTGACTGAAAATGCGGCGGCGTGAGCGGACCTCGTGCGAGACGTCACGCAGCGCGGCTCGGCCCACACCGGTCAGCACCGCCAGCAGCACGAGCTGATAGAAGGCAGTCTGATACTTGAAGCGGGTGGAGAAATCAATGATGTTCTCCGCCTCGACGAGTGCCGAGTCGAAACGGGTGGTGCCGCTGCCTGTCGAGCGCTGACCAAAGCCATCCCAATCGTCGCTGCGAGTGACACCGGGCTGGTCGGTGCGGACCGCCGCGATGACGTTGCGCCCATCGTCGTCGAGCTGAGCGAATACGTCGATCCAATCCGCGAAAATGGTCCCTGTGGAGTAATACTTCTCTCCAGTGACGAGCCAGCGCTCGCCGTCGCGTTTGACGCGGGTTTGCACCTCGCCGATCGAGACATTCCCGACTTCGGTCCAGGCGTTACCGATGATCTCCCCCGCTACGAAACGAGCAAACCAGCGCTCGCGGTTTGCGTCAGCTGGAGCATTCAGCCGATCCTCCACGAACGCGAAATGCCCGCGAAGCGCCTGTGGCAGGTTCGAATCCGCCTCGCCCAGTTCGACCAGCAAACGGATCAGGTCGGGCAAAGATGCGCCTGCGCCACCGTGTTCGACCGGTATGCGAACGGCGCCGAAGCCTGCCTCCTTGAGCCACCTGATTGGGTCATAAGGCAAAGCGCGTCGTTGCTCGCGATCGAGCGTGCCATCCGCGATCTTCTGAAAGATCGGCCGGAAACGCGCGGATAGTTGCTCGTAGTCCGCACCGCGGGACAAGGAAGCGAAGGCGAGGACGGGTTCGGTTATATCAGATCGATGCAAAGTAGCCATGTGTTCTCCGGAGTGAAGGCGCGCCTCCATGAAGCCTCGCCATGCCATAAACACCTGCACATTGCGTACCAGTTCGCCCGACCCAAGCACGTCGGCGACGGCCCAGTTTTTCCCGCAAGCACCGTGCTGCTCAGACAGCAAAGTGCTGCGTGTAAGCTGATAGAGCCGCAGTCAACAAATTGGATGCTACTGTACGGCCTTTGTCGCGCGTGCGTCTGCTCAAAGGATCTTGGAATTCGTCAGCACGCCCCCTTTTCACAAATAGCCGCCGATCCTCCGGCGCAAGCCTCGCCCCGACGTCAGATATCGCCGATCGACAGTGGCAATTGCGGTTCGCTCACGCCCCCGGAATTGATCAGCCTGACGTAGCTCACATATCTCGCCTCGGCGAGCGTCTGGGCAGCCACCAAACTCCCGGGCAGCGGCGCCCTCAACTCGTTAGGCAAAACATCCGTCAGCAGCTGTTGATAGAGCACTCGGGCCGCTGGATCGCGGTAACGGTTGTCGAGTTCCAGTTGTCCTGCCGTCGTCGCATAGTCGTAGTACTCGAGTTGGCTTCGGCCCGAGATGGTCGTCGACTCCGGTGCCCAGAACGAATAGGTGCCAAGCTTGTTCGCCTGAGTGCGTAGACCAATGATATGCGTCGGCGTACTCGACGCGTTTGGTATGTACGACTCAGGCAGTGTTTCGTCGGTCGTGAAGGTGACATAGGGCCGGCCGGCTGCCGAATCGCTTTTCAGCATCGGAAGAAGATCATGCCTGCCGCCGTACAACTGCGCGTAGTCGCCCGTTAGCCAATTGCGGTTACCGCCGTTGCCTATCGTCACCAGCATCGGAAGAATGTCGACTGAAGAAGTCAGGCCGTCGCGGATCTTGTCGACGTCGCCCGCATACTGTCCCGTAGGATCAACTACGATCAACGGGATGTTGTACGCCTCTTCGTAGCACGTCGAGGTCTTGCCGGACACCATACCGTGCGCGCCAGCGTATTCGCCGTGGTCGGACGTCAGGATAATGATCGTGTTGCGCGCGACATCGTGAGGCAGCGAGTGGACGATCTCGCCAATCCGTTCGTCGACGTCTGTCAGTATCTGCGTGTACGACTCGAGGCTACGCTTCCAGTAACTGAATGGCGATTTGCCGATCCCTTTCGTCACCCCCTGGATCGGCACAGGATATTCAGTGATGACGAAGTCAGCGCTATCCGGATCATCCTGAACACCACCCCATATAGCCTCCTGGATCATTCTGTTGAACGCCTGTGCTGCCGGCTTGGTGCGCTGGATGCGATCCGCCGACTCCCAGTTCGGCGGGACCGCCGCGTACGCCAGCGTCGGTGGATTCTTGAGTGGATTGGTATTCCAATCGTAGTTCGGCGGCCCTACCGTGTAGTCCCGCCATTGCTGATAACCGTTGGGGTTGTAGTTCGAGTTCGCGAAATAATCATGGTAAGTCTGGAATTCCGTTCCCGCCGGGAAGAACTCTTTGTCGTGAGGGTTCACGAGGCCTACGGTCAAACACCAGGGGGCTTCGTTCGGCTTACGCTGGCCGAGCCACGCTACCGCCTGATTGGCGATGTACTCGTCGCTGTAGTACAGGTTGGGAATATCGCCGACGGTGCCCTGCAGGTTGCTGCCAGTTGGATCAGGGAAAGTCATCGCCTGAAATCCGTACTCCTGAAGCTCGCGCTGCCCCTGGACGGTGACCGACAGATGCCATTTCCCGATGTAGGGCGTCGAATAACCGAGGTTGCGCAGCAGCTTGCCATAGGTCGGAAACACCCGGCTGAGCGTTGGTTGAAGCGAACCTTTACTTGACGGGTTATCGAAGATAGTCGTCAGTACCCAGGTTTGCTGCGAGTAAAGACCAGTCACCAAAGTGCCACGTGCTGGTGTACATGCGGAGGCGGCCGTGTAGTGTCCGGAGAACTTAACGCCCCTTCTCCACAGGGAATGCGTTTGGGGCATGAAATGCCTGAGGAAGTCGCCCGGACTGTTGATTCCCGCCGGGAACACACGCGGGTAGCGCATCTCGTCGAGCAGAATGAACAGAATGTTGGGGGTTCCCTTGTGCGCGGCGTCGCCCGTGGCCGACCCGGATGCGCCAAGCGCGAGCTTTGGCGTAGTCAGTGCAGCGCCAATCGCCGATGTCTTCTTGATAAATTCGCGACGGTCCATAATCGTTTCTCCATGTTAGATAGAACGACGAAGGCATCTGCCCTGTCGCGTTGCAGCGCAGTGGAGGCGATTCAATCAGCGTTGATTTATATGAAGAGACCTCTGTTCGGTCTCCTCTGAATTGTCCGGCTAAAGAGACGCGCGGTCCGCTTTTCTGAATTGATGTTTTCAGACCTGAGCCGGCAAAGGGAGGATGCGGGGAAGGCTGTGCGTTTGATGCTAGTTTCTTCTGCAGGCGACGGAAGAGGAAACGTCGAGATATGTGCGGTAGCGCACATTGTTCTGTTGCCGTCCCTGCACCGCCAGTGATGATCGCTTCGCCGGCGTAAGCAATGGATTCGGCCATAAGCTCCAACCGGACGGCTGTCCGCTCAGCGCAAGCCGCCCACGCTGCGCCCGTTGAAAGTGGGCAACGAGCCGTTCAGCGGATCGAAGGAGGTCGGCGGTTTCGGCGGCGCGCTCAGCGTGTTCGTGTAGTTGCGCACGACCGGCGGCAAATAGAAAAACTGCCAGCCGCCATAGGTCTTCTGATTTTCGAAGTCCTGATAGAGAAGTGGAAAACCAGCGCGTTTGATCGGCAAGTCGGTGGAACTGCTATACACGCCGTATATACGCGCGCCCTGTTGCATAAAAACCCAATCGTTCTTACCCGTCACCGGATCCGGATAGGCGCGGCGCAAATGATGCAGCGGCGCCGGAAAACGCGAGTCGTCGAGCAGTTCGTCGATCGACGCCGGCAGCGCCCTTCCAGCGCGGTAGTAGCGAAGAATCGCGAGCCGGTACTGATTGCCTACGAACAGCAGTTGCCGCTCCCGTTCGCGCTGCCGCTCAAGCGACCACACGTCGAGCGCGCCCATCAATGCGATCGACATCAGCATCAGCGCAATCAGGAGCGCCAGCAGAACCATTCCATTTTCGCGAGCGACAGGGTGACGTCTGATTGCCCGCGGGCTCACATCGCTCATTGCGCCGCTCCGGCCCGATCTTTCGGCATCCCCTGCGGACTGCTCGCCGGCATGACGTCGTAGACACCCGTCTTGCTCTCGTCAGGCGATGCCACCGCCGCCCATTTATCGTCACCGTTGACGGGGTCGACCGGAATTGCGCGCAGATAGTGCCTTGTCACCAGATCGTCGAGCGTGTCCGGGTATTGGCCGTTGTCGCCATAGTATTTGTCGATGGCGTCACGCATCACCGCCAGGTTCTGTTGACGCACTTGCTCCTTGCCGCGCTCGATACTGTGCATGTAACGGGGCAATGCAACCGTCAGCAACAGACCGATGATCGCCATGACGACCACCAGTTCAATCAATGTGAAGCCTCTGGCTTTACGCGCGCGCACGGTTGTCATGATGCGGCTCACCACTGTTTGTATGGAATGCCGTTGATGCCGACCCGATCGGATTTCGATGTCACGTCGAACACGTCCTTACCGGCGCGCGAATTGCCGGCGGAACCGTTGTCCGCGTCACCGCCCTCACCTGGATCCGGTGCCTCGCCAAAGGCGCGCACGTTCCACGTGTCCTCGGCCGCAATATCCGCGTCGCCCGTAAAGAACGGATCGCGGGGCACGCGGCGAAGAAACATCAACAAGCCGCCTTTGGGATCTTTCGCATTCTTCACGCCCGTCACCATCACGGTCAGCGAGGGCGGATAGCCGGATGCATCCGCCTCCCGCTCGATCAGGCCGGTGTCGCTCGCTTCCTTGTAAGCGTCCAGTGCGGTGCGAATCTCACGCAGCGCCGCGCTCAGTTGCTGCTCCTTCTGACGCTGCACGATCAGTTCCGAGAACGGCATGATCGCGAGCGCCAGGATGCCGACGAGCGCCAGCGTAATCACCAGCTCGATCAGCGTGAAGCCGCGCTGGCGAGCGCCAGACCGGCGACGCGAAGCCAATGCGTCCGCCTGCGCTTTCATGGCTCAGTAACCACCGTTCTGAATCGGACGCAGCGGGTTGTCGCTCGGCATATCCCCTGGCGGCATCACGACGTTCCCCGGGGGAAACGCGGGCGGCGGAGCCGGCGCTTGAGCGGGTGCAGGAGCGGCCGCGGGGGCCTGAGCCTGAGCCTGAGCCTGAGTGCCTGCCTGTGCCGCATTCGCGTCTGGGGCCGCAGCGCTCTCAGCCCCGCTCTGCTCCGCTCCCGGAACCGCCACAGGGCCCGGCGGCGCCGCTGGCACGCTCGGCAGTGTCGAGAAACGGCCACCGTAGGGCGCGGGCGGAGGCGTGGTGCGCGGCGCCGGCGGCAGTTGGCCGAACGAACTGGTCGGCGGCACCGTGCCGGAACCCTGCGCAGCGGCTTGGGAATCGCGTGACGCCCCTGTCGTGCCGCCGCCGACACTGCCGGGCGCACGCACCGCGGGAACCGGCACCTGTTGAGCCGCCTCGGCCCCCACCGGATCGAGCCGCAACTGCTCCGCATGCACATTCACGTCGGTCCCCGACCACAGCTCTTGCGTATCGGCGTCGGCGGATTGCTGCGGACGCACGATATGCGGCGTAATCTGCAGCACGATTTCCGTCTTCAAGTGGTCGCCGTTGTGATTCGAGAACAGGCGCCCGAGCAAAGGCAACTGTCCAAGCCCCGGCACTTTGTCGGCGGTCACGCGGTCCTCATCCTGAATCAGGCCGCCGAGAATCTGGCTCTCGCCATCGCGCACCCGCAGACTCGTCGACGCACTGCGCGTGCCGATCTGATAGGCGAGCGAAGTGAGCCCCGTTGACGAGTTACTGCTGGAAATCGTCTTGGTGATGTTGCTGACTTCGAGGTTCAGCTTCATGCCCACGTCGCCGTCACGGTAGACCTGTGGCTCGACCTCGAGCTTGATGCCGACATCGAGGTACTGAATGGTCTGTGCGTAAGACGGCCCGCTCGTGCTCGGCGTGCTCGAACTCGAAATCACCGGTACCTTGTCGCCGATCAGAATCCGCGCCTTTTCCTTGTTGCGCGCGCGGATGCGCGGGCTCGCCAGCAGGTTGGCATCGACGTCGCTAAGCTTGAAGTTCGCTGTGGCCGACAGACCGCTGACGTTATATGCATTGAGCGGCAAATGACGCAACGCGCCCCACGTGTCCACGGTAGACGGCGTCGACATCGTAAATGTATTAGGCCACTCGATACCGAGGTCGGTCAGCCGGTCGTGGGACACCTCCAGAACCTTCACTTCCAGCATCACCTCGGGCTCCGGCAGATCCTGCGCCGCGATCATATCCTCGGCGACGCGAATCGTATCGGGCGTGCCCCGGATCGTGACGGTATTGGCGCGCTCGTCGACGACGACCTCCTTGATCTTCAACAGGCTTTTCAATAGCGACTGGACCTGCTTGGCTTCGACGTTCGACAACTGGAATGTGCGCACTTTCAGCTCCTGGTATTCGAGCTGCTTCGCAGCGGTAGCCGGGTAGATGAAAAGCGTGTTCGCGTTGAGCTGTTTCTTGTCGAGCTGGTTCTGCATCAGGATCATGTTGACCGTGTCCTGCAGCGACGCGTTGGTCACGAAGATCGTGGTCTTCAGATCGGCACGCACGTCCCGATCGAAGATCACGTTCAAGCCCGAGGTCCTCGACAACGCTTCAAACACCATCCGTACATTCGCGTCGCGGAACTGCAGCGTCACCGGTGTGCGCATGATCGACGAAGCGGCAATGTCCTCATCTTTCGCCGCACGTTGCTGCTGCCGTTTTTCGTCGATCTCCTGCGCCATCTGCTGCGCCATCGCATTGGTTGGGTTCTGGGCCAGCACGCGGTGAATGCGTTCGGAAGCCAACGTATATGAACCGCGCCGCATCATCCGGTCGGCCTCCTGCAGCGAGACCAGATCGCGGCGATCCCGATCGATCGCTGCGCCGATATTGCGCCCGCGTTCGCTGTTCGGATCGAGCTGGCTGGCCGCGTAGAGCTTCTGGATCGCGACATCGAATTGATAGCTCTGACGCAACTGGTCGGCTTCGTCGAGCAGCGCATTGACCTTATGATCGCGGTCGCGCAGATAGTTGAGCTGCAACTCGGCGTTGGTCGGATCGCTCTCACGGGTCGGCGCATGAATGCAGCCGCTGAAGGCAAGCATGGTTGCGATGCTCAGCAACGCGAGCCGCCCCGCGGCCCAATTGACCGTGGGACGCTGGTCGCCAGGCGATCTGGCAGCGGACAGATGTTTGCACGAGCCGCTGTCACCGTGGCGGCTCTCACCCCGGTTGCGTGCGGTTTTCATTTATTGTCCTTCGCTTGCGTGGTTAGTATCTGTCTCTCATTGAGAGGCAGATAAGTCAGCACGACGCCACTCTCCGAAATCGACTCGATGCGATACTGCTCGTCGATGACTTCACCCGGCGAAACGATCAGCAGGCGATCGCCGTTGCTGAGGAAAACCTGGGGTTTTGCCGCTTTGGCGTCGAGTTCGCCGAGGTAGGTAAACGGCACGGGCGGCGCGGTGGGCGGCGCAACGGGCTCCGGTGGCGCAGGGGCCACGACCACGGGCGGCGGTGGCGGCAGCCACGACGACGCGGCGAACGGATTGTTCGCCGATTCAAGCGAGAGTGGCGTACGGAGCGCGCGGAGTTTGTCGCGCGCTGTCGGTGCTGATTTCGCTGACCCGGTCGTTTTGACAGGAGTCGGCGAACTTGCTGCAATTGCCGAGCTCGCGGCGTTTGTCGCATTCGCCATGCTTGCCGGATGCGCTGCGTTCACTGTGCTCGCCACACTCGCGACATTCGGTGCACTTGCCACAGCCGGCGCAGCAGCCGGCACCGCACCAGCCGCACGCGCCGCCCCGTCGCGATGCAAGGCAACCATCCGCAGCGCAGCCCCGCTGCGAAGCGCGCCTGTCATCGCAGTCACGATCGTCGGCGTGCGCAGCACGGGTTTCAGCTCACGCAAAGCCATCCCTACCGCAGCGATCGCGCAGACCATCAGCAACATGCGGCCGACGAGATCGGGCTTCATGGCTGCGCTGCCCGATAGACGAGTTCGAAGCGCACCCGCGCATCCAGTACGTTGCCATCTACCGCGGGGCGCTCGACATGGATCTCGCGCAACGCCGCGTTCGGTACGTTATTGAGCACCGACGCCAGAAAACGCCGGATCGCACCATACTGATCCTTGACCGGCAGCAGCATCTGATAGCGCACAAAATGCGCGCTTGAATCGTTGGTCACGAGATACTCGGCCGAGCCGAGCGTCAGGTTGCTGTCGTGCGCCTGGGCGAGGATCGTCGCAATATCGTCGGCGCTCTGCGCGAAACCCGGGAACAGTTCGGGTAACGCATGAAGTGAAATCGCGTCGACAACCGCCGCACGCTCGGCGTCGGCATGACGCGCCTTGGCGGGGTGCGCAAGACGCTCGGAGTCGCGCAGCTCGTGCGAATCGACGTTTGCGTCGACTCGCATAGCCGCTACGGCGACCACCGCCGCCGCCCCCAGCAGCAATGCGCCGAGCAAGCCCGGCAGTCCGAGCGTGCGCCGCAGCTCGAAACGCCACGTGAGCAACCTGTCCTTCATCCGAGCGCCGTTCATGACTTTCTCCAGACGGCGGTGATCTGAAAGCGCACCGGCGTGCCAGGCACATTGGTTTCGATAACGTGATCGTTGAGCACGGCTTCGCGCAGCAGCACACTGTCCTGCAGATACCGGAGGTACGCGATCATCGCGTCGAAGTTCTTCGCTTCCGCCGTGATACGGATCTGGCTTTGCGCAGGACTCTGATCGATGCCTATCAGCGCGACGTCGTGGTCCGGATAGTCCTCGACGATCGACAGCAGGTCCTGCCACGGCACGGTCAGCTCGCGCAACACCGCGAGGCTCTGGTTCTCCGCGAGCCGCGTGGCCGGCGTCGGCGGCATCTTCGCGGAGTGCGATTCTGCAAACAGCCGGCGCCGCTGCGCGTCCTGTTGCGCTTGCACGCGGTCGCTTTCGTCGTAGGCGTGCCAGAGCCGTTCTCCACTCACCAGCAACAACAGGCTGGCGACACACAGCAGCACCATCCCCGCCGGAGCGCCTTCCAAGCGGCGGCGGCCAAAATCGATGTGAAGGCGGGGCATCATCGCGCGGCCTCCATCAAGCGATACGCGACCGGCTTGTCCATCGCCGGTTGCGCGACGCTCTGCGTCGCGCAAAAGCGCCCCTCGAATGGCGCAGGATCCAATTCGGCGCCGCACAGACATATTCTGCATTCCTCGCGTTTCCCGCTCGTTCGTCCGGCGAGACGCTCGAACGACTGTTCGGCGCGTGCGGCGATCCGCTCGGCGTCGCTGGCGTCGCCGGGAAAAATACGCTGCGAGTCATAGGCGACCCAACGGTTTTCCTCGAACAGCACAGCCTGCATCAGCGTGTCCGCGACGAACAACAGCAGCGCCGTGCCGGCACCGGCGGCGGCGTTCTGCACGCGATTGAGCAATTCTGGCAGGCATAGCTTGAGAGACCGGACGTCGACGCCCGCCGCCATCCCCGCATCGTGGATGCCGTCGTGCAGCGTGCAAGCGATGGCACTCGCGAAGACCGCATGGCCCCCGCGCTGCACCGAAAAGCGCACCTGCACGGACTCGGCCTCGATGCCATACAGATCAGAGAAGTGAGCGAGCACGATCTGGTTGGTTTCGCTTGCGCTCAGTGTGCGGAAGTCGCCTCGCAAGATGGCGTGGCTCGCCCAGAAATCGTCCAGCATGATGTGCGCCTGGCGTTTGACCAATACCGTGCGCGCCGTCTGCCCGGCGTTGGCGGCAAATGCAATGTTCAACGCGTCGAGCACGCCTCTTTCGGTGAAGCACTGCTCATCGGGAATGGCAACGCTCGTGGGTTCCGCAAGCGCTGCGGCCTGACGGCGCGCAACCCTCCAGCGCGGCGCCGTCGCCGCCATGACCAGTTCGCGTGTACCGACGCCGATGGCGAGCGGACTATTCAACCATGGTGACACGGTTGATCTCCTCGAGTGTGGTTTCGCCCTGCTTCACGAGCGAGAGCGCGGCCGTGCGCATGGTCTGCATTCCATAGCGCAGTGCGGCTGCCTTGATGTGCCCAAGTGGCGCGCGCTCCGATAACAATTGCCGCAACTCGTCGTTCATGCGCAGCGTTTCCGCGACCGCGCGCCGCCCGCGATAGCCGCTGCCACGGCAAGCCGCGCAGCCAGCGCCGTGGCGAAAGCGGTAGCTGCCCACGTTGTCCGGATCGATGCCGGAACGGGCCAATGTGTCTCGATCGACCGTGTCGTCCACCACGCAGTCGGCACAGCACTGACGCAACAGCCGCTGCGCAATCACGCCATTGAGGGCCGACACGAAGCTGTACGGATCGACGTCCATGTTCGTGAAGCGGCCTATCACGTCGAACACGTTGTTCGCGTGCACCGTCGTGAACACCTGGTGTCCGGTCAACGCAGCCTGCACGGCGATTTGCGCGGTTTCAGGATCGCGGATTTCACCGACCATGATCTTGTCCGGATCGTGCCGCAGGATCGATCTCAATCCGCGGGCGAACGTCAGTCCCTTCGCTTCATTCACCGGTATCTGCAGGATGTCCCCCAGTTGATATTCGACTGGATCCTCGATCGTGACGATCTTTTCCAGGCCGTCGTTGATCTCGGTGAGAATCGCGTACAACGTCGTCGTTTTGCCGCTGCCCGTCGGCCCCGTCACCAGCAGCATTCCGTAGGGCATGGACGCCACCGAGCGCATGAAGCGCGTATCGTCGCTACGAAATCCCAGTGTTTCGAGTGTCAATCCGCCCGGCGCCTGCGAAAGCTGATAACGGTCGAGAATGCGCAGGACCGCATCTTCGCCGAACTGGTTCGGCATGATCGACACGCGAAAGTCGATTTCGCGGCCCGCGTACACCGCCTTGAAGCGACCGTCCTGCGGCACGCGGCGCTCCGCGATGTCGAGTTCGGAGATGACCTTCACGCGCGACAGCACCTGGTCCGCGACATCGCGTCCCTCGGCACGGCCGACCACGGTCAGCACGCCATCCACCCGGCACTTGATCTTCAGCCCGTTTGCACGGCATTCGAGATGGATGTCGCTCGCCATCATCTTCAACGCGTCGTAGATGGTGGAGTTGAGCAGACGCACCACGGCGCTGTCGTCGCTGCTGATGCCCTGCAACGTCAGCGCGAGCGAAGCGGGATCGGCGGTGTGCTGCACCTCATCGTCGAGGGCGAGCGAATCCATCGCGCGCACGTCTTTTTCGCGCATGGCGAGCCACGCGGTGAGGTCACCAACGCTCGCCAGCGCCCAGCTATACCGCGAAGTGGGCCGCGCACGCATCCGGTGCTCCATCACGCCGCGCGTGCGAGCGTCGAGCGGATCGGCGATCACGAACAGCAGCGCGCCGTTCCGATCCGGCTCGCGAAAGCACACGCACAGCCGGGTGGTGGCTTCGACGAACGGCAGTACCTCGAAATCCGCTTCCAGCCGGTTCAATTCCTGCATGCCGATCGACTTCATGCGGAACTGCCCGGCGAGCCGAATCACCATTTCGTCGGCGCTTAGCGACGCCTGCACCATCAACTCTTCCAGTGCGCGAATGCCCGAGCCGTGCCTGTCGCTGAGCGCGCGCAGCGCGTCACGCAATTCAACGCCCTGAGATCGCGGTGCCTCGCTGATCGTATCCATGCGTTTCCCCTCGACACGGCCTACTGGATGCTCGACGCAATTTCAAAGATCGGCATGTACATCAACACGACAATCCCTCCGATCACCACGCCGATGAAAATCATCATCGCCGGCTCGATCAGTCGCGAAATCAGATCGATCGTGCGCGACACTTGCGCTTCCTGGAATGCGGCGATTCTGTCGAGAACAGGACCCAGGCCACCGGTCTTCTCAGCGACGGTCAGCAAGCGATAGGTAATCGCGTTGGCGAGACCCGCTTGCTGGAACGCGTCGGAGATCCTCGCGCCATTGCGTACCTGCTGCATGGCACTTTCCACGGCCGTCTGATCGGCCCGGCTCACCAGTCCACTGGCGAGTGTGAAGGCACGCGTGGCGGGAATGCCGCCTTCGACCAGCATCGCTGTAGTGCGAAAAAACTGCGACTGGCGAAACACGCGGAAGTGCAGACCAATACCCGGCAATGCGAGCAGGCGATCCGCGATCCAGTTGCGCGCCGCGACCCGGCGCAGCGCGACGCCGACCGTCACCGCCACCACGGCGAGGCCCACCGTGATGGCCATTCCGTGGGCATGCACCATGCCGCCCCAGGCCATCAGCAACTGTGAGAGCAGCGGCAGCTCGCGTCCGCTATGCTCGAGCAGGGTTGCAAAGCGCGGCACGACGAAACCCAGCAGAAACAGCACGACGGCCGCGCCTACGAGCAGTAGCACGGATGGATAGATCGCGGCCGATACCACGCGGCCGCGCAGTTCGTGAAGCAGCGCACTGTTGCGTGAATAGCGCGTCAGACTGTCGGCAAGACCGCCGGTCTGTTCACTCGCTTTCACGCACGCCACGAGGATAGGGGGAAACACGCGGCTTGCATGCTCGAGCGCCGCGGACAGCGAGTGCCCTTCTTCGAGCTGCCGCAGCAGATCGCCATAGACCTCCGCCGACGCCTCGCGGCGCTCATTGCCGCGTAGCGTGCGCAATGCGTCGATCACGCCGACGCCGGCATCGAGCAATGCCGCGAGTTCGCGCGCGAACAGGTCGACGTTGAATTTCGCGCCCGGCATCGCGCTCCAGCCAGACCGGCGCTGACCTCGCGCTTGCGCACGTACCGACACCACGCGCAATCCCCTTGCGCGCGCGAGCGCTATCGCGGCTGCGGACGAATCGCAGTCGACGCGAAGCGTCTGCACTGAACCGCTGGTATCGAAGCCGCGCAGCAGGTACTTCACGTCGATTCTCCTCGCTGAGAGCCCCACTACCAGGACGTGACGTTCGTGTTCTCACCGGTGCCGCCGACCTTGCCGTCCTTACCGAGCGAGTACAGGTCGTAGTCGCCATGCTCGCCGGGCGAGCGGTAATGGTAGGGGCGACCCCACGGATCCGGCGGCACCGCTTTCTGCAGATACGGGCCACTCCAGTTCGTTGCGTCCTGAGGTTTGGTCATCAGCGCCTGAAGGCCTTCTTCGGTCGTCGGATAGACGCCCATGTCGAGCCTGTATTGATCGAGCGCCTTGCTCAACGAGTCGATCTGGGCCCGCGCGATCTTGGTGTTCGACTTGCCAACCTGTTCGAAATAGCGCGGCGCGACCAGCCCCGCGAGCAAGCCGATGATGACCATGACCACGAGCAGTTCGAGCAGCGTGAAACCGCCGTTGCGCCGACGTGCATCGCCAATGCGTGGAGGGAGCGTCACGCTGCTGCGCATGGCGGCCCTGATCGGGATAGATTCGTTGCGCACGGTGCCCCCTTTCTGTCGACCCATCGGCCCGATAACACCAGAGCCGTTTTGCTCATTCTTGTTCAGGTGGACACCGGCAAGAAGTAGGGAGACCAGACCAAAGGGATGGGTAAAGACCCTCCAGTTCCCGCGTCCTTCACAGGAAGCGATCGAGCGCGCGTGCCGGTTTCGACAACGGCAGCACACCCATGTCGAGCGCGATCAGCACGAGGCCGGTGACGTTCGTCACGTCGAGCTTGCGCATCAGGCTCGCGCGGTGCTTTTCGATGGTCTTCGGGCTGAGTTGCAGATACTCGCCGACCTGCCGATTGGTGCAGCCTTCCGCGACAAGCCTCAGCACCGCGCGTTCGCGAGCGGTCAAGGTGCGCCATAGCTGCGCATGGCGCGAAACGCCTGGCAGCGGATCGCACGATACGCCGTTCCCGGCATGCTGTTCGAACGCGGGGTTGCGTTTGCCCTCCATCACGAGGCGCATTTCGCCGACGAGTTCTTCGAACGAGGCGTCCTTGATCACGTAGCCATCGGCGCCCGCCGCGAACGCCTCCTGCACGTGTTCGTCGCTGCTGTGGATCGTCAGCGCGATGATCCGCACCTGCGGCATCCGATACTTGATCACGGCAATGGCCTCGATGCCGCTCATGCCAGGCATCGAGAGATCCATCAGGATCAGATCGGGCCGGATGGCCCAGGCGAGACTGCACGCGTTGATACCGTCGGTCGCCTCGCCCGCGACGGTGTAGTCAGGCAGGGAGGACACCATCGTACGGAGACCGCCGCGCAGCAGATGCTGATCCTCGGCGATCAGTACGTGATAAGTCGTCGCCACTTTGCTCGCTCCTGGCGGCCCCCATGACTAGTTCGAGGCGACGACGTCGTGGTAAGCACTCAGCAGTTCGGCCGGCGTTGCGAGACCGTCCAGACGCAGCCACGGCTTGCCGGGTGCCGCGCGGAAAAAGACCACGGCGGTGTGATTCATCTTGTCGCCACGATAGACGTTGAACGCGCGTTGAGCCGCGATACTGGCCTCGACGGTGCCAGTGTAGTGCTGCCACTCGGGGCCGGCATCGAAGCGGGCGGCGTAGGCCTTCAGGCGGGCTGTCGTGTCCTCTTCGGGATCGATCGAGATCGACACGAGATGAACCTTGTCACGGTCGGCGCCGAGCCTCGCTTGCAATTCCTCGAAGGTTTGACTGACCATTGGGCATATCGTCGTGCAACTCGTGTAGATGAACGTCAGGATGACCGGACGGCCGTCGTTCAGCTCGTCGGGGAGCGAAACAGCTTTGCCGTCGTCGCGAACCAGCGTCACTGCGGGCAGTGTGTATTGCACACTCGAGCGCACCGTGCCCGTGGTCATGTCATGGTGGTGATGCATGTGCATCGCGGTGTCGTGGGCCATCTTCCCGGCAGGCGCCGGCTGCATGTCCGTCGCCTGATGATGTTGCACCTCGATCGCGGCGCCATCGGCGACGTCTTCGGCAGGCGCGGCCACGGCGCCGACGCCTGTCAGCCCTGCGCCGGTCAGCACCAGCGCGCCGATCATCCATGTGCGGTTCGTCTTCATCGGGGTCTCCTGAGACAATGGAATGGCAATGGCGCGATGCAAGAAGCACAGCGGCGCACCCGGCCGTTCAATTCAGTCTCATGAAATCGCCCGCGCACGTCATTGGATAAAGTCCCCCAAAGCGCGGTAGGGTACGTCTACCAGCGGTAACATCCACCCCGCATAAAGCGGAGTGTCCCCCGCGTGACGTGCGTAGTTGTCCTGTTGGCAGAGCGACGTGCGCGGACCTACAATTTCATAACCGATGCTTAAAGTTTCCTTAAGCAAACTCGCTGGGGAGATCCCATGCAGGCACCTCCGCCCGCTGCACGGCAACTGAGGTTGCGCGACCTTGTCGATGCGATGCGCAAGCTTGGGATTGCGGCGCGACTCGACGAAACGCGACTGGACAACGTCACTGACGCGCGCGGCGCCGCGCTTGCGATCTTGTCGGCGCATGGCGCGTTTCTGTCGGTGAACCGCAGCGCCGCAGCGTTGCTCGGATACGCGAACGGCGAACTCGTCGGCCGCTCGCTGCTGGACATAGCGCCCGAGGGCGAACGCGCATCGCTCGCCGCCCAGCTATCGGTCGATCCCGCTCACGACTTTGCTCCGATCACCACGATGCTGACCTTGCGCAATGGCCGTCCCACCTTGCTGTTACTGCACCGCCAAGCGATCGCGTCCGACGAGGCGCAGCAGAAACCGCCCGATGGGCAAGCCGCGCAACTGATGCTCTTCGAGGAACCCCTTGCAGCCGATGCCTCGCTGGCGCCTGGCGTCCATCTCCCCAAAGCGGCGGCCCGCGATCGGCTGAAGTATCTGATGATCGGTCAGCAACGCGAGCGTCAACGCCTCGCCGCCGAACTGCACGACGGTCTAGGCCAGGCGCTCACGCTGATCAAGCTGATGGTCGAGGACTCGCGCATGCGCCTGCGTCGCGGACAAGCCGAAGACGCCGCGCAAAAGCTCGACGCCACCGTCCTGCAAGTGCGCGAGGCGATCGGCGAGATGCGACAGATTTGCGGCGAACTTCGTCCGCTAGCACTCGACCGGCTGGGTCTCGCCGTCGCGTTGAACACGCTGTGCCGGCGCGTCGAGCGCAGTGCCGAAGGCCTGGCGGTGAACTTCCGCTGCGACGTCGACGACCGCGATGTGCCCGACTACCTGAAGGCGGACATTTTCCGCCTCGCTCAGGAGGCGCTCAATAACATCGTCAAGCATGCAGCGGCAACCGAGATCCGGCTCACCCTGCAACGGATCGACACCGGTCTGCTGCTCACCGTTCAGGACAACGGCACCGGCTACGATACGCGCCCCCTGTCACCTGAAGACATTGGTTCGATGGGCCTCGGCCTCGCCGGCATGCAACACCGTGTCGAATCGCAGGGTGGCTTTCTCTCGATCCACTCTTCCGACGCCATCGGCACACTCGTATCGGCGAGTTGGACGCTTTGACGGAAACCGCCGGCTCGCCCACGTGCGCTGCCCTCATCCGGCTGCTGGTCCACTGAGCCTCGACGCAGGCAGTTCCTCGACATCGCCGGGTGCCGCTGGCGGCTCCGGGTGCGCAACCGGCGGCTGGACTGGCTTGTCGGAATCGCGTTCCGCGCATTTGGTCGCGAGCGAAGTCAACAGCCCCATGCTGATCGCGACCAGCACGAGTTCCGTCAGATTCTCGATGGCGAGCTTGTGCATCACGCTCGCCCGATACTTCTCGATCGTCTTCGGGCTGAGGTTTAGATATTCTCCGACCTGCCGGTTGGTACGCCCTTCAGCAATCAGCTTCAGCACACTGCGCTCGCGCGCCGTGAGAATGTCCCACGCGTTCTTCGGCGCCACTGCTTCGCGGCCGGTAATGAAAGAATCGACCATGTAGCCGTACACATCGGCGCTCAGATGCTTTTTTCCCTGCATCACCGCGCGCATCGCAACAATCAGTTCGTCGAACGAAACATCTTTCAGCACATAACCGTCGACGCCCGCACGCAGCGCTTCACGCACGTACTCTTCGTTTTGATGCACGGTGAGCGCCAGGATACGCACGTGAGGCGAACGGCGCTTGATCGCCGCGCTCGCGTCGATGCCGTTCATGCCGCGCATCGACAGATCCATCAGGATCAGATCAGGATTGAGTGCCATGGCGAACTGGCAGGCTTGCTTGCCGTCCGTCGCCTCTCCGACAACAGGGAATTCGCCTTGTGCTGACAGCATCGAGCACAATCCTTTTCGCAGCAGATCATGATCCTCGCTGACCAGGACGCGATATTTGGTATTCACGATCCCCAACTCCTCGTTAGAGCATGGACGGTTGATTTATCAACCGTAAGCGCCTGTGGCAGGACGATTTTTCTTCTTTCAAATATTTCTTTCTGATTCCTTGGATATTTCTTTCCAAGAAATTAATATACCCTTACTTGGACTTGACACATTTTCTTGACCACGTCCTATTGGCTGTGCGGCCTTGCTGTGCAAGGTTCGCGCCATCTGGCTCAGGACCTTTTCCAGATTCGGGAAGCACCTCGGAACTTTAAGTTTGATTAACCAAGTTGGCGAAAAACGTTTCAAAACAGATACGTTGGACGGAAAAACTGATTTTGGTAAAAATAGGAATAAAGCGGGTCCTTCCTGGGTTTCGTGCATGGGAGGCAGTACAAACTCCGCCATCCGTCCCTATCGGAACTATTTTCCTTCCTTGAAGCGAATGACGAACAGTAGCCAAGCCTGACGGATCTCACGATTCGTTACAGACGTAACATTTCTGCAATTCAGAAAATATCCTACTCGACGCACCTCCAAAAGTAGGAGGGTGCCCCATTGCTCAGGTCCTTTTGCGCGACTCACAATGACGACGCGGAGGGATGTCGAACATGCGCAAGCGCTCTTCTTTGCTGTCGGCGAGTACGCTTCGGGCGGTCATGATGACCCTCGGCATGACATCAACTGGGCTCGCGCATGCGGACATCTTTGGCGCGGTCGACAGCCAAGGTGCGATCGTCCTGACCAATACACCGGGCACGGCGGGACTGCGCGTGATCGTCGCGGGAGACCCGCCGCCCGAGCGAAGTGCGAAACGTACAAACAGCACATTCAGCGCCGTGATCGAAGAAGCAAGCCGCACCTTTCGCGTGGCGCCCGAACTGCTGCGCGCGGTGATCGACGTCGAGTCGCGCTACAACCCGAATGCCGTATCGGACAAAGGTGCCCAAGGTCTCATGCAGTTGATGCCCGACACCGCGCGGCGCTTTTCGGGCGGCAACATGTTCAATCCGCGCGACAACGTGCTGGCAGGCGCGCGCTATCTACGCTTCCTGCTCGATCTCTTCCAGGACGA
This sequence comes from Paraburkholderia sp. BR10954, assembly GCF_040965775.1. NCBI lineage: Bacteria > Pseudomonadati > Pseudomonadota > Betaproteobacteria > Burkholderiales > Burkholderiaceae > Paraburkholderia > Paraburkholderia sp. BR10954. The sequence goes on from NZ_JBFRCK010000019.1 coordinate 109,949, forward strand.
CATGGAACTTGCGCTGGCCGCGTACAACGCGGGCGAGAACGCCGTGATTCGGGCCGGCTATCGCATCCCTTCGATCCCCGAGACGCGTCAGTATGTGCCGCGCGTGCTGGACCGCTACCGGCGTCTGCTGACGGTCAGCGGCTGATGCGCGCCGGCGGCGCTGTCATGCCGCCCTGCCCGGCTGCTATGGCACGATCCACGCGCTATCGGCAACGACACGCGTGTTTCCGGGTTGCGCAAAGCGAACGAGATAACCGCCCTTCGACGCAAAGCGCTGACCCGGCGCGAGCGTCAGGCGCGGATAGTAGCCCGTCAGGATCCGATGGTCGAGCATGTCATCGACGCGTTCTACCAGGTAGTCTCTGACGAACGCATCGACCATGTGACTGAGGGTCTCGGCGAGCAGCCCGCACGCGAGATAGGTGTCCGCCTGAACGCGCTCGTCGACGACCTGAATATGCCTGATCGCGAACCAGCCGAACGCGTAATCGACACGCACGCGTCGTCCCTCGGGCAGGTCGACCGGATAGGCGATACGCGCGGCGTCGCGCCAGCTTTGCGGCAAGGGTATGCGGTCCAGGCCACCCATCAGTCCCGACACAAAGACCTGAGTCGAAGCGGGCGGCTTGCCTGCGACCGCCGCGATATCAGGTGGCCGCAGCCACAGCACCAGCGCATCCGTTCCACGCGCACCGCGAAGCGCTTCGGCAACGCTATCGCCCGGCGCGAGCCTGTGGCTCGATACGCTCACGCCGTGGTCCTTCAGCGCGCTCGCGAGCGCAAGCGCCGCCGCCTCGCCGCTGTCGCTCGCGCGATACAGCTGGCGTACGGTCTTCACCATGCCAGCCGGTGAGCCGCTATTCGCGTCGAGAATACGCTTCGCGATCAGCCCGGCCTCGAGCAGAACGCCCTTCGAGAAATACATCGAGTAAAAGTCCTGGTCGGTCTCGACTGGCACGTCGACGTTGGGAAAGAGGCACGGCACCGCTTCCTGCTCGCAGAAGTCGTGAACGGGCGCCCAGTTCTTGCCGCCGATTCCCGACAACACCGCAAATACGGGTTGCTGCGTCAGATACGTTTTCAACTGCTCGTGCCAGGTCTCGGGTGGGCCGTGCAGTTCCCACACATGCAACTCCCAGCGTCGGTTGACCATGAACATCATCTTGCGCGAGGTGCGCAGCGGCGGCGTTGCGCCGAGCGGCGAAGCGTTCTTGTCGGCGAAATAGTGTTCCAGCACGTCGAGCATGCCGCGCCGTTTCACCGGATCCGCGTCCGGTGTGATGATCGTCGCGAAGTGCAGCACGGTATCCGTGACGCCCGGCGCCCTGCGCCGGTCGAGCCGCTTCAGATAGCCGATCAACGCCGCCATGTCCGCGTCGTTCAGCGCGAACTGCGGCATCAGATTGCTGAGTGGCTTGCCCTCGGAGTCGACGCCCTCGCGGATCGCACGGGCGATCGTCGCGTCCGTGTACGGCTCGCGATTGGCCCGCATGCCGTCGACGTAGGGTATCTCCAGTTCCTCGGGATTCTGAACCCGCGGGTGGAACAGATACTGCCCGCTGATCGGTGGAATGGTGCTGTTGCCTTCGCGCGCGCCGAGCCCGCTGCGCCGGTGGCAATTCATGCATGCGACGGCGGCGCCTTGCATGCGCACGCCGCCATCGTGGCTCGCTTGAACCGCTTCCCCGGACCCGGCAATGCCGCGCTGGTAGATCGACTCGCCGGCATCGATGGGAGGCGCGCCGCGCGCTTGTTGCACGCCGGCCAGCAGCAGCGCGGCAAGCGCGGCCGCTACCCCAAAGAATCCGGCGCGGCGCATGTCTAAGGAACCGGCCGGACCGGCGAGCCGCTCGCCGGCGAAGTATCGGCGCCGATCGCGACGGAAGCGTGCCGCCCCTGCCAAACAGGTTTGGCGAACGTCAATCTGTCGAGGGGCGGATTGAGCGTGACCTTGTCGATCACCAGCCGGTCTTTCCTATCCGTCCCGACCGGGCCGCTTTCGATGACGAACGGAATCCGCACGCCATCCACGTCCCCGAAGTCGCGATACATCACCTCGACGATCGCGGGCTGGCCCGAAGGACCGCGCGCCTCGCGGTCGGACTTCACATCGAGGAAATTCTGCGCGTCGACCCACACGTGGCGCGTCGCACCGGAGGGCAAGCGCAGCGACAGACGATAGGTATCGCGTCCTTCGACCTTGTCGGTGCCTTCGAGTGCGACGTCGATGCCCTTCGCGGCGTGATCGAGCAACGGGCCGTCGATGACCTGCGCGTCGCGCGCGAACTTCACTTCATCGCTCGTATAGGGGCGCACATCCGGACCGCCGCTTCCCGACGGGCGCACTTTCCAGCCTTCCTTGCCGTCGAATACGTGCACGATCGTCTGATTGGCCGCCGTGACCTCGAAGCGAGTAAGGTCGGGACGTTTCAACGTGAGCATGAACGGCAGATTCGACGCGGGCGCATTCGGACTGTCCACGTGCCCGACCCACTCCATCGACATGACCTTTCGCCAGGCATCCGCGCCGCCGCGAGCCTCGGCGTTCCTCGCGACGATTTCCTCCGTGCCAAGACTTTCGTCCGACCTCGCGGCCGGCATTTGCGCCAGCACGAGCGCGGCGGCGATCGCCACAAGCAACCACCACCAGGCAATCCGTTTCATGACCTTCTCCCGGTGTGCTGCCGTCGCTAGCGAGCCGGCACCTTGACCATGGCGAGTTGCGGCTTGGCGAACAGCGAATCGTCGGCGGCCTGATTCACCGTCACGTGCTGAATCGTCATCTGATGGGTCTGCTTCACGCCCGCGACTATTGTCTCGAGCGTATGCGGCACGACCAGGCCGTTTTCCGCGTGGTAATCGCGGAAGTAGACGGCGACGTTGTGCATGCGCCCGTCGAGCTTGCGCGGGTCGCCATCCATTTTCAGCTCGAGAAAGTTCGTCGCGTCGATCCACACATGACGCTCGGTGTGATCTTTCGTCGTCAGCAAGAGCCTGTAGGCGCGGTGGCCCTCCACGGTATCCATGCCCTGCACCGCGACCTGGCTGCCCTTGCTCGCGTAGTCGATCAGCGGGCCGTCGAGATCGGCGGTGTTCGCGGCCGATTTCGCCTCGGCAGACGTATAAGGCTCGGCGTCATTGCGTCCGAGGAAAGGCCGGACTTTCCAGCCTTGCGAACCGTCGTAGACCTGATACGCGGTCTGATTGTCGAAACGAAGTTCAAAGCGGCTCTTGTGCGGCCGCTTCATCGTCATCGTGAACGGCAGCTTGACTGGTTTGGTGCCGCCCACGTCGATCTGTCCTGTCATCGTTATCGTGTTGACGGCCTGCCACGCCTTCAGACCGCCGCGCGCAGCGACGTTGCGCTCCACGATCTGCGCCGCGCTCAGGTCGGCCGCCGACGCCGCGGCCGGCATCAGGGCCGCGGCCAGCAAGGCCGCCATCGGCACCGTCATCGAAAACAACCGCTTCATGGCTCACCCCTCCCTTTGTTCGCGGATCGCTGGCGCGATCATTCGACCACCAGTCCATCGATATGAAACGTGCCGATCAGCACGTTGACGCGATCGCCTGCCCTGATCAGGTTGCCTTTGTTGGAGAACACCACCCAGTATTGCTGGCCGACCTCCTGCGGACCGGTCTGCCGAAGCTGGCCGATCGTGTCCATCACCGGCACTTCGAGCAATGCATGACTTCTCTCGCCGTACAGATACGGCGTCGAGTTCTTGTCGCCGAGCAACTGCGCGACCGCCGGGTCGGTGACGCGATAGCTGAAGCGCAACAGATTGCCGGAGGCGGTGCGCCGCACGCTCAGGTTGTCGACGCCATGCATCATTTGATACAGCTGCTGCGCGTGCTGCGGCACTTTCACCGGCATATACGGCGACGCCTTTGGCGAAGTCGCGGCCGCCGCCGGGTTCTGCTGCGCCGCGGCTGCATCCAGCATGACCGCGGCCAGACAGACACCCGATAGAACCAACGCGGCTCGCCACGCCGGAGACGATGGGTGTTTCATGGCAAGAGTCCCCCGGGACCGAACGGCAGCAAGCTTCCTGTCACCAGCCCGGCGAGACCGGCATTATTACCATTGCTCGGCAACTCGACCGCGCCTATATCGACCTTCCCAGCCTGCGGGCGCGGTGTGCCGAAGAAGTCGTGGTTCGGCGCACCAACCGCCGTGGCTGCGTTGACGGCCGGCGAATTCGACTGGATCGCATAGTCGCCGAGCGGCACGCCGTAGCCGGCTCCCTTCGTAATCGTGGCGTTGGACAGCGACAGCGGCCCGTACGACATGTTGATCCAGTTGTTGCCTTCATCCGGCGTGGCCGACGGCAGCAGGCTGAAGAGCGGATTCGGCAGCACCGTGTCGGCAATCCCCGGAGGCACCGCGAAGCCGTTCCCGCCAGCTTCAGGCGGCACACGCGAGCCGTTGCAGTACTGGCTGACCACGTCCGGATTCGTGCCGATGTTGTTCGCGTGCGGGTAATCGGTGGCATCGGTCAGGATCGAATACTGCGGGGCCAGCGTCACCCCCGACTCGTGCGTCGCGGGCGACCCATCGCCATACCCGCCGATGTCCCAATACTTCGCATTCGGATCGCAATATCCGGTCTTCTGGCCCTTCTGGTTCAGCGTCGGGTTCAGTGTGACCGTGTTCTGCAAGCCCGGAATGTTCGGATTGAGTCCAGCCACGGTGATATAGAAGGAGCGGTTTTGCCAGAACACGTTGTTCGTCAGCACCGGGTCGGAGAACGTCTGGCAGTCCGTCACGTTGCCAGGACACTTCAGGTTTTTCGAGCTCGCGAACGCACTGATGAAGTTCGCCGTATGCCGCGCGACCTCGAGACCTGCCGGCTGGAACGTCGACGTCGTGATCGGGCTGCAGGTCGTTTCGGCGCCCACCGTCGTGCAGTTCGGCGGCCCGACGTTCGCCTGTGCAGCCAGCGCCGTGTTGAACAGCACGCCGGCCGACGAGGTCGAATCGTTCGAGATCACCGTGTTATTGATGAATTTCACCGCCACCGCGTCCTGCAGCGACACGCCTCCGCCCGCCCAGCCCGCCACGTTGTTCGCGATGATGTTGTTGATGACGGTAACGTCGTTCCACGATTTGCTGTCACTCGGACTGCGCTGCACGTCCGTGCCGTTGATGTTCTGCAAGCGCAGACCGCCGCCTTTACCGCTTTCCGCGGTATTGCCGACAATCAGGTTGCCGTCGATCACGAGGCCCGGACCGACGCCATCGGAAAGCTGCGGCGCGCAGTCGATGTCGACCGTCGAGTTTTCACAGAAGGTGCCGTCCGGCGGCACGCCCTGGGCGATGATGCCGCCGCCGTACGTCGGCAACGTCGGGTTGTTGCTCTGGTTGAAGATCACCCAGTTGTGCGAGATGTCGCCGTTGTAGCTGAACCCGAAGTGAGCGATGCCGCCGCCGTCGCCGCTGCTGATATTGCCGCACACAAAGTTGTAGTTGAAGTGATAGTTGTCGGCGCCCGAGCAGAACGTCACGCCGGCCGCGGACGAAGGCGTCGTCGAGTTGATTTCATCGCCATACGACGCGTTCGAGGTCACCGCGTTGTGGTGCACGTTCACGAATGTGTTGTACCCGAACGGCAACTCCGTGACGCCGTTCGCCGAGATCGTGCCGTCCGGCACTTCGACCTGGCCGACCGTGATGCCGCCCGTGAGCGTACCGGCGTTGCTCGACACGCGGTTGTTCGACACCTCCGTGTAGTGGTTCCAGCCGTGCAGGAAGATCCCGCCGCCGCCTTGCGAACTATTCGTGAAGGTCATGCCGTCCACCCGCGACGGATTGCACAGGAAGTTGCTGGGGTTCTGAGCACAATCCGTTTTACTGCTGGTGAGCGGCGTGCAGATGCCGTTCGCCGTGCAGTTCGGATCTGCCTGCCGCACGCCGCCTACGGTCACGTCGGCCACGCCCTTGCCAAGCACCGTGATGGCGGCGCCTTCGTAGGCTCCCATCAGCGTGGGTTCGATCAGCAGTTCACCGAGATTGCCGTTGAGCGTGTTGTCCCAGCCTATCGTCGGTTCCAGCGGAATCGCATCCACTTGCCGTTGCATCGTGCTGCTGCACGAGTACGTGCCGGTCGGGTCGTACGAGTTACTGGAACTGATCAGGCCACCGTTGAGCGCCACGCCGAACAGGCAGTCGACCTGCCTGCGCCACGGGTCCATCTTGCCGGACGGGTGGGGATTCGCGTTGACCGTCACGGAGCTCGCGCCGACGCCTTGCAAACGAACCGGCTTCCACATCAACAGCATCTCCTTGTAGACGCCGGGGCCGACGATGATCATGTCGCCCGGGGTTGCTTTGTCGATGGCAGTCTGGATGGCGTTGCTCGTGCCGTTCTCGCCAGCTACATACGTAGGTGCCTTACCGCCGATCGTGACAGTGACGGTATCGATCGACTTCTTGCCGTTGCCGGCCGTGATCACCAGTTCACCGCAGCTCGTCGCCGCGGTTACGCCCATCTGCTGGATCGTGCAGCTCGACTGCGCCGGGCTCAGGTTCGGCACCGTCACCGTGATCTGCATGTCGCTCCACGAGGTCACCGTCGCGGCGGCACCGCCGATCGTGACCGTGCCAGTGCCCTGCGCGGCCCCGAAGCCATAGTGGCGCGTGACGAACTTCTGGTTGAACGGCGCCGTGGTCGCAGCCGGTCCGGTATAGGCATGGTTGACTACGGTCTGATCGCCGAGCGCTTTGATCGTCAGCGTACGGCCGGCCGCACTGACCCACGGACCTGCCCCGCCGCCGCTCGAGTCGCCGGTCACCGTCGAGATGGCGGGAGTTCCGTCTGGATACGCGCAGTCAGGCTGGTTGTAGCCATCCGCGAAGGCCTGGACCGGCACGACCGGGGTATCCATGTACTGCGTCTGACCGGGCATGAACGGAATCTCGTAGCAGAACTGGCTGTACGCCGGGTTAAAGAGCGGGTCGCGTATCGTCTGGCCGGGGTGCGCCGGATCGGGCTTGTCGGGATCGTTCATGCAGGCCACCATCATGTTCGGCGAGTAACCCGTCGGGTTCGGCGGATTCACTTCCCACGTCGAATATTGCAGCCCGTTGAAGATGCCCCACTGATCCGCATACACACGCGACACTTCATTGCCGGCGAAGTCCTTCAGCGAAACCGGCACGTTCGGCACCGCGAACTTTTCGCCGAACTGCGGCGAGTACGGGTCGAACTCCGACGAGAAGTCATCCAGCATGAAGCCCGTGAAGTGAGCGGCGACGTGCGTGGAGCTGAACACCCAGAACTTCACGACCGCCGACATCTGGTTGGTCAGCGTGACCTCCTTGCGGTCGCACAGGTGCCGGGACGCGCCCGCGAATGGTGCGACTTCCTGCGAACCCGGGAACAGGCTGATGAAGTCGGGCACGATCCGCAGCGCACCGACGCACGGCCAGGACGGTTGAATGACGCCCGTAACCTCTTCGTTGCGAGTCTGCATGCCGAGATCCGTGGTCGGGTTCTGCGCATTGTTGGCGTTGTAGCTCGAATTCACCGCCGCCTGGTCGGGCAGGATGAAGATGTTGCCGAGACTGCCGAACTGTTGCGTCACCGGCGCGATGTAGTTGTCGCCGATCAGGATGTTCTTGTCCTCCTCCTTCACGAGTTCATAACCCGGCGGCACGATGACTTCGACCACGTACTTGCCCGCGGGCAGCATCTTCGTGCCGTCGCCGGACGGATTCGCCACGCAGATCGTGCAGTTCGTGCCGGTCGGCTTGCCGGTGGTCGTGTGGCGGCCCGTCACGCTCGGGAACTGGTACATCCCGTCATACGGCGCGGGCTGCAACTGGTTGAACGCGTGCATGCCGTCATAGCACTTGAATTGCGAGTCGTACGGCAACGGGCGCTCGGGATCGAGCCACTGCTTCGAGCCTTTCAGCGTGAAGAAGAACGGGTCCGTGGTTTCCTGGCCCGGACAGTTCATGTTCGGCACACCGTCCGAGCGGAAGCCCTGCGCCCACTCGTCCCAACTACTCGTCTTGGTCGTATCCACGAGCGCGAGGCTCTGGGTGCCGTCCGCGGCAACGCTCTCCTGATAGAGGTTCACCGTGACGTTCGGCACATTCGGCGTCCAGCTATTGTGAGAGAGTTGGGCCGGGTCGTCGAACGGCCGTGTCGACGCATAGACCACTTCGCCACGAATGCCGCCATTCTCGGTCGGGCCGAACGGCGTCTTGCCGAATTCGAGGAACGAGCTCTGACCGGAGAAGCCTTGCCAGCCCATGGTCGTCACCCATGGCGGATCGATCCGTCCCGTCGATGGATTGGTGCCTGAGCGATCGTTGCAGTCCGCGTCGTTGCAATACACCGAGCCGGGGAAGCGCAGCTTGGTCGGCAGGTGTGCCGTCGCGGATTCCTTCGTATTGGCGTAGTGAGCCGCAATGGTCGAGGTACCGCCGCCAGGTGTGCCATCAGGCGGGCCGCCCGCGTCGTAGACCGCATGGACGCCGGTCTGCTTGTAGCGCGTCGTATCGGCCTCGGCGATGTACCAGTTGAACAGCGGGAATACTTCGTTAAACGACGCATATCCGTTCATGTCGGTGGTCAGGAAATTCGAAAAGCTGCCGTCGCGGAACCGGATCGTGGTTGGCACGAGCGCGAGACCGGGCTTGCTGGCATCCGACACGCCATTGCCATTGGTGTCGAGGAAGGTTCGCGTGTACAGATTGGTGTGCCATTGAAGCACCGACAGCTCGCCGACGTTCGCCGTCTGCCCCCCCTTCACCGCGACGGCCGTCGCCAGCCCGTCGACGATCTGATCGTTCCACTGATCGAACACCGTGATTCTGTAGGTGCCATCGGGCAAGCCGCTGATGCTGAACGAGCCGTCGGCCGCGCACTTGGTGAAGGCGACATCCTCGCCGTCCGGATCGCCGACGCTCACGTAGCACTGCGTGAAGCTGAGCGAGTTGCGCGAGCCGGCGCCGTAGAGGTTTTCGTTAGGCGGCCGGCTGTAGTGCAGGTTGGTGATCTGGCCTTTGATGCCGTTGTTGCAGGTCACGCCCTTGCAAAGAAGCGGCAGTCGCGCATTGATGATCTTCGGATTGGCAAAGCCGATCGTCACGTGAAAACCCGCCGGCCCGAATTCCTGGAAGTACGCCGGGCCGCCGACTTTGATGAACGCATCGTGCGCTTTCTGGCCGTCGAGCGTGTTGGTCTGCAGCCATTCTTCGCCGCGTGCGATGCGGTCGGCCGCAGGGTACGCGGCCACACCGAAGCGCCCCGGCATCAGATTGGCGATGATCGCCTGACCCACCAGCGGTGACAGCGTCTTGCCGTCGGACTCGTATTTCGGGCATGTCGGGATCATGCCGACGATGCCGTCACTTGACGTCTTCGAGATCGGGCAAGCGTCGAGACCGGTGGCCGGGTCCTTCATTCCCGCCAGCGAGTTGGACAGCGGATTGTTGAACATGTCATAGGTCATCTGTCCGGTCGCATCGCCCGTGCCGCCCGCGTCGTCGAAGAGCTTGATTTCGAAGCCGCCGAGGCCCGGTTCGCGCGCCGTGCCGAATGCATCCGTACCGCCGCTCACGTCCACTTCACCGTTGACCGGCGCGTCATCTTCAAACACGAACACCGAGATTTTCGCGGTCTGCAGCGGGGTCTGTTGCAACAGCACGTTCACTGCCGTTTGCGCTGCTGCGATCGGCGCGCCGCCCATTGCGTGACCGCATTTGCCGGTACCGGGCGCGAAGTCCGCGCCGCCCGGACCGGAGGGGCAGTCCTTCGAGATGTCGAATTGCCGTGGCTTACCGTTCGACCCCGTTACCGGCGCGCCGGAGCCTTGCGCGAACGTGTTGCCCGCGTCGCCTGGCAGGATCGAAATGTAATAGTGCTTCGTTGGATCGAGCGCGACTTGCGACGGATCGACCGCAGTCTGTTGCGCGGCGGTCGTGCGGCATGCTCCGTCGCCGACGTCGCACACGGCCGGCACATGCGAGTTGGTGGCCGGATCGAAAACCGTCTGCCCCGATTCGCACGCTATGGTTCCCACGCAGCCCGCCGCGACGACCGGCATGTAGCTGGTATGGAAACTGGTGCCGAGACTCGGCACCGGCAGCGGCGGGCAGGTAGGCGGACGCCCGGCGCCGTTCACCTGGCAGGCAGGATCGATCTGGAACGTGCGGTCCTCTTCGATGATCCACCGATAGTCGTTGAGCGCTATGCCGGTCGGCGCGTCCTTCACCGCCACTTTCAGTCCGCTGCCGCCCTTGAACGTCACGGTGACCTTCGCCGGTGAGCTAGCCGTGTTCTGCGAATTGACCGCCTTGTAGCGGAACGTGACCTTGGCCGTCGCGTTGCCCACCGGCGGCGTCGACGGGACGGCGTTGAACGAACCATCGGCGTTCAGCGTGACGGTGCCGCCCGGGTCTGTGCTCGTCAGGACCGCGGTGAGCGGCAGGCCAGACGGGTCCGTGTCGTTGGCGAGCACGCCCGGAGCGCCGATGTGCAGGAGCGAAGCGACATTGCTGGTGTACGTGTCGTCGTTTGCAACGGGTCCGTCGGACAGGCAATGAGCCTTTTCCGTGCAGGCCGCCAGCGTCACGGTTGCCGTCAGCTTGGGATTGCCGTTCGCCTGATAGACGAAGCTGTCCGTCGTCGTGCCGCTGTTCGGCACATACGTGAAGGTGCCGTTCTGATTCAGCGTGAGCACGCCGCCTTTCGGCGGGGTCTTGACCTGCACGCCGGAGACGCCCACATCGTTGGCGATCACGCCGCGGGCGGGATCCGTCACGCTCAAGGTCTTGCCGGGCACGAGGTAATACAGGTCGGGGTTGGCCTTGGCGCCTGTGTTGGCAGCCGCCGACAGCGACGTTGCGCCGCCGTTCACGCTGATGTACCCCTGCATGCCGCCATCGCGTTGATTATTGGTGGACAGGCTCAGCTGGCGATCGAACACAGGCAACGCGGGTGCGCCCGTTGCAGGCGCATTCATCAGCACGTCATAGGTTTTGCCGGCAGCGAGGAACACCTCCGACTGAACCCGCAGATTGCCCGGCAATACGTTGCCGTCTTCCGCCAGCAGCGAGAAGCCGGACACCGGGGGGGTGCCGGTTTGCGCGCCCACCACCGACGGCACGTGCATGCGCAGCCCGGCATTGACGAAGCGCAGCAGCACGAGCCCCGTCGAGGCCGGCGCGGCAGCCGCAAAGCTCGAAGCGGACGCGTTGGTGCGGTCGAACGCGATGCCGTTGATCAGGTAATAGCGCGGGTCGTAGTTCACCGCCGGCGGATAGCAGGTGCCAAACGTGGATGACGACGGATTGCCGCAACCGCCTGGCTGACCGGACCAGACTGTGGTCTCGCTGAAGCCGGACGTCGTCACCGCCGAGGCCACGGCGGCGTTCTGCACCGGATCGATTTCGCTCAACACGAGCGGCACGTCCGCGTCATAGCTGACGCCGGGATAGGCCAGCGCGCGCGTCGAGCCATTGGCCGGCGTTCTGACCACCAGTACGCCATACAGGCCCATCGGCCCCTGAATGGACGGATGCGTACCCGACTCGATCAGGTAAGTGCCGGGGCTGAGATTGTTCCAGGTCAGGGAGGTCGTCTTGCCATGCGTCACTTCGTTGGCGAACGACTGCACCCGCGGCGGCTGGGCGGGTGGCGTGAAACTCGCGCCGCTCGCGCTGCTGGAGATCGGCCAGGTGGTCGCGGTTTGCGTCGCATGCACCGGGCTTGCCGTGCTCGTCGCTGTCGTGCCTTGGCCGACACCGAGTTGGCCGACCACGACAAGCGAAGTCGGTATCGAGCCCGGCAGACTGTTCGTGAGATTGATGGTCAGCGAGCCGGGCGGCACCGTGATCACGACAGGCGACCAGTTTGCGCCCGCGCCCGCATTCGACGCCGCGCATGTAGCGGGCGCCGTCGCCGCCGCTGAACAGGCGTAACCCCACATCGGTACGACCTGTCCGTCGGGAAGCGCAATCGTCGAGGCCTGCGCCGTCAGACTGACACTTTGCGCGAAGGCCATGCCGCTCGCCGTGAGCAGGATCGTTGCGGCGACGCCCGCCTTGATCAGACCGAGGAGCGTCCCTCTGAACTGGGTGGATCTCATCGCGTTTCTCCCCGCCTCTAATTTCCTTCGTTGATCGTGAAAGCTTGTGGATCCACGAGCATCATCATCATCATTCCGCCTGGGAAGATGTTGTTCGTGGTGATCTCGCGTTCATTGTGTGAGTGCCACATAAAGGCGAAGCCGGCTTCGCTAGTCGGTGGGTTCGCGACCGTGCCCGTGGGCGGCGTCGACCCAGTGAAAGAAGTCGCGCGAATGGTGGCATCGGGCCCGAGGTAGGGACTGCCACCGTACCAGGCACCGTTGGTCAGCACACGCGCATCCGGCAAGGTGACCGGACCGCCGCTGCCTACGTTGCCAAATGGATGAGCTTCCAGCGGCTTGTTGTGATCGGCGCACCACTCGTAGTAATTCGGCGCTTTCGGGTCGGCCGTGTAGTAGCCGTTCGCATCCGGAATACAGACGCTGCCGTCGCCCGGCTTGTGCCCGTACACGTCCCAATTCAGGCCCTTGCCGGTCCAGTAGAAGATGCCGTCCATCGCGAGGCCCGGCGTCGTCGTGGTCGTGAACAGCAAGGGGCCGGCGAGCTTGGTCGCATCCGTCTTGCTCAGCAGCAGGTTGCCGTCACGCGCCAGCACGCGCACGTGATTGCCGTGTTCGTGGAACGGATGCTGCCAGCGCCCCGCGCCGATCACCCGCAGCAACACCAGTTCGCCAGGATGCATGTGCGGATTGCCGTTGTACGGCTGATTCGGATATTGCGGCGCGTAGTTCGCGTCCATGTCGTCAGGCATGGAGCGCCCGTTGATCAGGAAATAGGCCGGGTGATAGGGCTCGGTTTCGACGGTCATGCAACCGGTGGACTGGGTGCACGCTTTGGCCGCTTGCTGTTCCGCCTGCGAATGGATGCGCGGATCCATTTCGGCAAACTGGAACAGATACTCGCGGTCGTAGCAGGTCGCGCTATGGTTGTAGGCCGCCGCGGCATTCCGGTAATCGGGCTGGCCGTCGGGCAGCGTCGAGGATACGGCGCGGCAGCCCGTCGGCACCGCGAGGGTCCCGGGCGCGGAAGTCGGCAAGACGATCAGCGCGCCGGACAAGCCCATTTCGATCTGCAAATCGCCCTGCGTGCCGCTGTAGTAGCTATGCGTTCCCGGCGTCGCCGCCACGAAGCTGTAGGTGACCGTTTTGCCGTGGGTCGCCTCGCGTGTCAACACGCCTGGCACGCCGGTCTGCGTCGCTGGACAGGTGCCATCCGAATTCAGCACCGCCGCGCACACCTGGAAGCCCGGGAACAGGATCGAGGTATTGCCCGCGGCGGCCGGCAGGTTGTTGGTGAGCGTGACCGTCACGACGTCGCCCTGTTTGACGATCAGTGTCGGCCCCGGAACCTGCATGCTGGGACAGTTCGCGCCCGCAATGCCCGACGGCGAAAACCCCGTGGGCGCCGTGCGGCACCCGTAGCCCCACGCGTAAATGCTCGCGCCGTCCGGTTGATTGATACGGTTCGCCTCGGCGCTCAGATCGAACGACGTTCCGGTGATACCCGGCGCGGCAGCCTGCGCATGCAGGCAGAACAGTGCCGCCAGCAACGCGGCGCCGAATCGCGCGAAGCGTGTCAAACGCGCGATGCATGCGGGGTACGCACGCAGGGCGATCCACCTTGCGTTGATGAAGTTACCCACGGTTGTTCTCCTAGGAGCAGGACTTCGTGGTCGGGTCCACCGAGTGGCAGATGTGGACCTCGGTCATCAACCCGCCGAAGTTCTCGGCGTCGTTGGACAGGTGATCGAGGTTCGGCGTGTACAGGTAATAGACCGAGCCCGGCGCGTACCTGGTCGTATCGCTCGCGTCGAGAATCACGTCGATCGACTCGCCGCCGCCCAGGGTGACCGAGTTCGTGTTGTAGGTCATGTCGTTGCCGGCCAGGTCGCGCAGCAGCCGCGCATTCATGCCAATCACGTGCATTGGAATGCCGAGCGAAGCGAGCGTCTGAAACTCCGTGACGTCGAGGTCGGAGATTCTGAGCAGCGCGCGGCCGCCGGCCGGAATGTTGATCAGCGCGGGCAGCGGTTGCGAAAAGTGCTTCGTTCCGTCAGCCACCGGCGTTTGCATCGGTCCGGGCGTCACCGTGTCCGGATAGCTGCGGCCATTCAACATGAAGTGCTTGTCCTTCATGTCGACGAAGGGCTCCGGATTGAACGTCATGCCGATGAAGTGGAAGTTCGGATCGAAGCCGTGGATCTGGATCGGATACTCGACGTCGTACGCAGTCGAACCGTCGCCGTCGTTGTAGGCGTAAAGCGTCGGCGTGCCGCTCTTGTTGTTCATATGCATCACGCTGTTTTGCGGCGGCAGCGGCGTCGAGCACAGAATGTCGCTGCCGCATGCGGTGCGCGGATCGAGCTGCTGCGACTGCAGCGACGCGTAGAGCGTCCCCGTCGTGACGCGGTTCTGCCTGGGCCGCACGTAGATCTGCCCGACCATCCCCATCTGCAAATGCTCAGGCGGCGTGATGTGGCAGTGCCAGAAGTAGGTGCCGGCATCCGGTGCGAGGTAGTAGTACGTGAAGCTCGCACCGATGTTGATCGCCACCGACGCATCCGGCACGCCGTCGAAGAACGAGGACGCATTCGGATAGCCGTGGAAGTGCACCGTGTGCTGCTCGAAAAGGTCCGGGCGCATGATCATCCCGACGTTGGTGAGCGTCAGGAAGAACTCGTCGTCCTCGTCGATGGCCATCATCGGCGCGGGAATGTTGCCGTTCATCACGCCGATGTCCATGATCGGCCGCGGGTCGACGTGACCCGTCATCTGACCGGCCGGCACCGAATCCGGGTCGGGCGCGATGCCTACCGCGCCGTTGTAGTTCGGATTGGTTTTCGCATCGCCCTGGACATTGAACACCGAGGGGAACTCGGTGCCGGGCAGTCCGTTGCGAATATCGGCGAGACCGGATAACGGGCCGAACGAGAACATGTAGGTTTGCGTGCCGTCGCCCATTGTCGCGTAACCATCGCCGCCCGAAATCTGCTGGCACTTGATCGCGCCGTTGACGTTCTTCGTCGGGGTCGAGTTCGATCCGGTCACGGACGGACCGACGTAGGCCGGTTCGCCCGCACCAGCCGGCAGCGCGGTCGGATGAAGCGTCGTTGTCGGTGGACATTGCACGCGGAACGACTGAGCAAACGACGGCAACGAGAATAGCAATAACAGCAGCGCTGCAAAGCCGTTCCGACAGATTGGAATACTGAACATATGACCTCCGTCCAGGGGGCAGCCAGCGCGAACCGCGCTGGAGGTCATGCTCTACGGTGGGGCACTCACCGGGTACCGACGACCTGAACCCGTAGATTGATTCTGCAGACGCGTGCAGGCGTCTGGGATGGGTCAACTCCCTACACTTGCGGTAGGGGCGAACCCAGCGGGGGGCGGGAAGGTCTGCTGCAAGCGGGGCTCATATACCCGCCATGAGCTGCGACCGCACAAGGCGAAGCGGCGCTCGCGATGCCCAGTGGATCTCTTCGTGTTGGATCACACGCCCGGGATGCGATGAGGTTGACCCTTGACCGCGTTGCCCGCTAGATTTGAAGGTTCAAGCGCCGCCAGTGCGAAATCACTTCCCGTACAAGATATCTGTAGAAGAACTCGATGGGATTGCGATGCGGGTTGCGGGGTGACGGAAACGACACAGCGTTTCGCGATGTCACCCGAAGCGACGGCAGCGAACTCCTTGCTGTTCACAATACGCGTGTATCGGTGTCCGGCGCCTGCGTTAGAACGGCGCGCAACGCCAGTTATCAGGCGCCGGTCCTAGGCGCAAGGCGCCAAGTTGCCGGTTGCACTACCTGAATTCACCTATAACAAGGACAGAACAGGTGGCAAACATGCTTCAACCGGCTCTCGAATTGCGTATCGCCTATTGCCTGTTGGCCTTGCGCAAAGCACCGTCAGCC
The DNA here is from genome assembly GCF_040965775.1 of Paraburkholderia sp. BR10954. Lineage (NCBI taxonomy): Bacteria > Pseudomonadati > Pseudomonadota > Betaproteobacteria > Burkholderiales > Burkholderiaceae > Paraburkholderia > Paraburkholderia sp. BR10954. The sequence goes on from NZ_JBFRCK010000019.1 coordinate 125,965, forward strand.
TCTCGGGCACAAGTCCTGAGGTGCTCTATCCGTCAGTTCGACCCACCTGCCACGACACTTCAATCAGCCGGAGAAACGGCCGGAGAAACGACATGAAGATGATTGCTTTGCTGGGACTGCTGGCGAGTGCCGCTGTGCAGGCTCAGGCCACCCTGCCGTTGCCAGAGGCATACCCGACGCTGCTCGGGGTCTCGTGCGGCGGTGTAAATGTGACCAGCTATGTGACGGGATTCGACGCGAACGGGTATATCCGCGGCGAGGTCTACGCGTGGACCCGCTGCGGCGCATCGGGGCGCGGCGGCGGCTACCACGCCCAAACCTATCAGTCCTGGCACACCATCGTGTGGGACATGCGCCAGAACTACAAAGTGCTGCCTTATGACAACATGGTTCCGGACCCGGCATTCACTGCCACCGACGCGTACGGCAATAGCATCCGGAACACCTGTTCCGTTACGACCGACGGGCAGCCGGCCTGCGTCGCCAGTGCCTATATCTACTATGCTCCGCCCACTATGACGCCGATTTCGGACACCGTGACCGTTAGCCCGGTGTGCGGGCAATAGCCGGCGCCGGACGCTGTCGTTAATGACCGTTCGACGGTCGGCGCTAGCTTGCCCCGACCGGCAGACAGCGCCAACTTTTTGCGCGCCGCTGAAATTTGTCCGAGAGCCGACGCGATTACGACCGCATGCGAAACGGGTCGACGAGTTCGTTCATCATGTCAAGCAGCATGGCGCGATCGCGTTTGATTTCATCGATTGGGCCGCCCAAACTCAGTGTCATCGCGTCGTAGCCGCGCTTCATGGGCAGAAGCATTGCCAGTGCAGCGGCTCCGGGCATGGACACGCCGGTGGAAAGAGCAAAGCCGTCGCGGAGCGTCTGCGCGATGCCTTTGCGTACGTCCTCCAGTGCAAGATGCAAGTCGGGATTGCGCTCGAGCGCGTTGACCTTGCGTAGCAGGTTCGCGACCTCCCTATCTGTTCTCGTGGTCAGCAACATCTTGCCGGCGGCGCTGTGAAACAGGGGACGCAGCGCACCGCTCGAACTCGTGAAGCTGCCGGCGCGGGTTGCTTGCAGCACGTGCAGATAACGCACATGGGTTCCGTGCTGCGCGCCGATCATGACCGTGTGACCGCAGCGATCGCGCACGCTCCTCATCAGGCGCAACAGGCTTTGCGCGCTGTACATCTCCTCCTGAATCCAGGCCGTTGCGAGCGCAATCCGCAGATTGGGCACATACAGCCCGGTGCGCGCTTCGTGATCGAAATAGCCCGCTTCCGTCAGGCTATTCATTAGGACCGAGGTACTCGATTGCGGATAGCCAAGCGATTGCGAAATCTCCTTGATCGTCGCGGGGCTTCGCGTTTCCGCGAAATATTCGAGCACTTCGAGAACCCGGTGGGCTGATTTGACCTTAGGAATGGAGTCCATAACGATGATTTTGAATCACATATGTGATTGTTGTGTTCCACGGATTATAGGCGGACTAAGCTGCATGCCAGCTCGCTGCAATCGGCGAGTGCAATGCACCGGACCAGCCATGTCATTGGTGCGCAGACATCCAGAAAAGGTCAGGGTCGCGCGGTTGCCGCGATCCATCAAGGCCAGGAGGAGGCAGAGTTCTATGGAAAACGTCGGAAACGTACTGTCCGCGGTTGAGGTCAAGAGAAGCTCGCGGTATCGTGCATGGCTCTTGTTGCTGCTCAGCCTGATCTACGCATCGAGCTTCATCGATCGTATTTTCATCGCCGTCGTGGGGCAGTCGATGAAGGTCGACATGAACCTGAGCGACCTGCAGATCGGGGTGCTCGGCGGCCTCGCATTCTCGCTGTTCTACGCGACGCTGGGCATCCCGATGGCCCGGCTCGCCGACCGGATGAGCCGGGTCACGCTGATATCCCTGTCGATTGCGGCATGGTCGGTGATGACCGTGCTGTGCGGCACGGCGGGCAATTTCGCGCAGTTGCTTCTGTACCGGCTTGGCGTCGGTATCGGCGAGGCTGGCAGCACGCCCACCGCTCATTCGCTGATCTCGGACGAGTTCCCCGAGGGACGCCGCGCGACTGCCCTCGCGATCTATGCGCTCGGTCCTCCGCTTGGTGCGATCGGGGGCGCGATCGGAGGCGGAATGATTGCACAACATTTCGGCTGGCGGCCGGCTTTCTGGGTCGTCGGCGCACCGGGGCTCGTCCTGGCCGTCATTGCTTTCCTGAGCTTGCGCGAGCCCGAACGCGGCGCCATGGACCGGATTACCGCCGTTGATGCGCAGCGCAATGCCTCGCTGGGGGCTATCGCGGCCATCCTCTTGCGCAGCCCGTTGTTCGTGCAACTCCTGCTGGGCACGGTGATCGGCGCGTTCGCACAGTACGGCATCAATCTGTTCATTCCGGCGTATCTAACACGCGAATTCGGCCTCAATGCCGCGCAGGCCGGGATGATGTTCGGTCTCACGATCGGTGTCGGTGGAGCGATCGGCACGACGCTCGGCGGATGGATTGCCGACAGGGCCGGATCAAGCGACAAGCGCTGGTATGCCTGGGTACCGGCTTGGGGCACGCTGCTTGGCTTCGTGCCGGCGTCCCTCGCGTTCATGCAGTCCGACTGGCATCTCGCGGCGGCGTTGCTGTTTCTCGCCACGATCCTGTTGAGCTCCTGGAACGGACCGACTTTCGCGGCGATTCACGGCCTCGTTGCGCCACGCATGCGCGCCACGACCTCGGCCTTCGTGTTCCTGATGATGAACTTCATCGGCCAAGGCGGCGGTCCGACGTTCATTGGTTTCCTTAGCGACCGCATTGCCGCCCATCTGTTCACGGCCGGCGACTACTCGAAAGTCTGCCGGTCCCCGCATGGCGCTCATGGTGCGATTGGAGCGGTGGCAGACTCGCCGCTCGCGCATGCTTGTGCGGACGCTTCGTCGGCCGGTCTGCGCTACGCGATGCTCTCGATGAGCATCGTCCTCGTGTGGGCTGCGTTCCACTACTTCCTCGCCGTGCGCCATGTCGACAAACGGCATTGACCCTGGCCTCCTCGACTCCCAATTACGAACACGATCATTATGCTTACCGAAGAACAGAATCGCCAACTGACTCAGGTTGGCCTGGGCACGCCGATGGGCGAGCTAATGCGGCGACACTGGCATCCGATCGCCGGCATCGACGAACTCGAGCGAGAGGCGATCAAGCCGGTGCGTCTGCTTGGCGAAGATCTGGTGCTTTACAAGGACCTGAGCGGACACTACGGCCTGATCGAGCGCTACTGCGCGCATCGCGGCGCAGATCTGGCCTACGGCTTTGTCGAAGACCATGGCCTGCGCTGCAACTATCACGGCTGGCAATACAACTATGGCGGGCAGTGCGTGGCGCAGCCTTACCAGGATCTGGTGGCACCGCAAGGCACCATGCGTGAGCGGATCAAGCTCAAGGCCTACGAGGTCCGTGCGTGCGCTGGCTTGCTGTGGGCCTATCTCGGTCCTAAACCGGCTCCTGAGTTGCCGGATTGGGAACCGTTCCACTGGCGCAACGGCTTCGTGCAGGCTGCGTTCGCAAGCGTGCCCTGCAATTGGCTGCAAACCCAGGAAAATTCGATCGATCCGCTTCATTTCGAGTGGATGCACGCCAACTGGGGACGCCGGCAGCGCGGCGAGCGCGACTATGCGCCGGCGCATCTCAAGATGGCATTCGAGGAGTTCGAGCACGGCTTCATCTACCGGCGCGTGACCGAGGATACCGACGAGTCGCATCCGCTCTGGACGGCCGGTCGTGTCTGTCTCTGGCCCAATGGCTTTTTTCTCGGGGACCATTTCGAGTGGCGGGTGCCCATCGACGACGAAAACACGCTCAATGTGACGTGGTCGTACGTACGCGTGCCCCGCGAGTCCGAGCCCTATGTCCAGGAGAGCATTCCAACCTGGCATGCACCGGTCATGGATCCGCAGAGCGGCAAATGGATCAGCTCGCATGTGATCAACCAGGACATCATCGCGTGGTGCGGACAGGGGCGTATAGCAGACCGTACCCGTGAAAACCTGGCTGCCAGCGACGCCGGCATTGTGATGATTCGCCGTCAGTACTTCCGGGACATGGAAGCCGTAGCGCAGGGGCGTGATCCGAAGGGCGTCCTGCGGGAGTCTGCCGGACCTCAGGGCATTCCGCTGCCCTGCGGCGACTGGCGGGATTTCTTCACCAACAGTCTGCCTCGCGGCGAGTATGAGCGTCATCCCAAGTGGAGCAAGCTACTGCATCATTTCCTGTTCCATCCGGGGCAGCCCCAGGCGGTTCGCGAGGCGTGCGAAGCTGCCACCGGTGTGGCCATGAAGGACGTTGAAAGCGCGGCTGTGGCTGTTTGAGGTTGGTCGCGGCTTCCGGTATGCCGGAAGTCGCGAGGCAGATTGAAACGCAACTCAGTGTTCAATGAACGCCACTTTGATGGAGAGGTTATCGCGATGAGGCTCACGTGAAGATCCGCGGCAATCGGGCCTATCTTTATTGCTCTTTTGCACAGACTCCAGGTCCCCATCCGCAGCTCTGATTTCCATCCCACGCGCGAGACCGCGTCGTCGCAACGTGCGCTATCACGCCAGTGCATCGAGATCGCTTATAAGTTCCGGCACGATGGTGAACAGATCGCCGACGAGGCCGTAGTCGGCCACGCTGAAGATCGGCGCTTCTTCGTCCTTGTTGATCGCGACGATGACCTTCGAGTCCTTCATGCCGGCCAGATGCTGGATCGCACCCGAGATGCCGACCGCGACATACAGTTGCGGTGCGACGATCTTGCCGGTCTGGCCGACCTGATAGTCGTTCGGCACGAAGCCCGCGTCGACGGCTGCGCGCGATGCGCCCAGCGCCGCGCCGAGCTTGTCGGCCAACGGCTCGAGCACCTTCGTGTAGTTCTCGCCATTGCCGAGACCCCGGCCACCCGACACGATGATCTTCGCGCTCGTCAGTTCCGGACGATCGAGCTTCGTCACTTCGCGGCTCACGAACTGCGAGATGCCTGCGTCGGCTGCGGCTTCGATCTTTTCGACCGCTGCGCTGCCGCCTTCGGCTGCAACGGCGTCGAAACCGGTCGAGCGCACGGTGATGACCTTGATCGGATCAGCCGATTGCACGATCGCAATGGCGTTGCCCGCGTAGATCGGACGCTCGAACGTGTCGGCGCTGTCCACCGCGGTGATGTCGCTGATCTGCGCGACGTCGAGCTTTGCGGCGATACGCGGCGCGACGTTCTTGCCGTACGCGGTAGCCGGCGCGAGGATGTGCGTGTAGTTCTTGGCCGCATCTTGCACAAGCGTCAGCACCGTCGCTTCGACGTTTTCCGCGAGACCCGCTTCGAGTTGCGGCGCGTCGGCGAGCAGTACCTTGGCGACGCCGGCGATCTTCGCTGCGGCATCGGCCGCGGCCTGCGCGTTGTGACCCGCGACCAGCACGTGAATCTCACCGCCGATCTTCTGTGCCGCTGCGATCGTATTCAGCGTCGCGGCCTTGATCGACGCGTTATCGTGTTCTGCTACTACCAGGTTAACCAGATTCGTCATTTCTTGCGTCTCCTCACAGCACCTTGGCTTCGGTCTTCAGCTTCTCGACCAGCGTCTTCACGTCCGGCACCTTCACACCGGCGGAGCGCTTCGGAGGCTCGGCGACCTTCAGCGTCTTCAGACGCGGCGTGACATCGACGCCGAGGTCTTCGGGCTTCACCGTTTCCAGCGGCTTTTTCTTGGCCTTCATGATGTTCGGCAGCGTCACGTAGCGCGGCTCGTTCAGGCGCAGATCGGTCGTGATCACGGCCGGCAGCGTCAGCGACAGCGTTTCCGCGCCGCCATCCACTTCACGCGACACCGTTGCCTTGCCATCCGCCACGACCACCTTTGACGCGAACGTCGCCTGCGGCAGGTTCGCCAGCGCGGCGAGCATCTGGCCGGTCTGATTCGAATCGTCGTCGATGGCCTGCTTGCCCAGAATGACGAGCGAAGGCTGCTCCTTGTCGACCAGTGCCTTGAGCAGCTTCGCGACCGCCAGCGGCTGCAGGTCTTCGTTCGATTCGATCAGGATCGCGCGATCCGCGCCGATCGCGAGCGCGGTGCGCAGCGTTTCCTGCGACTGCATCACACCGGCCGACACGGCGATCACTTCGGTCGCGACACCCGCTTCCTTCAGACGCACGGCTTCTTCAACCGCGATTTCGTCGAACGGATTCATCGACATTTTCACGTTGGCGATGTCGACACTCGTGTTATCCGACTTCACACGGACCTTCACGTTGTAATCGACGACGCGTTTCACCGACACCAAAACCTTCATTCATTTTCCTTTGACAATCAAATGAACAACCGAAGTTGCCCGAACGCTGGCGTCGGATCTCAGGCCATCAGGCTCAGTCATCACGATGACGGCCTCTAGAACGCAGGTAGAAACATCTGCAACCACCGTAACGGGCACACTCCCCCAACCGCAATGGCGCTACGATGCGACCGGTTCAGACGTCTCAGCCGAGCACCGCTGAAATCAGGCGACCAGATTGACCGCCGTTGCCGTCGCGAGCAGCTTGTCGTCCTGCCAGAGTTCGCCCTCGACATTGACGACGCGCGAACCCTGACGCACGAGGCTCGCGCGGCCGGTAATCAGGCCGGCCTTGCCCGGGCGCAGAAAAGACACATTCAGGCTCAACGTCGCGCAATGCTTGTCCTCGCGGAGCGAGGCCATGCACAGCAACGCCGTGACGTCGTCGAGCATCGCCGCGAGCATTCCGCCCTGAACCTGCCCGGCAGGATTCGCGAATGCGGGCAAGCCCTGATATTCGCATTCGATGCGGCCCGCCTCGATATCGACCAGGACAATCCTGTTGCCGAGCGTGGTGCTGATCGGCGGTGCCGCCAGTTCGCCGTCCATAATCTTGCGTATGTACGGATGGATCGCCGCAATCATTGCCAGATGAACCCCGAAGAAGATCGGGCGCAACATGCGCCCTCGATAAAAATGCGTTCAGCGCCTCTCAGCACCCCTTGAATGCGGGCGCGCGCTTTTCCTGCCAGGCCAGCGCACCCTCGCGCAGATCGTCGGAGGCATCGGCGCGGGCCAGATCCTGCGCGTAATCGACAGCATCGAAGCGACCCGCCGCGATGCGCGTCAGATGCTTCTTCATGCCGAGCAGCGCGAGCGGCGCCATGCCACCCAGTTGCGCGCCCAATGCGCCGGTCACCTGTTCCAGACGCGCGGGTTCGACCACCTCGTCGAGGAAGCCGCAATCGCGCATCTGCCCGGCATCGAAGCTCGCGCCCGTGAGCAGCAGACGCTTGGCCACGTTCACGCCAAGCCGCGAAACATAGCGGTGCAGTCCGCCCTGATAGAACAGCAGGCCGAGCTTCGCGGCCGGCACGAACATCTGCGAATTCGTGACGCCATAGCGAAAATCGCAGGCCAGCGCGAGATCCGTCGCGCCGCCATAGACGCCGCCGTTCACCGCAGCAATCGTCACCGGCCGCGCGGTTTCCAGCTCTCCCGCGAGGGCCTCGAAGGCTTCGCCGATATTGCCGGCGCCGACGCTGTGGATATTGAAGCCCGAGCAGAAATGCCTGCCCTCGGCGCGCAGATGCAGAACGAGCACGTGCTCCATCGCATTCACTTCGCGCAGGTAGCCGCGAATCGTCTCGAGATCGGAGAACTCAAGGCGGTTCGCGACCTGTGGACGGCGCAGCGTGATGACGGCCTCGCGGCCATTGACCACCAATTCCGGCGCCTGGCCCGGTGCCATCTCACTCATTGCCATCTCTCCCGTATGTTCGATTCAGTGAAAGCCGTAGATCTGCATCGTGGTCTCTCCGGCCTCGATGCGCTTGCAGATTGCCGCTTCATCGATTTCGCGCTGCGCGGCTTTCGCGACCACTTCGGACGCACGAGCACGCGGTACCGCAACCACGCCGTCGCGGTCGCCGACGATCAGGTCGCCGGGCTCGACCGTCGTGTTGCCGAGCAGCACCGGCGCATTGAGCCAGCCGATCGCGCCATAGTCCTTGCCCGTGCCGCGAATCGACAGACCGCGTGAGAACACCGGGAAGCCGATCTGTTCCAGCAGGTCGGCATCGCGCACGCAGCCGTCGATGACGAGGCCCGCAAGACCACGCACCTTGGCCGCCGTGGTCATGACCTCGCCCCAATAGCCATGATCGTACGCACCGTTCGCGTAGACGACGAGTACGTCGCCCGGCTTGGCCGCGAGGATGGCACGGTGCAGCCAAAGGTTGTCACCGCCCGGCGAATGCACGGTGAATGCCGTGCCGCAGATCCGGAAGCCCGGCGCGACCGGCCTGATCGAAGTCGGCAGCACGCCGATCTTGCCGCCGGCCTCGTGCAATGCGGCTGCCGGCACGTTGCGCGCGGCTTCGACGACCTTCGCGTCGACGCGCTCGAAATCGGTGCGAATCGTCGTCGACGAATCGTGTTCCTTGACGTTGTTCGTGGCGCTCATTACTTCCCCTTGGTCTGCAACTGGTGGTACTTGAACTGCCTGCGTGCCTCGTCGAGACGCATGCCGCCACGGCAGGCCTCGCGGATCGCTTCTTCAGCGTTGTGAATCGTTTCGGCAGCCTCGAGCACAGCCTCCTCATGCTCGCGCGGAATGACGATCACACCGTCGGCGTCGCCGCGCAGCAGGTCTCCCGCCGCGACACGCGCCTCACCGATGTTGACCGGCACGTTCACGGCTTCGACCTGCACGCGGTCCTTGCCGGTGCGCATCCAGTGGTCGCGGCTGAACACCGGGTAGCCGAGCTTCAGGCACAGTGCGACGTCGCGGCACACTCCGTTGATCACGGTGCCGGCAATGCCACGGCGGTGCGCGATCTCGGTCATGATGTCGCCCCACACGGTGGCGTCTTCACGGCCGTTGTTGTCGAGCACGACAATGCTGCCGACCGGCACGTCGTCGATGAAGTCGCCCACGGTGCCCGGCGGGTTCGAAGGCGGACCGTATTTGATCGTGTAGGCGCGGCCGGTGGTGCGAAAATTCGAGCTGCGGGGCTTGATCTTGTAGCACTGGCCCACGATGCCGAGCTTGTCGAGTGCGTCGGAAAGGGTCGCCGTGTCGAGCTTTGCTGCGCGCTCGACGTTCTTGTCCTGAGTCGTCATGGAATGGATTCCTGCGTATTTCGTGAGTTTGTCCGGATGCCGCTTACTTGAGCATATGCTCGTAGCTGCCGCCCATCACCTGCCCGACCGACGTGCCGGCCAGAATCGCCTTGGCCATCGCGGCCTCCTTGTTGACGATCATTTCGGCAACTTCCAACACGGCTTCCATGTCGGCTGCGCGAATGAAAATCGCGGCGCTGTTGTCCGCCACGACGTAGTCGCCGGCTTCCACGCGAACGTCACCGATCTGCACCGGAATATTCGTGCCCTTCTCGACCACGCGGCCGCGCGCGGTGCGAGCCGTCGTCGAGCGGCTGAACACGGGCAGCTCGTACGCCACGGCTTCGTCGATGTCGCGCACCGCGCCGTCCGCGACCACGCCGGCCACGCCGCGGACCTTCGCCGCGAGCGACAGCAGACCGCCCCAGCAACCGGCTTCCACGCCGCTCCTCTGCTCAATGACGATCACGTTCTCGCCGTCGGCCTGTTCGACAGCCGTGCAACCAAGGTGCACCGGCGGCCCCAGGGGCGCTTCGCCCGTGCCAAGCTTGACGGTGATCGCGCGGCCCGCGACGCGGCCCGCACCGGCGCGTTGCGGCAAACCGCTCACCACACCGCTCAGCTTGAGTTTGTCGAGCGCGTCCGAGACGGCGCAGCAATCGAGCCGGCGCAGGCGCTGTACGTTTTGGTCAGCCATGATGTGTTGTACTTTCCTGAAAGAAACTTGAAGTGCCATGCGAGCGCCCGTCCTGAACGGACCGCGCTGCCGCGTTCAGTCGAGCGTATGCCAGGCCGCGAAAGCGAGGCCCGTGCCGGTCAGGGCCGGCGTGCGGTAACCGGGCACGTAATTGACCCATTCGAGCTCGAGTGACTTCAGTGCCTCTACGCCAATGATCCAGTTACGGATCTCCGAGCTGCCAGCCTGCAGCTTCTTCGGATCCAGCGCGGCCAGCCATTCACTGTCCTTGCGGCGGATTGCATCGATGATGCCGGTGTCCAGGTCCTCGTCCACGACGAAGTGCGACAGGCCGCCGGAAGCCAGCACGCCCACTCGCAGGTCTTCCGGATAGGCCTCGATCAGCTCGCGCAGCGCACGGCCGAGCTGGATGCAGCGGCGCGGCGTGGGCTGGTTCGGCGGATCGAACGTGTTGACGATCACCGGAATCACTGGCAGGTCGAGACCCTGCAAATAGCGGCGGTGAATGAATGAGAACGCATGGCCCTCGTACTGGTCGCGCTCGAGACCATCCATCGCCGCGATGTCGAAATCGCGGTCGCACAGTTCGCGGATCAGCCAGCGCGCCATGTCGGCCTTAACGGGGTAGTGCACGTCGGCATCGGGCTCCTGGCGCATCGTGCGAGCGCGCGCATACCAGTTCGCGTTCGGGCTCACCTCGCGCTTCGCGTTGCGGATCGTCTCGCCGTAGTAGATCGCGAATGCCGGGTTGTTGGTCGTGCGAAACAGTTCGGTCTGGTCGTCGCCGACCACGAGCAGCACGTCGAGTTTCGCCGCGCGGATACGATCGCGCACTTCGTCCATGGCGGCTTCGGCCTGATCGTAGCGCTCGCCCATCCTCTCGGCCGACACCATCGCCTCGGAATCCGTCGGGGCGATCTCGAGCAACGCTTCATACGTCGTGGGGTTGCCGAGGCGATCGAAGTAATGCGGATTCTTCGGATCGACCTGCTTGAAACCATGCTGCCAGTCTTCGCGCTGGCAAACCAGCATGATGCTGTGCGATGAACCGAATCCGGCGACCAGTCGTGCCATTTCGTCTCCCTCTCTTCAATACGTGCCGTGAGCGTGCGTCAGACCACGAAGGCCGAGCGCCACTGCTCTATCTGTTGATCGTCGTAGCCAAGCTCGTTCAGGATCGCCTGCGTATGCTCGCCCTGCTCTGGGGCGAGGCGCGGCGTCTGCGCGCGCGGGTAGCGCGACAGACGGAACGGCGTGCCGACGAACGACACCTCGCCCTTGCCCGGCACATCGGCCGGCCACGCGACGCCCAGATGCTTGACCTGCGGATCGTCGAATACTTCGTTGACCTTGTAGATCGGGCCGCACGGCACGCCGACCTTGATCAGCAGCTCGGTCCACTCCCGCGTGGTGCGCGTGAGGAACACATCGCCGACCGCCTTGTTGACCGCATCGCGGTTCTCGACGCGGGCAGGATCCGATTCGTAGCCAGGCTGGCCGACCAGCTGCTGCAAGCCGAGCGCCTCGCACAGGCGCCCGAACATCGCATTGCCGATCGCGGCCAGGTTCAGGAAGCCATCGCTGGTCGGGAACACGCCGGTCGGCACCGTGAGCGGATGCTCGTTGCCGGCCTGCTGCGGCACCTTTTTGTCCACCAGCCACTGCGCGGCCTGGAAGTCGAGCATCGCGATCTGTGCTTCGAGCAGCGAGGTCTGCACCCACTGGCCCTCGCCCGAAGCTTCGCGCTCGAGCAACGCGGTCATGATCGCCTGCGCGCAGAAGTGCCCCGAGCACAGGTCTGCAATCGGGATGCCGACGCGCATCGGACCTTCGCCCGGCTTGCCGGTGAGGCTCATCAAGCCGCCCATGCCCTGTGCGATCGAGTCGAAGCCGGGCCACTTCGCGTACGGGCCATCCTGACCGAAGCCCGAAATGCTTGCATAAACGAGGCGCGGATTGATGGCGCGCAGCGTTTCGTAGCCGATGCCGAGGCGATCCTTGACGTCGGGGCGGAAGTTCTCGATGAAGACGTCCGCACGCTTGACCAACTCGCGAAGAATCCCGAGGCCGGCCGGGTCCTTCATGTTCAGCGTCAGGCTTTCCTTGTTGCGGTGCAGATTCTCGTAGTCGGCGCGGTTATGGTCACGCCCGCCGATCATGTCGTCGCCGCCCGGCGCGCCTCGCGGAATCTCCAGTTTGATCACGCGCGCGCCCATGTCCGCGAACACGCGCATGGCCGTGGGGCCCGCGCGTACGCGCGAGGCGTCGATGATCGTGAAACGCGACAGCGGACCTCTGTTCGGATCGTGGCGGCCGTGCTGTTCCTTGAAATCGGCTGACATGCCGTATCTCCTCTCTGGATTTCGTTCAGGCCGGCGTGAACATCGGCACTGGGTATTCGCCTTCGCTCGGCTTGAAGACGAGCTTCACGCGCTGGCCAACCGAGAGCGCCGCGGGATCGCAGTCGACCAGATTGGTCAGCATCGTCACGCCTTCGTCGAGCGTCACGTAGGCGAGCGTGTAGCGCGCCTCGTCCTTGCCCATCGTGCTGAACGAATAGACCGCGCCCAGCCCCTTCGTATCGAACCATTCGGTGTTCGAGCTCATGCAGTGCGGGCAGATGTCGCGCGGGTAGTAATGCGTTTCACCGCAGTCCTGGCAGCGCTTGATAAGCAGGCGCCCTTCCTTCGCGGCGACCCAGAACGGCATGGCCTCGGGTAGCACGCGCGGCGCGTGGATGCGGCGCGGGCCAGCGGGCTTCGCGGTGGGTCTGGCAGCAGGCGCCGCGCCCTGAGCCGGTGTGCCGGTGGTCGATTGGGTTGTGCTCATGATTACTCCCGTTCCATGATCAGCGTGCCCGCGGTGTGACGCGACGCCAGCGCGCCGCCGATACCGTTCGCGAGCGCGATATCGCAATCTTTGACCTGCACGGCCGGATGAGCCTCGCCGCGCAGTTGGCGCACGGCCTCGATCACCTTCGTGACGCCACCGCGGTTCGCGGGATGGTTGTTGCACAGACCACCGCCATCGGTGTTGAACGGCAGCTTGCCGACGCCCGAAATCAGGTTGCCGTCCATCACGAACTTGCCGCCCTCCCCCTTCTTGCAAAAGCCGAGGTCTTCGAGCTGCATGAGCACCGTGATCGTGAAGCTGTCGTACAGCGACGCGTACTTAATGTCCTCCGGCGTGAGGCCAGCCTCGGCGAACGCGGCCGCGCCCGACCACTTCGCCGCCGACCAGGTCAGGTCGATCTTGCCGCCGGCCGCGTGCTTGGGCGCCTCGCCCGTGCCCCGCACCTTGACGAGCGGACGGTTGAGCTTCTTCGCGATCTCCGGACGCGCGACGATCAACGCACCGCCGCCGTCGCTCATCACGCAGCAGTCCAGACGATGCAGCGGAGCGGACACCATCGGCGAATTGACGACGTCTTCCACGGTCACGACGTTGCGCAGCATCGCGTTCGGGTTGTGCTGCGCGTGGTGCGAGGCCGCCACCTTGATCCATGCGAGTTGTTCGCTCGTGGTGCCGAATTCGTACATGTGACGCTTCGCGACCATGCCGTACAGGTTCTGCGTAGCCGGCCCGAACGGCAGCTCGAACTGCACTTCCGGCGCGTCCGGGTCCGGCGCCTTCAGCGACAGCGCGGCGCCTGCTGCGCGCGGACGGCCCGCTAGCGTGATCAGCGCCACGTTGCAACGGCCGGCCTTGATCGCTTCGGCCGCGTGCGCGACGTGAAGGATCGGCGCGGAGCCGCCGCATTCGGTCGAATCGACGTGGCGAAGCTTGAGGCCGAGGTATTCGGCGACTGTCGTGGTGCCGAGGCCAGGCGCGTCACCGGCGCAGAAGTAGCCGTCAATGTCGTCCTTGGTCAGGCCCGCGTCGTCGAGCGCGCCCTTCGCCACATCGGCGTGCAGGCGCAGCACCGACAGTTCGTCGGCCTTGCGCGTCGGGTGCTCGTAAGCCCCGACGATATAAGCTGCTCCGTTCAGGCTCATGCTTCCCCCTGGGCAAGACGCTGCGAAGTAAAGCGCTGCAGATGCCAGCTCGCGTCGCCATAGGTCATGTTGATCGCGAACATGCGCTTCGCGTAGTGGCCGACGCGGCACTCTTCGGTCATGCCCATGCCGCCGTGCAGCTGGATTCCCCATTCGCCCGCTGTTCGGCATGCGTCGCCGACATAGGCCTTCGCCGCCGACACGAAACGGCGGCGCCGGTCAGGATCGTTCCCATCCACGGCCAGCGCGGCGGCGCAGGCCATCGACTTGCTCTGTTCGAGCGAGATCAGCATGTCGGCCACCCGGTGTTGAAGCGCCTGGAACTTCGCGAGTGGCGCGCCGAACTGTGTGCGTGTGCTCAGGTGTTCGGACGTGTGTTCGAGCAGTGCTTCGAGCACGCCGACCGACTCCGCCACCAGCGCGGCGTTCGCGCGGTCGAGGGCAGCTTCGATGAGGTCGTGGGCCGCACCGGGCGAACCGATCAGATCGGCCTTGGTCACCGACACATTGGCGAACGTGACGTGCGCGGCTTCACGTGCGTCGATTGTCTCGAAGTTGCGCAGGCTGATGCCGGGCGCCTTCGCTTCCACGAGGAACAGAGTCAGGCCTTGCCTGTCGCCGCGTTGGCCCGAGGTACGCACGGCCACCACGAAGGCGCCAGCGATTGCGGCGTCGAACACAATGGTCTTCGTGCCGTTGATCTTCCAGCCGTCGCCAGTTTCGGTTGCTGGCACCGCCAGACGCGTGACGTCGTAACGCGACTCGGCCTCGCTAACGGCGAACGCCAGCACCTCTTCGCCTCTTGCCACGGCTTCGAGCCATGTGACCTTCTGTTCGTCGCTGCCGGCCGAGCCGATCAGCGTGGCAGCCGGCAGCCCGCTCGCTAACCAGCCCGCTCCACCGAGCGCGCGGCCCAACTGCTGCGCGACCAGCATCGTTTCCACCGCACCGTAACCGCTGCCGCCGTGATCGGCGTCGATCACGAGGCCGGTCACGCCCATCTCGGCCAGCCCACGGCGACGCCTGGCGGCAAGTTCGCGGTCCTCGGCGTTGCCACGCAGATGCGCGGGATATTCGCCATCGCAGAAGCGGCGCACGGCGTCTTGCAGCGTGACGTGATCTTCAGTCAGAGAAAAATCCATGTTCGTATTCCGCCTCAAGCATTGAAGAACGCGCGGCTAATCAGATTGCGCTGCACTTCGTTGGTCCCGCCGTAGATCGACGCTTTGCGAGCGTCGAAGTAGTTCGCCGCGACCGCGATCAGTTCGTCCGGGCTCGGGCCGTCGTAGCCGGCTGCATCGAGCATGGCCTGCTCGTCGAACGGCACTGCAAAAGGACCGGCGATTTCTGTCAGGAGTGCGTAGATGCCCTGGCGCAGCTCCGTGCCGCGAACCTTGAGCATCGGCGCCTCAACCGTAGGCACGCGGCTCGACTGATTCGCGCTCAGCATGCGCAGGCCCGTGAATTCGAGCGCCATCAGCTCGACTTCGAAACGGCTGATGCGCGACTGGAGCAGCGGATCGTCTTCGAGGCCCATCCGCTTCGCGAGATACCTGGCTCGGGCCAGTTGCTGCTTGCACGAGCCGATGCCAGCGATACCGGTGCGCTCATGGCCGAGCAGAAACTTGCCGTAGGTCCATCCCTTATTCAGTTCGCCGACGAGGTTTTCCTTCGGCACACGCACGTTGTCGAGGTAGACCTCGTTGAGGTCGGTACCGCCTTCGAGCATCTTGATCGGGCGAACCTGGACGCCCGGCGCATGCATGTCGATCAACAGAAACGAGATGCCTTCCTGGGGCTTCGCGCTCGGATCGGTCCGCACGAGCGCGAACATCATGTCGCACCAGTGAGCGTACGAGGTCCAGACCTTGTGGCCGTTGACGATGAAGTGCTCGCCTTCATCGTCCGTGGCAAGCACGGCCGTGGTGCGCACCGCCGCGAGGTCCGAGCCCGCGCCCGGCTCCGAGAAGCCCTGCGCCCACCAGGTTTCGCTGCGCAGGATCTTCGGGATGTACTTCGCTTTTTGCTCAGGTGTGCCAAATTCGTTGAGCACCGGGCCGAGCATGTTGATGCCGCTCGCCACGATCCGAGGCGCGCCGCCCAGCAGCGTTTCTTCGTCGAAGATGTAGCGCTGCACGTGCGTCCAGCCCGGTCCACCATGTTCTTTCTTCCACGACGGCGCGATCCAGCCCTTCTCGTACAGCAACGTGTACCACTCGACATAATCCTCGCGCTCGATGCGCAGGCCGAGCTCGGCTTTGCGCTTCAGACGCGGTGACAGATTGTTCTTCACGAACTCGCGCACTTCGCTGCGAAATGCCTGGTCCTCGGCGGAGAATTCCAGTTTCATTCGATGTGTCTCCTCAGATCCAGGGCTCAGTGATGGGTCGAGGCGCCCTGAGCGCCGCACACGACGAGCGCGTCGAGCGCGAGCACACGGTCCGGGTAGGCCACCAGTGGGTTGACGTCGATTTCTGTGATGTCGGGGTTCGCGCGCATCTGGTCGGCAATCGCCGCCACGGCCTTCGCGACCGCGCGCACGTCGACGCCTGCTGCGCCGCGCACGCCTTCGAGCATCGCGGCACCCTTCAGTCGGCCCAGCTCGACCACGATGTCGTCTTCCGACAGGTCGGCCGGCACGAGGCGCACATCCTTGAGCACCTCAATGAAAATGCCCCCGAGGCCCACGAGCACGACCGGCCCCCAGTCCGCGTCGCGTTTCGCACCCACGACCAGTTCCAGACCGCGCGGGCCCATCGCTTCGACCAGCGCGCCGTCGAGCACGAGTTCCGGACGATGCGACTTCACGCTCGTATGCAGCTTGTCCCAGCCGGCGCGCAGCGCGGTGGCATCTGCGAGGCCGACCACCACGCCGCCGACGTCGCTCTTGTGCGGCAGTTCGCTTGCCTGGGCCTTCAGCACGACCGGGTAGCCGATTTCATCGGCGATCTCGAGCGCTTCGTCGAACGACTTCGCGAGACCTCCCTTCGGCACCGGCAGACCGGCCGCGGCAAGCCAGCCCTTGCCCTGGTATTCGGCGAAGATACCGTTGGGCGGCACGGCGCCCGGCAGCGGGATCACCTTCGGCGCTTCGGTCCTCGCACGCTCGGCGCGCGCTAGCGACTCACCATATGCAGCCACGCGGGCGCAAGCACGCAGCGCACGATCCGGTGAGCGGAAAAACGGTACGCCGCTCGCGGCGATCGCTTCCGTGAAGAATTCTTCAAGCTGGTTGTTATCGCCCATTACCGCGAGCACGGCGGGCTTCGTTGCACGCGCCAGCGCCGGCACGAGGTAATCGGCCTTGTCGCGCTGAGCGATCGACGGACCGCCCATGATCGCGAGCATGAGCGAACCGATGTTCGGATCGCTTAGCACCGTGTCGATCAGTTCGCCGATCAGGCCCGGGTTGCGCACGCCAATCGTCGTGTAGTCGAGCGGGTTGTCGGCCACGGCGTAGTCGGGCAGCAGTTCGGTCAGCTTCCTGACGGACGCGTCGGTCAGGCGTGGCAGCGTCAGGCCGATGTCCTCGGCGAAATCGAGCGTGATGTTCTTGACCGCGCCCGAGGCCGTCATCACGGCCGTACCGGCCGCCGGGGGCACCGGGAAGCGGGCCAGGATCGTCGTCGTATCGAACAGTTCGTCGAGCGAATCGACGACCACTACGCCTTCGCGCTGCAGCAGGACACTCGCCGTCGCGTGATCGCCTGCCAGTGCGCCTGTGTGAGACTGCGCCGCCTCACGGGCGCGGGCGCTCTTGCCCGGCATCAGCATCACGATCGGCTTGCCTGCGGCGCGTGCTTCGCGGGCGAGCAGCAGAAAGGTCTGCGGACGACGGATCTGCTCGGCGTAGACCGCGATTGCGCTCGTCTGCGGATCGGCGATGAACCAGGCCAGGTAGTCTTCGATACCGAGGCTGGCTTCGTTACCGGTCGAAACGGTTGCCGTCATCGGTTGGCCACGGCCCTTGAACGCGTCGCGCAGGTTCGCGGCCATCGCGCCGCTTTGCGCCACCACGCCCACGCCACGGCGGCCGCCGCTCGGGTACGGCGCCACGGCTTCGAAGGTCACCGGCACGCCGGCCTCGAAGTTCGTGAAACCCATGCAGTTCGGGCCGATCAGCGCCACGCCGCCATCGGCTGCCACACGCGCCAATTCTTCCTGCTTCGCGCGGCCTTCGTCGCCCGCCTCGGCATAACCCGACGCAAAGATCACGGCAGCGCCGGCCTTTAGCGTGCCGAGCGTGCGCACCGTGTCGAGCACGCCCGACTCGGGAATACACAGCACGGCCAGATCGATACCTTGCGGCAGCGCCTCGACGCTGCTGACACAGGCGCGACCGTTGATTGCCTGGCTGCTGCGCGACACGAGATGGATATCGCCCGCATAGCCGAAGCGCTCGAGGTTCTGCAACACGAAATGACCGAAAGCGCGCGGATCGGCGGATGCACCGACGATCGCGATCGACTTCGGCTTGAGCACACGCTCGACAGGGTGCACGCCTGCGACATCTGTAAGGCTCTTGCTCATCTGATCTGACCTGTGATGTTGAATGAATGCGGATCTGGCATACCAGAATCGGCGGTGATGTGGTGCATTCTGGCATACCAGAGCTACCTTCTCAATACACCAGACTCTCAAAACCCACCCTGGTACTTTCCCTAGGCGGCGGCGCAATGCGTCCACCGGATCGACTCACCCAATTGAAACATAAGGACTTTATGGCCAGCACCGATGATTGCGAAGGGACGACTGGGATACGCCGGGGCAAACACCGTATTGCATGCCACAAACTTGTGTTGGTATATTTCTCGCAATTTCCAACATACCGAGCATCGCAACTCAATGAAACTTGCAGCAGACCCCACTCTTGAGCGTAGCGGCGCGGCGGGCGAAGCGCCCGAGCGGCCCGCCCGCGGTAGGGCCAGTCTCGCGAGCGATATTCGGGCGACCCTGCAGGCCGAAATCGAACAGGGCAAGCTCGCACCGGGCACGTTGGTCGACGAGCGTGCACTCGCGACGCGCTTCAATGTGTCGCGCACGCCGGTTCGCGAGGCGCTGCAACATCTGGCCGCGCGCGATCTGGTCGTGATCTCGCCGCGCCAGGGCATTACGGTGGCCCGCCTGTCGATTGGCAAGGTGCGCGCCATGCTCGAATACATCGGCGAGCTCGAGACACTGTGCGCGCGTTTCGCCGCGCGCCGTGCGAGTGACGAACTGCGCGAACAACTGGATCATGCGCTTCTGGCATGCCAGCAAGCAGCCGTGGAAGACGACGCCGACCAGTACGCGATCGCCAATGCGCAGTTCCACGAGCTGATCTACGAAGGCAGCCGCAACCAGTACCTGGCCGAGCAGATCCGCACGGCGCGCCGCCGCTCGGCGCGCTATCGCATGTCCGACCTGCGCAGCCGCGGCCAGATCGCGCGTTCGCTGCAAGAGCACTTCGGCATCGCGCGTGCGATCCAGAGCGGCGACGAAACCAAAGCCGCCGAAGCCATGATGAAACACGTGCCGGCCGGCACCACCGGTTTCTCGGAGTTCCTCGCGGCGGTGCCGCGCCATTTCTTCGATTTGGGCGCGGACTGACACGCGCCCTCCAACACGACTAGACACGGAGGAGACATGCCCCAATCCATCGACGTTCCCGGCCTCGGGCACAAGGTGCCGATCCCGCTCGGTGCGCGCGCCGGCAACGTGCTGTGCTCGTCGGCGATTGCGGGCAAGGATCCCGGCACCGGCAAGCTCGCCGAGACGCCGTCCGATCAGGTTCGCCTCGCATTCGAAAACCTCAAGCGCTTCCTCGACGCGGGCGGCGCCACGCTGGACCAGGTGGTGAAGCTCGCCGTCTACGTCAAGGACGACTCGGTGCGCGCACACATCGACCCGCACTGGTTGGCCTTCTGGCCCGATGCCGCGCATCGCCCGGCACGCCACGTGACCGTGCACGACCTTCAGCACGGCATGGTCATCCAGCTCGAAACCCTTGCGGTAGTCGCTTGAGCGCTACAAAAGCGCGCCGTACCCAAGTCATCGCAGTCTTTTGCTGAACACTCCGAACCCAACTGAGGCTCATCCATGATCATCGATTCCCACGCCCACGTCGTCATGCCCCCGCAAAGTTTTCGCTACATGGCCGAACTGGTCGGCGGCCGGGCGAACCCGTCGAGCGCGCCGAACATCCCCGACGAAGCCGTGCGCAAGCAGGCCGAGGAACTCGTGCGCAGCATGGATTCGGTCGGCACCGACATCCAGTTCATTTCGCCGCGCCCCTACCTGCAGATGCACTCAATCAAGCCCGCGCGGGTGACGCAGCTGTGGACGCGCCACTGCAACGACCTGATCAAGCGTTTCGTCGACATGTTCCCTGACCGCTTCCGTGGCGTGGCCGGCCTGCCGCAGTCCATGAACGACTCGCCGGCGGAGCATTGCGTGGCCGAACTCAAGCGCTGTGTGAACGAACTCGGCTTCGTCGGCACGCTGCTGAACCCGGACCCGACCGAAGGCCACGGTCCGGCGCCGGCCGGTCTCGGCGATCCGTTCTGGTACCCCCTCTATGACGCGATGACCGAACTCGACGTGCCGGCGCTGATCCACTCCGCAGGCAGCTGCAACCCGCGCGAGTCGTACACGCTGAAGTTCATCAACGAAGAGAACATCGCCGTGATCTCGCTGCTCGAATCGACGGTGTTCGAGAAGTATCCGAACCTGAAGATCATCGTCGCGCACGGCGGCGGCGCAATCCCCTACCAGATGGGCCGCTTCCGTTCGTGGGCCGCGCGCCGCAACAGCCCGCAAACCTTCGACGAGCAGCTCAGGAAGCTCTACTTCGACACCTGCAACTACTCGAAGGATTCGATCGAGCTGCTGCTCAAGGTCGCCGGCACCGACAACGTGATGTTCGGCACCGAAAAACCGGGCACGGGCAGCGCGCGCGATCCGATCTCGGGCCGTGACTACGACGACATGAAGCCGGTGATCGAAAGCATCGAGTGGCTGACCGACGAACAGCGCAAGAACATCTTCGAATGCAACTGCACGCGCGTCTACACGCGTGCCTTCCGCCACTACAAGGACTGACGCGCAAACCGCGAAGCCCGCAGAGGAGAGATCATGGCAATGACTCGTGAGGACAATGAGCTGCTGACGCGCGTCGAGAACGGCGCGCCGATGGGCGACATGATCCGCCAGCACTACTGGATTCCGGCCGTGCCGTCGGCGAAGCTCGAAGCCGACGGCGCACCGGTGCTGGTGCGCTTGCTCGGCACGAACTACGTGGCGTTCCGCGCGACTGACGGCCACGTCGGCGTGGTGGACGAACTGTGCCCGCACCGCCGCACGTCGCTGATGATGGCTCGCAACGAGGACAACGGCCTGCGCTGCATCTTCCACGGCTGGAAGATCGATGCGACCGGTGCCGTCGTCGAAGCGCCGAACCAGGTCGGGGATCAGGCGCAGTTCTGCAAGCGCGTGAAGACCGGCCAGTACCGCGTTCAAGAGCGAGGCGGCCTCGTGTGGGTGTGGCTCGGCAAGGGCGACACGTCACCGGTGTTCCCCGAGCTGCCGTTCATGGACCTGCCGCCCGAACACCGCTCGGTGACGAGCGTCGAAGTGCCGACCAACTGGGTGCAGGCCGTCGAAGCCTCGATGGATTCGTCGCACGTCGGCGTACTGCACGAATCGACCACGCAGATCACCGCGGGCGGCGGAAACGAACGCATGCTCATGTCGAAGGCGCTCGCGCCGCGCTTCGAGTTCGAAGATCGTCCGTATGGTTATCGCTATGCCGCGCTGCGCGACATGCCTGACGAGAAGGTCTACGCACGCGTGAACAACTTCGTGATGCCGTGGTACGGCATCATCTGCCCGCCTGATGCGAAAGGCCCGACCACGGTGTTTTTCTCGACCCCGGTGGACGACGTGACGCACCGTGCCTGGTTCGTGCAGTACAACCCGCACCGCCCGCTCGGCATGACGATCATGTCGGCCACGCCGGACGTCTGGAATTTCCCGCCACTGCCGCCGGGCACGCGCGAGGAATCGTTCGGCCAGAACCGCGACCTGATGAAGCGCGGCCACGCGACGGGCTTCTACCAGCACCTCGGCACGGAAGACTTCGCGATGTTCCTCGGCCAGGGCGCGATCTACGACCGCACCCAGGAACAGCTGTGCTCGGCCGACGGCGCCGTGCTGCGCGTGCGCGCATTGCTGCTGAAGGCGGCGCGCGAGTTCATGGCCGGCAAGACGCCGACCCTCGCCGAGAGCCCGGAACTCGATTACTCGAAGGCCGTCTCGGTCGGCGGCGTGATTCAGGCCGGCGCCGATTGGCGCTCGCTTGCGGACTCGAAGTAGCGCCGCGTAATAAAACCCTGCAGTAAAACCGCGCGGCGTTCCCGCGCGGCGAGACCGATGCAATATCCACGGAAAGACCACCATGCTCGCGCCTACTCTCAAGCTGCGTGTCGCGTCAGTCAGCGCGCCGACCTCGCTGATCAAGTCCCTCACGCTCGAAGCTGAGGACGATGCGCTGCTGCCCGGCTACGAGCCGGGCGCACACATTCAGGTTGAGATCCCTGCGGCCGATGGCGGCGTCGCGCAATGGCGCTCGTATTCGCTGATCAACACGGATCCGCGAGTCGATACGCGCGCGGGTGTGCGTGCCTACCGCCTCGGCGTCCGGCGCGATGACGAAGGCCGCGGCGGTTCGCGCTTCATGCACACGCTGCAGGCGGGCGCCACACTCACGGTGCGCGCACCCGTCAACCACTTCCCGCTCGCCGCACCGCCCTCGGTCATCCTGATCGCGGGCGGCATCGGCATCACGCCGATGGCGGCTATGGCGGCGGAACTGAGCAGGCAGAACCGCGACTACTCGCTGCACTTCTCGGGCCGCACGCGCGATGCGCTGCCGTTCGTCGAAGAACTGCGTGCCGTCGCGGGCAAGCGCCTCGTGCTGCACGCCGACGACGACAACGCGACGCGCCTGTCGATCGACGCGCTGCTCGACGGCGCCGAGGTCAACCAGCCGATCTACGTGTGTGGGCCGTCCGGCATGATCGACGCGGTGCTCGCGGCGGCACGCCAGCGCGGTTGGCACGAGTGCGATCTGCATTACGAACTGTTCAGCGAAGTTGCACCGCAGGACGGCGACAGGACGTTTGAAATCGAACTCAAGTCCTCGGGCAAGGTGCTGACCGTGCCCGCTGACAAGTCGGTGCTCGACACCCTGCTCGATAACGGCGTCGACGTCATGTACGACTGCCGTGCCGGTTACTGCGGTCTGTGCTCGACCCATGTGGCGAGCGGCGACATCGAGCATCGCGACACCTACCTCTCCGATACGGACAAGGCGGGGGGGAAAGTCATGCAGGTGTGCGTGTCGCGCTGCAAGAGCGAACGCCTCGTGCTCGACCTATGACCTGTCGCACGGTCATCCTGAACATCACCAGACAAACATCCAACGGAGCGCCGCATGAGCGAAACCCAGGTTACCTATGAACTCGACGGCGCCGTTGCGCTGATCGGGCTGAATCGTCCCGAGAAGCGCAACGCGATCAACGAGGAAGTGATTGCGCAACTGCGTGATGCCGTCAACCGCGCCGGCGACGAAGCCATGTGCGGCGTGATCTACGGCCATGGCGGTCACTTCTCCGCTGGTCTCGACCTGCGCGAGGCGCTATCGCGCGCCACCGGCCAGACCGCCCCGCCGAAGAAGCGCCGCCGTCATTCGTGGCACGAAGTGTTCGACCTGATTGCGCGCGGCCCTATTCCGTTCGTCGCGGCGCTGCACGGCGCCGTCGTCGGCGGCGGTCTCGAACTGGCGACGGCGGCACACGTGCGCGTCGGCGACAACTCATGCTTCTTCGGGCTTCCCGAAGGCCAGCGCGGCATTTTCGTGGGCGGCGGCGGCACGGTGCGCATCCAGCGTGTGGTCGGCTACACCGTCATGGCCGACATGATGCTGACGGGCCGTCTGCTGACCGCCGAGGAAGGCCAGCGCGAGCACATCATCACCTATCTGACGCCAATCGGCGGCGCACTCGACAAAGCCAGGGAAATCGCCGCAAAAATCGCGCAGAACGTGCCCGACACCAACTGGCGCATCACCAACCTGCTGCCGCGCGTGAACGATCTCTCGCATGAGGACGGCCTGTTCCTCGAGTACATGAGCTCGAACATGATGCGTTCTCCCGAAACCGCCGCACGTCTGCAGAGTTTCGTGGACGGAAGCGCCAAACTCGTCAAGCCGGAGTAAAGCAACGATGAATGCACCCGCAGAACTCACGCCGCAGGAAGCTGCGGCACTGGCCCATGTGAAGGCCGCCGAAAAGCTCGCCGCGCAAATCCCGGTTGCCGCCGGTGTCAAGCCGCGCGATATCAGGCGCGCAGCCGTGATCGGCGCGGGCACAATGGGCGGTGGTATCGCGATGGCGCTCGTGGCGGCCGGCATCCCGGTCACGCTGATCGACGCGAACGACGAAGGTCTGCAGCGCGGCCTCGCACGCATCAGCGACAACTATAACCAGAGCATCAAGCGCGGCAAGCTGGACGACGCCACGCGCGATGCCCGGCTCGCGCTGATCACGGGCTCGACCGCGATCGCCGACGTCAAGGACGCGGACATCGTCATCGAGGCGGTGTTCGAAGATCTCGGCCTCAAGCAAGGCATCTTCCGCGAACTCGATCGCCACGCGAAGACTGGCGCGATCCTCGCGACCAACACGTCGGGCCTCGACATCAATGAGATCGCGGCTGTCACGACGCGCGCGCAGGACGTGGTGGGCGCGCACTTCTTCAGCCCGGCGCACGTGATGCGTCTGCTCGAGGTCGTGCGCGCCGACAACACCTCCGACGAGGCGGTCGTCACGCTGATGGAACTCGGCCGCCGCATGGGTAAGGTGGCGGTGTACTCGCTCGTGTACCCGGGTTTCATCGGCAATGCGCTGTTCCGCAACTACAATCGCGAAGCCCACTTCCTCGTCGAAGACGGCGCGCTGCCGCACGAAGTCGATGCCGCGCTCAAGGATTTTGGCTATGCGATGGGTATTTTCGCGGTGCACGACATGGCCGGCAACGACGTCGGTTACCAGACGCGCAAGGCGCAGATGGCCACGCGTCCGAACGATCGCCGCTGGAACGACCTGATCATGAAACTGGTCGAGATGGGCCGCCTCGGGCAGAAGAACGGCAAGGGCTGGTACCGCTATGAAGCCGGCGACCGCACGCCATATCGCGACCCGGAGATCGAGCAGTACATCGTCGAGGAATCGGCACGCCTGGGTATCACGCGCCGTTCGATCCCGAAGGAAGAGATCATCAAGCGCTGCATGTACGGCATGATCAACGAAGGCGCGAAGCTGCTTGAACAGGGTATCGCGCTGCGCGCGAGCGATATCGACGTCGTGTACGTGACAGGCTACGGCTTCCCGGCCAAGCTCGGCGGCCCGATGTACTACGCCGACCAGATCGGCCTCGCCAAGGTCTATCAGGACATCAAGCGCCTGTACGAAGAGTACGGCTACTGGTGGAAGCCTGCGCCGCTGCTCGAAAAGCTCGCGGCCGGTAACGGCAGGTTTGCCGATCTCTGATCTCCGCCATCAACCATGCTGCCCGCTTCACGCGGCAGCATGGCTCGAATAGAAAGGCCAGACCTCATGTGAATGAGTATCTGGCCTTTCTTTCTTGACGAAGCACAACCCAGGTGTTTCGTTGTCGGCGCAAAAGCTCTCCCACACGCACAACGAGGCAACCGGGCGTGATCCGGTCTGCAGGACGAGCAAACGCCACGCATAAGCGTGGCGTCCGAGGCATGGCATGCCGGGAAACCCCATGCATACCTGTACGGCTTGTTCCTGACCGGTCAGAACAGGTGACGAATACCGACTTGCACGGCGAGCTGGTTGGCAGTGCTCGAACGCCCGTTCCCAAAGATTGCATTCGTACCGACGCTGGCGCCGTATGACATCGGCGTCGAGATCAGGAAGTTGTCAGCAAATTGGCGACCAGCAAATGCATGCTGCAGGGTGCCAAAGGCATACACGTCCGTACGCTTGGACAGGTGATAGTCGGCACCGAAGCTATACAGATTGAATTTGCCGAGCTTACGCTGATCCATATAGGTAAAACCAGCGCCGAACGTCATAAACGGCGAAGCCTCATAGGTTAGGCCTGCTTCATAGCCGCTTGACACAACGGTGCCAAGCGTCCGGCTATTCGCACTCGTGTACGTGTAGACACCGTTCAAGGCGAAACGATCACCGAGACGCACTTGACCAGCCAACGCTGCCGTGTAAATCGCATCGGCCTGTAGGGCGTATTGCGCCATCGTACCTGCGCCCGGTCCACCAGTTGCACCGACGGCACCGCCTTGCGTGCGGGTAAAGCTTGCGGCCAACGAGTACGGCGCCTTCAACGAAGCGGTCGGGCTGTACTTCAGGCCAGCACTGAATACGCTTGCGGCACCGTTGAACGTTCCGCCGAGACGTCCCGGCGTATTGCTGAAACCATACATCACGCCAGCACCGAAGCCATGCCAGATCGGCGTTTCATAGCGCACCATGTTGCTGACTGGCTCACCCGCCAGGCGGTCGACGTCATACGAACCGTGGAACGCATACGACGGCGCGAACTGGGCAACGTTCGTGTAGTACGAAATGTAATCGTAGATGAAATCGTAGTCGTAACCGGCAATCAGGGTACCGAACCTGTCGCTCGTCAGACCGACAAAAGCGCGGCGGCCGAACAGCGCGCCGCCGTGACTCGCCGTACCGGTATTCAGCGAGAAACCGTTCTCGAGCGTGAAGATTGCCTTCAGACCGCCGCCCAGGTCTTCGACGCCACGCAGACCCCAGCGCGACGCCTGATTGATGCCGTCGTCGAGCTTGAACTGCGAGCTGCCTTTTACGTTGTTCACGTAGGTCAGGCCATTGTCGATAATGCCGTACAGCGTGACGCTGCTTTGTGCATGCACCCCTACCGAAGCCAGCGCTGCAATCGCGCCTGCCAATAGTTTCTTCCTCATGTCCACGTCTCCACCTATCTCATTTTTTCGGAGCAAACGAAATTTGCTGGTCAGCTTCGCACCGGAACCCGAACCATTCCGGTTCCGGTCACTCAAGCCCGCCCGCTACACTCGCCACCGGCTCTAATATTCCACCGACCGTCTCGTGGAATACTATCCACGATTTTGATGCATACCTGTTGGTGCGCGCAAGAATACGTTTAGGATATCGACCTATCGTTTTCCCTCACCGGTCATGCGAGCAGACTACGCGGCGCGCAAAGGCTTGCCAGATTGGGGCGTTGGAGGGGATAGCGGGAGTGCAGGTGGGAACTGCAGCATGGGAATGCGTAAATCGCGCGGCTCAGCGATGTATGCGTACAACGTATACCTATTGCGTCTGGCCGTCAGTTCAGTTTGGCAGCCAAAAGAAATGCCCCTGGGAGCTCAGCTCAAAAAACCAGGGGCAACGAACGGCAGGGGAGCGGGACTCGACCATCCCGGAAGACGCCAATACGGCGCATCAACGATCGTCGTAAGGCGGTTCCGTTGAGGAAGAACCACCGTCACGCCCAGGCGTGGGCGCACTCGCGAAGTACTCTTCCGGCAAAGTGGCGAGGAACTCCGAAAAGCCCGGCGAGTGCTCGGCCATGGCGGCTTCGGCGGCGGCTTCGTCGCCGGAAAGCAACGCCTGAGCGAGCTTCTGGTGATCGTTGATGGCCTTCTCGCGGCGGCTCGGCGCGAGGAACGGCTTGGGCCGGTAACGCGAGATCAGGCGGCGGATGGAACGAATCTGATCAGCCAGATAATCGTTGTGGCAGGCGTTGCAGAGCACTTCGTGGAATGCCACATTGGCCCGGGCGAAACCGCGCGGATCGTTATCCTGCAAGGCGGCCACGCCTTCGTCGATCGCCTTTTGGAGCGCCGCTCGCTGTTGATCGTTCATTCGCCGCGCGGCGAGGCGGGCCGACACTACCTCAAGCTCGCTGAGCAGTTCAAGCACGTCACGCAGTTGCGGCACCGACATCTTGCTCACGAATACGCCCTGCCGCGGCACGATCTGTACATACCGCTGTGCGGCGAGCTGCTGAAGCGCCTCGCGGATTGGCGTGCGCGAGACATTGAAGCGAGTCGCCAGTGCTCGCTCGTCCAACGTTGCGCCCGGGACCAGCTCGCCTCGCTCAATTTCCGCTTCGAGAAGGGCCTTGATTTCAACCGACCGGCTTATTTTTGGGATCTGGCTCATCGAACGAGAATGACAGACATAAAAGGTTTAGCAGAAAACATGAATTCCTATGATACCGCATAGGTATACCAGATACGCATTTCCCGACTAGCGATAATGGGAAACGGCGCCATATTTGCATACGGCGCCGTCGGGACAATGCTCGCCAAACAGGTCTTACGAATTCTTCTTCAGATGACGCGTCGCACGGAGGTAATGGAAGGCGGACCAGATTAGCACCACGCTCGCCGTCAGCATCGCGTAGCGCACACCATTGGCCGAGGCGTCATGACATGCCGATGCAAATGGACCCTGCAACACGGCCGCGGCACCATGCGGCCCTTTCGGCACGGTACAGACCGCATGGAAATCACCTTGCGTGAACAGGTGCGATGCGAAACGATCACTGAGAAAACCCACCGTCGGCGTACCGAGGCCCTGACCGATCAGGTTCATCAGCAGGAACACAATGGCCGACGCGGTAGCACGCATGCGCGGCTCGACGATGCTCTGCACCACCGCGAAGGTCGGGCCGTTCCACACGTTAAGCAGGATCGTGCCCATGAACAGCAGCGCGACGCTCAGCTGCCACTGATCTGCGATGAAGGCTAGTGCCAGCAGCGGGAAACCAAGTCCAGTACCCAGCGCCGGGATTCGCGCATACCAGCGGCGATCGTTGACGCCGACCCGGTCCGCACACACGCCGCCGAGCGTAGTGCCGATGATGCCGCCGACGCCGAGCACCAGACCGAAAATCACACCGGCCTGGGCAAAGCTCATGCTGTAGACGCGGATGAAATACATCGGGATGAACAGGTTGATACCGTACTGGCCAAACGCACCGATCACCGTGCCGAGCAGCATCTGCACGAAGGCGCGGCTCGAGGTCAGCCGCTTGAACACCACGCTCAGGGGCGGAGCGCTGGCGCCGGTGCCGGCTGCGACACCATCGGCGCCGCCGCGCTTGGGCTCACGCAGTGTCAGCCATGCCAGCAGGCCAAACACGAGCCCCGGCAGGCCCACCACAAAGAACACTGGACGCCAGCCCAGATGCTCCACGAGCCAGCCGCCTCCGAACGCGCCGGCCAGCACGCCGATCGGCGGTCCCAGCGCATAGAGGGCGAGCGCGCTCGCCCGGCGGCGCGGACCGAACTCGTCGGCGATCAGCGAGTGTGAGGTCGGCGTGCTGCCGGCTTCGCCGATACCCACGCCGAGGCGATACAGCATCAGTTGCCAGAAGCTGCCTGCCGTGCCGCAAAGCGCGGTCATCGCCGACCAGGCGACGATCGAGACCGAGATCAGCACGACACGGTTGAATTTGTCAGCCAAACGCGCAATCGGTAGACCAAGCACCGAATAGAAAATCGAAAACGCGAGGCCGCCTAGCAGCCCGACCTGATAATCACTGAGGCCCATGTCCATCTTCACGGCCTGACCAACAACCGCGACGATGATGCGATCGACGAAGCTCGACGCATAGATCAGCACCAGGATCAGCAAAAACCATCCGCGATACCAGCTGCTGCTCGATCTCGTGCCCACATTCTGGGCGGTCAGTTCTTCCATATTGCGCGTCTCCACTCATTCGGGGCTCGGGCGGCCAGGCAAGTCAACTCACCTACCCTATATCGAACCTTCTTGTATGCCACGGTATGCATCGTGGAATTTCAATTCGATTTTGATGCATAACTGGTGGTCGCGCAATCGGAACGTGACCTTGAAGCGTCATCGTTTTCACCTAGCCCAACTTGCGAACGCGTTCCCTTTGGGCAGCCATCACAACGGACCGCGCGCTACAGATTGTTTGCTGGTATGGAGCGCCCTCACCGACAGCAGTCGCGCAGTCGAACATCGGGAGCGTCGCCAGGGAAGCCGGCACGCGGGCCACGCTCACGCTGATTCAGGCCTGAGGCCAAAAACTTACGCGTCGGGCTCTGCTACGAATTGGCCGGCTCCGCGGACGGCACCAAGCCGCTTTCCATTCCATAACGCACCAGGTCCGCGTCTCGCTCGATACTCAGTTTGAGCATTGCCGAGCTCTTTTGCGTACTGATCGTTTTTTTACTGCGACGCAAAAGCTCGCCAATTTCTGTCACAGTCATCCCGGAAACAAACAGGCGTACGACCTCCAGTTCACATCGCGTCAATGGGGCTCCGGCCGTGTTGCCGCGCGCACCCGGGTTGATCGTGTCTGAGATCGCCGCCACGCGCGGCGACAGATAGCGACCATTCGCGTAGGCGGCATGTACCGCGATCGTCAGGCTACTGATCGGATCAGCCTTGCTGAAAATACAGCAGTGGCCTCCCTGCATCAGCAACCGCACAACCGCCGGATTTTCCATCATGCTCAGCACAACCACCCGCACGTTCGGAGAGTGCTGGCGAATGGCAGCGAAAAGCGCCAGTCCGTCGCCATAACGTCCGCCGGGCATCACGTAGTCCGAGACAACCACGTCGCAAGGCGAGTTGGCCAGCGCGGCCATCAGTTCGGTCGAATTTTTCGCCGTGCCAACAACCGAGATCGTGCTGCTTCTTTCGAGTTCGTATCGCACGCCTTCGAGAATCACTGGATGATCGTCTGCGAGTATTACGCGAATTCTTGATGTGGTCATAGTCGACTTCCGTCGCAATGTAATTTGAGGCGTTAGAGACGCCATTAAAAGTGAGGGGCGGAATTCTCGTGTCGTGTCCTATTGACAACGAACGGGCAAGACTTTATCTACGCCGCATCGGATCAGTAATAGGCTTAGTCTTATAAGTGAGGAATATCAGAAAAATAGGACAGGCGTACGTTCGCGGTCTTGAGCAGTCTGTGTGCGGTCGCGACCACGTTCCCGCGCAGTGACGGTGACCAACCCAGATGTTTCGTGCAATGCGCAGTTGTTCGTCGCGATGGCGTATGTAACGCGTGACGACGGACGCGCCTATGTCACTTCGAGCGCCAGGATCCCGGACCTGCACTTGCCACGTATGCGTTCTTCAGTGCGACTATCCGGTCAACGACGGAATCCAAATCCGCAAGAATGCAAGCATCCCGTCAGGGCTTTACCTTCTCAATGTTATTTGCAAGGGCGAATCGCTTCCTGCACTTATTCTGTGGAGGAAGAACCGTCCGGCATCTTCTGCGATGAAGTCACCAGCCCATTTTCCATCGCATACCGAAACAGATCGACTTCTCGTTCAATGCCGAGTTTTTCCATCGCCTTCGATTTCTGTGTGCTGATCGTTTTCTTACTGCGACTCAATTTCTCGGCAATCTCGTTCACAGTCAGCCCGGATGCAAAAAGACGCACAACTTCGGACTCGCGCTGACTCAGCACGTCCGATGAGCCCCTGCCCCGACGGTTCCAGTCGATCGACTGGACGATCTGATTGATCGTTGGCGAATAGTATTTGCCGCCGCTATGGACGGCATGAACGGCGGGGATAAGGTGGGCGCCAGCATCGGATTTGCTGACGATGCACGTTACACCTTGTGTAACGAGCGCACGTATCACCGCCGGGTTGTCGAGCATGGTTAGAACGACGATCTTGATCTCGGGATAGCGACGTTTGATGAGAGAGAACAGCGCGATTCCGTCACCGTAGTCGCCCGCAGGCATTGCGTAATCGGATACGAGAACGTCGCACTGTGTGCTCGTTAGAAGCGCGATCAGCTCAGTCGAATTCCTCGCTGTCCCTACCAGCTGGATTGTCTTCACCTCTGCGAGCTCATGCGAAATACCGCTGAGCATGACGGGGTGGTCATCGGCAAGGATGACCCGAATCGCGAACGCATCCATATTGTCAATATCATCGAGATAGGACATTTGTATGATAGTCAGCGGCGGGATGTTTGCTCTGCGGGTTTACCTTCACGTTTTGCGATCGTTGGTTTCTTAGCAGCCAAACACCTGAGGCGTTTAATTTATTGCGTGGAAGGTCGCCGCAGTCCATCCTCGTCATCGTTCACTCCCGTATTCGAGTCTAAATCTCCAGGGAGCGCGCTTCCCGGCGCCTCAACCAGCGACCTGCCGCGGTGACCAGGCAGCGCTTGCTGAACATGATCTCTCTGCCTTGCAAAGTCGCTTCGGCGATCGTTCGATCACCTACTCTCCTTAGCGAGGGGCCGCTCTCGTCCCGTCGACGGGCCGTGTAAAGGCTTGTGACCCGAGCCGGATGCCCGCGCGCGGCAATCGAACTCGCGAAACGCCCGCCGCGCTCATTGCGGCACACGAAGTAGTATTCTCCAGTGCACACGTTCGACCGATCATCTGACTCGAGGAGCCGAGCCCATGGAAAGCACACTTGTCGTGGCGGCATTCGCTTTTGTCGGTAGCCACTTTCTCCTGTCCCATCCGCTGCGGGCCGGTATGGTCCGGGCAATCGGCGAACGGGCCGCCATGGGCGTCTATTCGCTGATCGCGATACTGACGTTCGGCTGGATGGTCATGGCTTACGACCGGACGCCCGTCTCCGAGCCGCTATGGCCGGCAGGCAACGTGGTGTGGACGATTGTGACCGTGGTGATGCTGATCGCATCGATCCTTCTGATGGGCTCGCTGATCCGCAACCCGGCGTTGCCCACCGTTGGCCGGCCCGCCGCTCTTCCCGACGCGGCGCACGGCGTGTACGCGGTGACACGTCACCCGATGATGTGGTCGTTCGCGCTTTGGGGGCTGTGCCATATCGCCGTGCTCCCGGTCACCCGGAACATCGTGCTTGCCGGGGCGATCATCGTTCTCGCGCTGGTCGGTGCCGCGTTGCAGGACCGCAAGAAGCGGCGTCTGCAACCGGATCTGTGGCCCGCATGGGAGTCGCAGACGAGCTATCTGCCGTTCGCGGCGATCGCCGCCGGCCGCGCGCGGCTGGGCGGGTTCGGCATGCACGCGCTGATTGGTGGCGTGGTGTTCTGGCTCGTGGCGACCTGGGCGCATATCCCGCTCTCCGGCTGGCCCGCGGGCATCTGGCGCTGGCTCTAGCCGGCCGATTCCACAAGATTTGTTCTCGTGGCGCAAGACTCTTTGTCCACGGTGTGTGTTCGAATTCGCGGCGGATGCGCCTACAGTGCGCTGCATCGGGTCCATCGATTCGAACGGCCAGCAGGCCGAATCAATCACACTGTGAGACAAACCACCATGTCAGTCCAGCAGAAACTCGCCGAACTTGGTCTCGAACTGCCTACTCCGCCGCAACCGCTGGGCAGCTATACGGCTGTCAGCGAAGCCGGCAATCTGCTCTTCATCTCCGGGCAGGTGCCGCTGTCCGCCGGCAAAATGATCTACATGGGCCGCGTCGGCGAGACCCTGACGCTCGAAGAGGGCCGCAAGGCGGCCCAACTCGCCGCGCTCAACGCGCTCGCGCAGATCTCGCGGCATCTCGGCGGCTTCGAGCGCCTGCATCACATCGTTCGCGTCGAGGGGCACGTCAGTTCCGCCGATGGCTTCTACGATCAGCCCGCCGTGGTCGACGGAGCTTCGGATCTGTTCGCTGCCGTGCTGGGTGACAAGGCGGGACATGCGCGCTCGGCGTTCTCGCATAGCCAGGGGCCCGCCAACGCCGCTGTGGTGATCGTCGTCATTGCTGAGATCCTGCCCGCCTGACCGACACGTGCGACGCGCGACGCATGCGGTGCCCGCCGACCACATCGGCGCGAGCGTTGTTCATGTCACCACTCCTTGATGGCCACGTCGTAGTCCTCGTCGTAGAACGCGACCAGAAACTCTTCGGGCATCAGCCACGAGTCGACGCTCACGCTTTGCGTGCCAACGTCGACCGCGACTTTCGCGTCGGGGTCCACCGACTTCATTGCATGCTCGATCATCGAAACATCGTCTGCGCGGATTTCTGTTTTCATCGAGAACTTCACGTTTCCCCTCCTCAGTCAGCAACGTTGGATACCGAACGGGACGATGCCCGTCCAGCATGGCGTGTCATCAACCAGCCGCTGACCTCGCACCGATCGCACCGTCGAATGACGATGCCGATACTAGCGCCGCCTGCCGTTTCCTGCTCTGTCGCGGCAAGCTCGCCCTGAATCGGATCAACCCGCGTTCGCGTTGCGCTGATGCGTCGCCACGCGCTGCGATTGCGATTGCGGTTGAGGTTGCGCCGCCATCGCGCGCGAGACCATTTCGTTTTGCTTGATGATCCTGTCGATCTCGGCGTCGGCCTTTGCATCGTACCGCGCAAAAACGTCGGTGCTATAGCGCGTGTTCTGCGCTGCGCCCAGCTGCGAACCGGACTCGTCGCGCG